>JAHEJY010000137.1 GCA_024638625.1 Actinomycetes bacterium
CCGTGGGTGCCCTACCTATCGGTGTCCACCTTTCAGTGGTTTATCGGCAAGCCTGAAGGCGAGGACGGGTTGAGAGGGCTGCACAAGGCCATGCGGGGAAATATCCACACCATTCTGGCGACGGTTGCGACCGGCGTGTTTGCAATTCTCTACTTCGCTTCGCGCAGCCAGCTCGATGCGTTGACGGTCGAAGACGGCCTGCTCGAAAACCTGACGGCGCTGTTGTATTTCCTGGCCGCGATTCTGTTCGTCATGGGGATCAGGAAGAGGACTTCCGGCCCGGTCTGGCTGGCCTTGTTGGCGGTGGCCTCTATGTTCGTGGCTGGTGAAGAAATCAGCTGGGGCCAGCGGATTTTCGGCTGGGCGACGCCTGATGGAATCGCGGTGATCAACGTTCAGGACGAAACCACCATTCACAACATCACCGGGATCCACGAAAACATTCGCGCGTTTGCGTTGGTTTTCGTAGCGGCCTTTTGCGTCATGCTTCCGGTCAGCAACCGTCTTGTGCCGGCCCTGAGACACTTCTACGAGCGATGGCGAATCCCGATCTTTCCGATGTCGGCGGTTCCCTGGGTGGTCATGGCGATTGGTTTCATGCTGATGCCCAGACTGCTCGGTGACCATGTCGGCGCACTCGATGAAGTCGGCGAGACGGCGTTGGGGCTGGCGTTTTCTCTGTTTGGCGCGGCGTACGCAACCTCCCCAACCACGCCGGAACATGTTCCAGCCGCTGGGGCCAACGATCCCTCCGAGTTTCAGCAGGCGAGCTAGTCGCGAAAGTTTGTGTATTGCAGCGGGAGGGGTAGATCCATCTCCTTCACTGCTGTGATCACCGCCTGCAAGTCGTCGCGCTTCTTGCTGGTCACTCGCAGCTGGTCGCCCTGAATCTGAACCTGGACTTTGAGTTTCTGGTCGCGGATGTTCTTGGAGATCGTCTTGGCATGATCTTGATCGATCCCGGAGTTCAACTGGAAGACTGCTTGAGCCCGCCGACCGCCGATCTCTTTGGGTTCTCCTCCCGACAGTGTCTTCAGCGAAACGCCCCGCTTCACGAGCTTGCTCTGTAGCACGTCGATGGCGGCGGTGACCCGATCCACCGTTGAGGACTCGACTGTGATCGTATCGTCGGCAACGGTCAGCCGGGTGTTTGTATCCTTGAAGTCGTATCGGTTGATGACCTCGCGGTTCGCCTGGTCGACCGCGTTTCGGACTTCCTGGGCATCTACCTCGCTGACAATGTCAAAACTGGGCATGGTCGGAGATTAGTAATCGGAACACTTTGGCGTCGCTCGTCGTTGATACAGGTGCCGGAGTCGGCGATCACCGACAAACCCGAGCGGGATCCGGCGCCATCAAGGGAGAACCATGGACAACATCACCGAGACGGACTGGAAGAACAGGCTGACGCCGCAACAGTTCGACGTTCTACGCAATGCCGCGACCGAGGCTCCGTTCACCGGCATCTATTGGGATGAAAAACGGCCGGGGATATATCGATGCGCCGGGTGTCAGACGGAGCTATTCGAGTCGGATACCAAATTCGAATCAGGCAGCGGCTGGCCGAGTTTCTGGCAACCGATTTCCGAGGACGCGGTGAAGCTCAAGGAAGATACGAGCCACTTCATGACCCGTACCGAAGTCGTTTGCTCCAGCTGTGACGGTCATTTGGGACATGTGTTCAACGATGGACCGGTGCCAACCGGGCTTCGGTACTGCATGAACTCGGTCGCTATGGAATTGGATCCAGCAACAGACGATTGACCTTCCGGTTACCTACTATGTCACTGTGACGAAATCGGCGACAACATCGACAACATCGACAACATCGTTGGCGACAACATCGGAAACATTGTGCGGGTGGTGCGGGGCATTGATGCCAACCCGCGCCGGCGCGGGCCGACCCCGAAAATACTGCAAACGCTCGCACCGCCAGAGGCACTATGAGGCGCGTCGGCTGGCCATTGTCTCAGGGTTGGCTGCCGACCAGGTTCTGATCTCGATGACGACTCTGAGCGAATGGAGAGACCTTATCTACCGGTTGGCTGCCGTGATAGAAGACGTCGATCAGGATCTCGTTGTCTCAGCAACCTTCAAGGACTACACAGAAGCTTTTGTGCATCTGCACGAAGTTGCCGGATCCGTTTCACAGTTCCGGGTTGATCCGCTTGCGATCGGCGAGTAGCTGCCTAAAAGCCGTACGCATCCCGGTATTCGGTCAAGAGTTCCAGGTTTTCTTCGATGAATGCCCGCTCGTAGTCACCCCGGATTTCCGCCTGGATCTCTTTGAGGGGCTCTGAGCAGGCAAACGCCGCCACAGCAGTCTTGACTTCCTCTTCGCTCAGGGTGCGGATCTCTGCGGTCGTCGCCTCATCGAACTCCGGGCCCTGGTTGTACTGGGCAAAGAAGTCTTCTTGTTCCTCTGGCGGAGTGTTTTCGAACCACAGATTGATTTCGTCTTCGGTCCAACCCTCGAACGGGTCGACGTAGGCCTGTTCCATGGTCATCCAGAAACGCTCCGCCTCCATGTAGAAGTGTTCCTGAGCTTCGGACAGGGTCTGATAGGTGAATCCCTTGTCGGACATGCATGAGGCCCATTGTTTGTCTGCCTCGATCGTGCGGGGGTCGGCCATGATCTGCTGTTCCAGCCGTTCCATACTCTCCCACACCTCTGTGAAGTCTTGTTCTGGTCCCTCCTCAGGAAAACCGTAGATTTCTGAGGAAGCCTGGCTGTAGCAGCCGTTTCCGGCTTGGAACGACAGCGACTCTTCTTCGTATTCACCGGTTTCGGGGTCGATCGCAGGCTCGTCGTAGGTGCCGTAGAGATCTTCGTAGTACTGATCTCTTTCAATGTCCGACAGGGACTCGACATAGGCCTGGTTGGGGTCCTGGAACTCGTGCTCCGGGTAATCGATGTCGCGCCACGGGTCATCGAGTATGAATGTCGTGGCTCCGAATCCCCACTGTGAAGCCCATTCTTCTTCACTCACATCCTGAAATGGATCGAAGTATTCCGCACTTCCGTAATCAACCGGCCGGTATTCCCATCCCAGTTGGGCCATACAGGTCGCAACCGCTTCTTCCACCTGTCGCTGCCGCTCCTGGTCGGCCGAGGGGTCGTATTGCTCGCCCCAGCCAAAGAACTCTTCGAGTGTCGACGCCTCAGCCGGTTCGTTCTGCCCTACGGGAGCCGTTGACGTCGCGGTGTCGTCAGGCGGTTCGGTAGTTCCACCGCCGCACGCCGCCGCCACCAGCGCGAGCACTACGAACACAGATGCCAACTTCGTGGCAGGCGGCTTCACGGTCGCGTTCACCCTTGCCTTCAGTCTCGCGATCACTGTCGCGTCCACCAGATCCTCCGATTCTCACCCAGATTCTACGCCGGTTTGACGAAGCGCGAAGGGCGGTGGTTCCCGAACAGGCGTGGTTGTTCGGGGGTTGTCAACGGGCGTAATCGTCGTCGGTTACCTTCTCTGCAAGCCACTCTGTGGCCCCACCCGTCGTGAGGGAGAGGTGCATCATGTGGGTATGGGTCGTCGAGCCGTGCCAGTGCACTTCGCCGGCCGGCGAATACACCACATCGCCGGCTGAAACCGCAACTGTTTCTCCATCTCGATTCTGAACTTTGCCGGCTCCGGCTGCGATGTACAGGACCTGCCCATCAGGATGAGAATGCCAATCGGTTCGTGCTCCCGGAGCGAAATGCACTCCCAGCGCGTTGAGCCCCGGTTCTGGTACCCGCGACAGTGCACCGAACCACACCTCGCCGGTGAAATGCTGCGCGGGAGCCGGTTCCCAGGTGATGTCCTCTGACGCTGTGTGTTCCATGGGGGCTCCTGATCGATCTGGATCCCCGACATTAGCCACTGCGGAAACGCGATTAATTCCTGAGCAGAGCCTGCAGCACCATGGGTACCATCCCTGCCGCAAGATTTGGGGATTGGGAAGGGCTAATCACTATTTCGAACTATGGGAGACGATTGCGCAATCGTCGAGGGCGAGCACCGTTGCAAACGTCGCGCCGGCTCTTCATCCTCGCGCTCGCCCTCACGCTGTTGATGGTGGTTGGCACTGGCGTCGGGTGGGCAGATTCGGCAGATTCGGCCGATCGTCCGGCCTTCGTGAATTCAGTAACCGGCGAATGGCGCGTTCCGATCGACGCCACGTCATATGAGACACTCCATTACGGTTCGCCCGGTGACCAGCCCCTGGTCGGGGATTGGGACTGCGATGGCGACGCGACGCCCGGAGCGTATCGATCGAGCGACGGCTACGTCTACCTGCGCAACGCGGTCGACACCGGTCCGGGAACCATTCGTTTCTTTCTCGGGATACAGGGCGATGTCGCGATCGCAGGCGACTTCGATGGCGACGGCTGCGATACCGTCTCTATCTACCGCCAGACCGAAGGGCGGGTCTACATCGCGAACGTGCTTGGCGAGAACGATGGCGTCTTCGTCGCCGACTACGACTTCTTCTTCGGCGTGCCCGGTGACCGCCCGTTTGTCGGCGACTTCGATGGCGATGGCACCGATACGGTGGGGCTCCACCGGGAGGCAACTGGATTCGTGTATTTCACCAACGATGTGGCTCCGCAGCAATTCGCCGGCACGGCAACGAGCTTCTTCTATGGCAACCCGGGAGACGTGATAACAGCCGGCGACTGGAACGGCGACGGCGTCGATACGGTCGCGATTCTGCGCGCGACGGACAACAACTTCTACATGAGGTTTTCGAACTCTCATGGTCCGGCCCAAGCGACCATGCCAGTCCCGGCAGGAGCGTGGTCAGTTGTTTCCGGTATCGTCGCACAACCCCTGCCCGACCCGGTTCCCCCGCCACCCCCCGTTCCGGAAGCGGGGCCGATCGTCGTGACCCCCGGCGATCCCCTGGCGGATCTGGTTCAAGCTGCACAGCCCGGAACTGAGTTCATCATCAAGGCCGGCATTCATCTCGGCCACTCTCTCTATCCGGCGTCGAACATGAAGTTCATCGGTGAGCCGGGGGCGATCCTCGACGGCAATGGCACCGTATTCAATGCGTTCGCCGGGGGCAATGGAGTCGATGCCGTCGAGATTCGCGGATTGGAGATTCGCAACTACCAGGTCGGGCTTTTCGACGGTGCGATAAGTGCCCGTGTCGTAGACGACTGGACGAGCGAAGGTACCGACTGGATCGTCGAGGGCAACAACATCCACTCGAACGGAGGGGCGGGAATCAGCCTCGGTACGGGTATGACCGTCGTCAACAACCTCATTCATGACAATCGCCAGATCGGCATCAGCGGTATCGCCGATAACGACACTCGCCTGAACCGCATCACCATTGAGGGCAACGAGATCTATCGGAACTCCTCCAATCCCGATTACGAGTTCGGCTTCCACGAAGGTGGAATCAAGACCCTCTTCACCTCCGATCTCGTGGTCCGGGGCAACGAGATCTACGACAACGGGGGCGTTGCGCTGTACTGCGACGAATTGTGTGATTCGGGAATCATCGAAGACAATCGTATGTACGACAATTGGGGCAGGTCGAACGGCGGCGGTGTATTTATCGAGTTGTCCGAAGACATGGTGGTTCGCAACAATCATCTCGGTTCCGGGGGTCACCTCACCTACCCCTTCGCCAACCGCTTCTTTGGAGGGATCACAATCGGCGAATCACACGATATTCGGATCGAGGGCAACCTCGTAGAAGTCGACGATGCGGCCGGAATTGTGGTTCGGAACTGCTGTAGCGAACGCCGCCTGCCCTCGTCGGGGATCGTTATCGACGGCAATACGGTCAGAGCAACCTCCGGGAGCCCGATCACCGTCGGGTTGACCGACGGGACATCCTCGGCCGATCAGGTCACCTATCGGAACAACGCGTACATCGGCAACATCGACTTCTATTGGAATGGATCGTGGCTCGGGTTCGAATCCTGGCAAGATATCGGACAGGATGAAGCGGGAAGCTTTCGTTCCAGCGGTTAACGTCACGTCTGTGAAGCAGCCGATGAGAAACCCCCGATCCAGTCGTGCCTAGCAACGGATCGTTTTCCCGGGTCGCCATCATCAATCGCGGCGAAGCAGCCATGCGCCTCATTCACGCAGTGGACGAAATCGCTCGCGAGGAACCGCACGATCTCCGGTCCATCGCACTGCACACCGAGGCCGAACGCA
>JAHEJY010000138.1 GCA_024638625.1 Actinomycetes bacterium
CGGCTTGGGATACTCGCCCCTGATGTAGATGAATGCGTGGTTGACACCAAGGGCATAGGACGAGATGATCACACCCTCGAGAAGCTGGTGCGGGTCGCGTTCGAGTAGCTGGCGGTCTTTGAACGTTCCGGGCTCGGATTCGTCCCCGTTGACGACCAGATAACGCGGGAAGATGTCAGGCGGTAGGAACCCCCATTTCACACCGCAGGGAAAACCGGCCCCGCCTCTCCCCCGCAGGTTGGATGCCTTGGCTTCGGCGATGATGTCGGCGGGCTCCATGTCGAGCGCTTTTTTCAGCGAGCGGTAGCCGCCCGTGGCCAGGAATCGAGAAAGGGTGTGACTGTCGGAAGGGTGGGCTTCCATACGGGTGGTGAGGATTTTTACTGTCATCGATCGGCCAGCTTGTCGGTTCCTGCTGTGCTGTATGGGCCGAAGCCCGGCACCGGACCTGTGGATCCCGTGGTTTCAGAAGGTCCCCAGTCGAACGATCGTTGCCCTCCAAAGAGCGCTTGCATCTCGTCCCCGAGCAACGGGTCGGGTTCAGTCGTCTCGAGCCATTGGCAGAGCTCTACTGCTTTCCCCGGCGTGACTCCTTCGATCAATTCATAGTTGACCTGCACGGCCGGAGCACCTCCGCAGGCGCCGATACATTCGACGTGCTCAACCGAAAAGGTGCCATCGGCTCCGGTCTCTCCATGTGGCACACCCGTTTCGGCCTCAACAGCATGAAGCACGTCATCGCCCCCCAACAAGTGACAGGACACCGAGGTGCAGACCGAAACGAGATAGCGCCCCACCTCTTCTCGTTTGTACATCGTGTAGAAGCTGGCGACCGAGGACACCTGGACCGGGGTCAACCCGGTCAATTCGGCCACGTCGCGCATCGCTTGTTCGCTCACGAAGCCATATTCGGCCATGGCAACGTAGAGCAACGGCATGACCGCCGATCGCTTTTCCGGATAGCTGCCGAGTATCCGCTGGGCTGCTTCTGCCCGATCCTTTGACCAGGTGATCATCGGTCGCAATCTCCCATAACAGGATCGGTTGACGCGATCGTCGCGACGGTGTCTGCCAGCAGCTGGTCGGCCATCATCACAGGCAACGCCTGGATATTGACGAATGAAGGGGCCCGAACGTGCAGGCGCCACGGTTTGGCCGAGCCGTCCGATACGAGATAGTGGCCCAATTCGCCGCGCGGGGATTCGATGGCCTGGTACACCTCGCCGGCCGGGACTTTGAAGCCTTCGGTGAAGATCTTGAAGTGGTGGATGAGCGCCTCCATCGACTCGTCGATGCGGGCGCGGGGCGGTGGCGTGATCTTGAGATCGCCCGTTCGGTAATCGCCCGCGGGCATGGTCTCGAGAACCTGGTGCACGATCCTCACCGACTGATGGATCTCGGCCATTCGAACCATGTAGCGGTCGTACACGTCGCCGTGCTCGCCGATCGGTACGTCGAAATCGTATGCCTCGATTCCGCTGTAAGGCTCGACCTTGCGAAGGTCCCACGCCACCCCTGAGGCTCGCAGCATCGGCCCGCCCAGCCCGTAGGCCATTGCTTCGTCAGCGGTGATCACCCCTACTCCCTGTGCCCGTTCGAGGAAGATCGGTTGGCCGGTCAACAGGTCCTTGTATTCCTCCATGCCCTGAGGAATGACCTCGAGGATGCCGGCGACGTCGTCCTCCCAGCCATCGGGCAAGTCGGCGGCGACACCGCCGGGGCGGATGTAATTGTGATTCATCCGCAAACCTGTCACTTTCTCGAAAAAAGCGAGGATCAGCTCGCGCTCGCGCAGGCCGTAGATCATCATCGAAAGAGCACCTATGTCCATCCCCTGGGTGGCTGCCCACACCAGGTGGCTGGAGATGCGGTTGAGCTCTGTCATCAAGATCCGGATGGCCTGGGCTCGAGGCGGGATCTCGACACCGAGCAGACGTTCGGTCGCCAGGGAGAAACACAGCTCGTTGTGCAAGGGGGCCAGGTAGTCCATGCGGGTGACGTTGGTTCCACCCTGGAGGTAGGTCAACGTCTCCGCCGTCTTCTCCATGCCCGTGTGGAGATAACCGATCACCGGCTTGGCCCGGCGAACGATCTCGCCCTCGAGCTCCAGTTGCAGGCGCAAGACTCCATGCGTCGATGGATGCTGGGGCCCCATATTGATGATATTGGTTTCGTCGTCGACGAAATCTTCCTCATAGAGCCTGTCGTCGAGTACCGAGGTTCCCTCCTGCGCGTGCAGCTCAGCCGCCAACTCCTGCTCCCGGGGCAACATCTCCTGAGCGCCCTCATCGGTCGCGGCCGTCACCCACGCCGGTTCCTCGGTTCCGCTCACCCACAGATCTTTGATGCGACGACGATCGGCTTCCTTGCCAGAGCCTCCGTTGTCTGGCTGCGGTTCCGGGGTATCAGTCGAGGGATCGGTGACGGCGGCGTCCTCGCTCATCACGTCACCTTGTGTGCATCGCGAAACTGGATCGGAACGGAGCCGACGGCATAATCCTTCCGCAACGGATGCCCCACCCAATCATCCGGCATGAGGATCCTGGTCAGATCGGGGTTGCCGTCGAAGGAGATCCCGAACATGTCGAACACTTCCCGCTCGAAGAACCCCGTCCCCGGGTAGACGTCGGTCAAGCTCGGTACGGTTGGGCTCGCCTCATCCACCGGTACCAAAACGCGGAGACGGAGGTTGTGTTTACGGCTGAGCAGCACGAGCACGAGCTCGAAACGGATGGGGCGTATCCGGTAGAAATCGACGACGGTGAGTTCCATGCAACTCTCGAACCCGACTGATTTGGCCTCGGAGAAAAAGCCCACCATCTCATCGGCCTCAATGCGCACCACGTGCTCACCCCTCGACGAGAAGTAGCCATGCCCTTCGACCAACACATCGAGCACCGGATGACCGGGCTGGGCGACGACAGCCGAATCTTCGCTCACAGTCGGGACAGCTCCCCGCTTGCGATCTTTTCGTGTAGCGACAAGATGCCGTGCATCAACGACTGGGGACCCGGCGGGCATCCCGGTACGTACATATCGACCGGCACTACCTGATCAACCCCCTGTACCAGCGCATAGTTGTTGAACATACCGCCCGAGCTGGCACACGCTCCCATCGAGATCACCCATTTGGGCTCGGCCATCTGGTCGTATACCTGGCGCAGAACCGGCGCCATCTTTTGCGAAACCCGGCCTGCCACGATCATCAGATCAGCCTGGCGGGGAGAAGCCCGGAAGACCTCCATGCCGAAACGTGACAGGTCGTAATGGGCGGCGCCGGTAGCCATCATTTCGATAGCGCAGCATGCAAGACCGAACGTCGCAGGCCACGTCGACTGGCTACGGGCCCACCCGACGGCTTTTTCCAGCGGAACCGAGATGATCCCGGGGAGGTTGATGGCGCTCACGCAGCCTCATCGAGTTTGGGAGCCACCCGGTGCCGAGCACGGCGAGGTGGGTTCCAATCGAGCGCGCCCCGCTTCCACACATAGACGAGCGTCTCAACCGCCAGCGCAACAAAGATGATCACCGAGCCCAGTCCGACCCAGCCGAGTTGATCAAATCGCGACGCCCATGCGAACAGGAAGATGATCTCGATGTCGAAGATCACGAACAACATGGCCACCAGATAGAACTTGACGGGGAATCGTTCCGAGGGCTCGTGTTCCGGAACGATGCCGCATTCGTACGGTGCCAGCTTCTCCGGAGTCGGGCGGTGCGGGGTCAGCAGCCGGGACACTCCGAGCGAAAGCCCGGCAAAGGCCAGGCCCACCAGGAACATGATCGCTATGGGAAGGTAATCGGCTAGTTCCAACGGCTGCCACTCACGTTCGGGGACAAGCCGAAGAATAGGAAAACCGGGCTAGCTAGCCCAAACACAGAAAAGGGTGATTACCCGATCAGACGTCCCATCGTCAGAGCGGCGCTAGCTCACCGTGAATCCGGCGATCACCGTGTTGTTCGCCGGGATCGCGTCGGGCGGATTGATGGTGAACGTCACGTTCTTGATCCCGGTTGTCGCGGACTGTAGGAACATCGAGTCGCTGACGCTGCCGCCGGGCGCGATCGGCGACCCGATCGTGCACGACACGGTGGGGGCCGAGTACACACAGGCGGGGTTGCCGCTCGAGAATGTGACTCCGGGTGGAAGGGTTGCGACCAGGACGGAGCCCGCCGGTGCAGTGGTGGCCCCGTAGTTGTCAACTGTCCAATCGAACCTCACGTCGGATCCGGTTGGCGTTACGGCGGGCACGGGATCGTCGACCTCGATCGCCAGATCCACACCTGCAGTTGATGGGTTGCTGGTGATGGTGATCGGAGCATCCTGGTTGAAGGGATCCGAATCGTACGCCGACGCCGTATCGACCGTTGCGTCGAGGTCGATCGACCCGAAAACCACGGATTCGAAGCCCAAACTCTTCACAAACGAGTCAGACGCAAACATGTTCCCAAATGAGCAGGTGATCACCCCCGGCGGCGACTCAGAACAACCGGGAGAGCTGAGCGCAGGTTGCCAGACGAGCTCACCGGAATCATAGACAATCGTTGCTTTCACTGCCGTCGCCTGATCAGGTCCGAAGTTGGTCGCCGTGTAGTCGAGCGTGAAGGGCATTGCGATGACGGTGGAGGCCGGGCCCGAGACAACGAGGCCCACGTCGGCAGTCTTGGTGGTGGTCGTGATTGACACCGACGCGGTATCGGTTCCGCCATTACCGTCATCTACCAGCAGATCAATCGTCCACGGGGGCACCACCACGAGCGGATCAGGTAACGCGGCGGTGGTGCGGATGACCCCGGAGCTATCGATGGTGAATGTGGCAGCCGGGTACTGAGCGGTGGTGCTATAGAGGAGAGTATCAAGGTTGGGATCTGTCGCCGCAGCCACTCCCACGATCGAACCAATTGGCGCATCTTCGGCGAGTCTGAACGAATAGGTCCCGGACGAGAAGGCAGGCGGATCATTTCCACTCTGAACATTGACAGTCACCGTTTCGGCCGGGGAGGTGTCGATCCCATCCGTCGCAGTGATCTGCAAGGAGTACGACGGAATGGAGGCCGCATTCAGCGTGGAGTTGTCGAGGATCGTCAGCTCACCGGATGCATCAATGGCGAATACCCCGGACGGGTCGCCACCGACGATGCTGAACCCGGATATTGAACTGTCCGCGTCGGTTGCGGCAACCGTGCCAACGACCGTTCCGTTCGGGTCCAAATCGTCGATCAAGAACGACTGGGCGGCCGTCACCACCGGCGCATCATTGACCGGGTTGACCGTGATATTGACTGTCGCAGGCGCCGATGTGTTGACTCCATCCGATGCGGTGTAGGTGAACGAATCAGTAGTGGTTTCTGAACCATCATGGGTATACGTGAACGAACCGTCGGCATTGACCGTGACCACACCATTCGAAGGATCAGTGGCCTTGGCCGTTGTCAATGGTGACCCCTCCGGATCATTGGCACCTACCAACAACTCACCAATCGCCCCGTTATAAACCGCACCCTCATTTACCCCAAAAGCTTGATCAACCACTGTTGGGGGATCATTCACCGGAGTGATCGTGATCGAAACCGCCACCGACGACACACTGTTGGTCGTTCCGTCATTGGCAAAATACGTGAACGAATCCGTCGTGGTCTCCGACCCATCATGGGTATAAGAGAACGACCCATCCGCATTCAACGTGAACGCAGACGCATTCACCGGACCCGCATCCAACACCGCCGTCAACGGATCAGACTCCGCGTCGGTGTCATTGGCCACCACCACCGGATCACCCGACACCGACGTATCCAACGTCGCACCCTCAGCCACCGAATACCCCCCATCAGCCACCGCCACCGGCGCATCATTGACCGGGTTGACCGTGATCGTGACCGTGGCAGGCGCCGATGTGTTGACTCCATCCGATGCGGTGTAGGTGAACGAATCCGTCGTCGTCTCCGACCCATCATGGGTATACGTGAACGAACCGTCGGCATTGACCGTGACCACACCATTCGAAGGATCAGTGGCCTTGGCCGTTGTCAATGGTGACCCCTCCGGATCATTGGCACCTACC
>JAHEJY010000139.1 GCA_024638625.1 Actinomycetes bacterium
GTCGGGCATACGGGAACGTGAGGTTGCTGACCGACTCGCTTCTGAACTCGAGATTGGCGAGATTCTCCTCAGGCTTGCGAGCATGAGCGATCTCAGGAGAAGCCACAAGCCGAAGGACCACATCCGGTCCCACCTGCGCGGCCCGCTCGTACGGCCCTGCTTCGATTCGTGAGATTCGCCGCTTGAGCCTGGAAGGCGACTCGTTCCACCTGCTGAGGAGCGGGCCATCGTTGACCCCGGGTTGTTGCACCTGTGGGTAGCGATCGCAAATGACGACGAGTCCCCTGGCCCTGGCCTTGGTCGCTTTGTCGAGTTTTATGTGCTTTTCGCGAGCCAGAATCAGTGACCACACGACCAGTTTCCAGGTGATCGGTCGATTCATTCGTTTCAGAGGATCTCGAGCCTCCGTCGGTCGACGTTGGTGTTGGATCTGGCGTATCACCCATAGAGGCATGCGCAGGAGGGACACCCGGCCATCCCCACTGCCGAAGTACACGGGCATCACGTCGAGCTTGGACGTCAGCCACGAAAAGAGCGATCCGTTCAAGGTCGATTTGCCAGACCCATCGGAGCCGACGACCGCAACGATGAGCCCGCCGGACGCGCCGCCCCGCGAATAACCGTACGGGGCGTGAAGATATCGGCGGTTCACCGCTCCGAGTATGTATTGGAATTGGCGTTTCCGGCGGACCAGTTCTGCCACCACCGGACCGTATGTTCGATAGCCGTGCAGCGACGAGACCAGAGCTGATCGCAACCTTCGCAGCGAACGCCGGCTGAATCCCTGTGCCAACGTGTTCTCGACCATGGCGCCGACCTCGTCGCCGAACAATTCCCGACCGAGGCGCACCACCTCGGCCAACTCGACCTGCTTCATAAGCCAGTCCCGTTCGTCGAGCATGCTCTGGCTGACGCGCCGTCGACGACCTGGGCGACGCGGTCCGAGTTTGACGGCAGCGCGCGCTACCAACAGCAGTAGTTCATGTGCGGGGTCCGCGATGTACACGCCATGCTCGCTGTCGAGCGACGCACTGGAGAGCATCCTGTCTTCCCACGGCAAGCGAAAATTCTTGTAGAAACCGGCTCCAACTATCAGCCGATAGTGCGTATCGAGATGGAGCAGCCGGCCCGATTCGCGATCCAGACCGAAGAAGTCTTCCTTGCCTGCGTACGATCGAACCGGGCTGGTGGGGAATCTCTTGAATCCGGCTGCTGCCACGATGCGGTGAACAACATCGATCTGGGACCCATCAAACAGAACGTCGAGATCGGTTTCTCCGGACAACGCGGCGTCGAGATGGGCGTTGCTCTTGAACAGGCAATACCGAACACCGGCGTCGTTGAGTTGCGCAAATAACTGTCGTGAAGTTGCCCCGACCATGGTTCCCACCGCTGTATCGCCCGGTCGCTAATCGTAGTGTTCCGACACAGCCGGAAAGTCCGTTGTCGTGCACTCACTGTGCTTTTCGCGGGAACACGTTCGCGAAGCATGACCACTCAGAGTCATCTAGTGTGTAGGGAACGGTCAGGGACGACCGTGGGACTATGAGGGACTCTGAGGGAGCTGGGACAACCTGATGTCGGGACGAGGGCGGATTTCAACATCGATCGCCACACGATCTCGTTGCGGGGGCGCGCTCGCATCGAACCACCAGATCGACCGCCGATTGTGGTTCCGCCTGTGCCGCTTTCCGTGGTCGAATCCGACATGTCTCCGCGACGTCGAAACGGGGAGACGCGGTGACTGAGAACGCCGTCACTCCGCCTCGATCGATCCGATCGAACGCCATCTGGACGTTTGCGGCGAACGCCGTGTTCTCGGGCACCCGTTGGCTCATCATCGTGGTGCTGGTCCGATGGGGCTCGGCGGAGCTGGTTGGCCAGTATGTCCTGGGTCTCGCCATTACGCAGCCGATCTTCATGCTGGCCGGCATGGACATGAGCTCGGCACAGGCCACAGATGCGAGGCGGGATTTCTCCTTCAGAGAGTATGCCGCCCTCCGCTCAATCACCGTCCCCCTCGCCGTCGCAGTAACGGCCGGACTGCTCTTCTTTCTCGACCTGGGCGGGCCGACGAGTCTCGTGGTCATGTTGATCGCGGGCACCAAGGTCATCGGGGCCGCCGACATGCTCTACTTCGGGGTCTTTTCGCAGCACGAACGGCTCGACAAGGCGGGCATCACGATGATCCTCCGGGGCGTCCTCGGGTTGGCCGGATTCGTCGGTTTGCTCATAGTGACAGGCTCACTGGCGTGGGCCCTCGTAGGTATGGCCACCGGGTGGATATTGGTGCTGGCTCTATATGCAGCACCCCGGAGCGCTGCTCTCGTGGCCGGCGAGCGGCACGATAACGTCATCGAACTACCCCTGCGCGTGATCTGGAGTGGGAGCCGGTTGAGGAGGCTTGCCTGGCTGATGTTGCCGCTGGGAATCGCCGCGCTCCTGAGCTCTCTCACCTACAACATCCCGAGGTATGTCGTCCAGGCCATCATGGGCAATGATCAGCTCGGCGTTTTTGCGGCCGTCGCCTACATCGTTCAACTCGTTCAGCTCTTTGCCAAGTCGTTCCGTCACGCGACCGCTCCCAGATTGGCGAAGTACTACGCGACCAACAAAGTCAAAGCCTTTTCGAGCCTTCTCGTCAGGGTGTTGCTGGGGTTCGCTGCAATGTCGGTGGTCGGCGTTCTGCTGGCTCTGTTCGCCGGCAACTGGTTCCTCACCCTGTTGTACGGACCCGAGTACGCAGAAGCCGGTGTGCTGGCCATTGCCATCGCCGCAAGCGGATTGTTGACGGTCACAACGTTCATGAATGCCGGAGTTCTGGCTACGCGCCGGTTTGGACCGGTACTGGTTACGCGGGCGATCGGCGCCCTGTCAGCGCTGTTGTCGGGTCTCTGGATGGTGCCAACGCAAGGTTTGGTGGGGGCTGCCTGGTCGCTCCTCATTGGCTATGCGGCGAGCACGCTCAGCGCCGCGTGGTTTTTGCGGTCAACGATCGCGAGCCACAAACCGGATCTCGACACCGGAGATTCTGAAGATCGCCGCCCGCCACCGCACGTCGAATCCCCCTCGCACGTCATTCCCATGCCGTCCCGAGCAGAACTGGAGACCACATGAAAACAGCCACAACCCGTCGAGTCGCCATCACCGGCGCAGCCGGTTTTATCGGATCGCATCTCACCGAAAGGTGTCTCCGGCTCGGCGACGAAGTGGTCGGCGTCGACAACTTCAATGATTTCTACGACCCGGATGCCAAAGAGCGGAACATCGCATTCGCGTTGACCAGCGACCGATTCGATCTGATAAGAGCAGACATCCGCGACCAGGAGGTCGTCAGCAGGGTGTTCGCCGAGTTCAAACCAACCCATGTCGTCCATCTGGCGGCTATGGCCGGCGTGCGGCCCTCAATTGAAAGCCCGGCGTACTACACGGATGTGAACGTCAACGGCACCGTCTCTGTTCTCGAGGCGGCAGCCGGAAGTCAGGTCGAACAATTCATCTTTGCCTCGAGTTCGAGCGTCTACGGAAACAACAAGAAGACACCGTTTTCCGAGTCTGATCCGGTCGATTACCCGATCAGCCCATATGCGGCCACCAAGCGGGCGGGGGAACTCATCTCCCATAGCTACTCCCATCTCTATTCGATGCCGACCGCCTGTCTGAGATTCTTCACAGTTTTCGGTCCACGGCAACGGCCGGACCTCGCGATCAGCAAGTTTCTGCGGCTGGCCTCGGAGGGACTTCCTCTGCCGATATTCGGTGATGGGTCGACGAGCCGGGATTACACATATGTAGACGACATCATCGACGGCATCATGGCAACGATGGAAGCGGTCGGCCACGGTTTCGAGATCTACAACATCGGAGGCAACAAGCCGATCACCCTCGCAGACCTACTCGAAGTAATCGAGCGCGTTATCGGTGAACCGCTCATCATCGACCGCAAGCCCATGCAACCGGGCGATGTAAACCGGACCTGGGCAGACCTCACCAAAAGCCGGCGAGAACTCGGGTACATGCCCCAGACCAGCACCGAAACCGGCATCAAGAGTCAATGGCAGTGGTACCTCGACAGATAGTCGCCGGCGCGGAACCGGCGGTTTCACAGGATGCGGAGAATATCGACGGTCAGATACAGCGCTCCTGACACCACCCCCATCGATAGGCCGAGCCTGCCGGCTAATCGGAGCCGATCAGACGGAACGTCTGCGCCCCGCATTTGTGCGATCCACCACCAGAGAGTCGCTACGGCAGTCAAAACGAAGAACACGCCCGTCCACACGGGCGGATGAGCGCAGAAGCAGAACTCTTCATCGACCATGCTCCCGAACGCCGGGATCGTCAACGGTGCACCAAGAGCGACCACTATCGCGTAGGCGGGTGTCCATGCCCGGGACGGACCCGGAAGCAAATGATCCAGCCAGCGATCGATCGGGACGAGACCGGCCCCGAACGCGAACAGCAGCCCGACCAGGAGCAGTAGATCAATGCGGACATCGTCTCCCAGAATCACGAAGTCCCGGTTTCCGGAATCAATCAGCCCGCTAGCCCCGAGGGCTACGGCAACCGTGCCAACGATCACCGGTCGCTGCGGGACCCATTGGCGAATGAAGACCCAAACCACTCCTGCCGCGGCGCCGCTCAACAGGCCCCCGAAGAGCAAGAGCGCGATGGTTCCCTCGACGGTGAACTCACCGATCCGGTTGCCGCCCTCGGTCAATCGGCCGACCGCCTCGGGATGTAAGAGACGCGAGCCGAACATGACCAGCCTGCCACCGGCCCCGAGGACGACGAGCCCGGTTAGGGCCGAGGCCAGGCCCCGTACCGCGATCCATCGCGCACGACGAGCCAGTCGATCGGTAGCGGATAAGCGTTGGTCGACAGTGTTTACCAAGGGACTCCTTGTGTCCAGCGTACGCAATAACCGGCCCGATGGTTGACGGCAATCCCGGGAACACCCGAAAGGCAGAAGTGCCGGGCGCCTGGGCTAGAACCTCCAGTGCAACGAAGCCACCGACGGCTCACGTCGACCACGCCTGAAGATCTCCACTCCACCAACCATGATCGCCGTCAGAACCATCCCCGCAGCCGCCAACACCCCCAGCCCGAGGAACGCTCCGGCGGTTGCCAGCGGGGCACCTACCAAGGGACCGAGAGCGCGTCCGAACGCCATGCCTGCCTGGGCGTCGCCGACACGCTCGTCCGGTGACAGCGACCGCTCGGCCAGCATCCGAAGCACGCGGGGAAGAGCCATCCAGAAGGCAAAGCCCCACAGTGCCATTCCGAGGTAAAAAACGAGTGCGTTGACATCGATGCTCACTGCAAGGATCGACAGGACGATGGCGAGAAACCAGATCGACGTGGGGACCCGTGGCAACTCCATTCGCGTTGCCACGACTCCGCCGGCCGCGTTCAGGCTGAATGCAAATGAGACGGCCAGCGGTCCGAGCCCAAAATGCTCGTCGGCGATTCCAGCCGCGTAGATGAAGAGGCTCGATCCGGCCAGGGTGAAGAGCGTCAGCGCCACAAGCAAGACCCGGTTGGAACGCGACGGACTCACCCGTCGTGCCTTGCGGACCGGGGCCGCCACGAGGTGCTGTGGGACGAGGAGAATCAGAGCGCTGAAACCCGCCAGCGCCGCGTACGCCGCGCGAAAGCCACCTACCTGGACCAGTCCACCCAGCAAGGGGGCTCCGATGATCGCCCCTATCGGCCCGATGGCGGCAACGTCGGCAAACCGTCGTTTCTCACCAACCGAATCGGACCACGCGACCCAGGTGATCAATCCGGCGCCCAGCCCGGCCGCCGCTCGGAAGACAACGAGCGGCGGAAAGGCTGGAACCAAAGCGCTCGAGACGTCCATGGCAAACAGAACGAATATGCCGGTCCGGAGATGACGAACCGATGGCACGAGGAGCCGTCCTGCGACGAGATTCATCAGCCCGAACCCACCAACCTGAACTGCCGAGAGCACCCCGGCCGAACCGATTCCGATGCCGAACTGCTGCGCGACATCAGGAATCGAGAACGGGCTCAAAGAGAACA
>JAHEJY010000026.1 GCA_024638625.1 Actinomycetes bacterium
GACTGTGGCCGTACCGGTCTGTTCGGCCGCCGACACCAGGGCGTCGATGGTCGACCACCATGACGAGACGTCGTTGTGCGAACGGTTGGGAAAGTCCACGACGAGTACGGCGGCATCGAAGTCGCCGGAGAGGGCGGCCGTGAATGTACCGGTGAGCGCTGCACGGTCACCCCATTGGAACGTGTGGTAATCGAGGGGGTTGGCCACGTGCACCAGAGCGTCGAGGTGCTGGGCAACCTCGGCGGCGTGATCGGGATCCAGCTCCGGAAACTCGACGTCGAACCCTTCGCCCCGATCGGCCATCAATGAGGCCTCTCCACCCGAGCAACTCAGCGATAGCAATCGCTTGCCGCCGATCGGTCCGGTTACCGTGAGCAGTTTGAGGACTTCCAGAAAAGCAGGAATGGTGCCCACCCGGTACACGCCATATCGCTCGAAAAGTGCATCGATGGCGGCGTCGTCGCCGGCCAGCGAGGCCGTGTGGGTGCGAGCTATGCCTGCTCCCCTTTGGGAGACACCGGTTTTCAGAGCGACGATCGGCACGCGCTGCTGCTGGGCCGTCATGGCCGCCCGGGCGAACGCATCGACATCCGGGATTCCCTCGACGTGCAGGCCGATCGCTTCGACCCGGGCGTCGTCGAGAACCGCCAGCATGGCGTCTCCAAACCCGAGCGCCGCCTGGTTACCCAGGCTGAGGACGTGGGTGATGGGAAGTCCCCGATCCTGCAGCGTGAAATTGAGCGCCATATTGCCCGACTGCGAGATGATCGCCGCTCCCAGCTCACGACGTTCGAGTCCATGTTGATCTGGCCACAGGGCAGCTCCGGTGATGGCGTTGAGCAGTCCGTAGCAATTCGGCCCGAGCAGCGGCATCGCCCCGGCCGCCGTCACCAACTCGCGTTCCAGGTCTGTCTCGCCCACTTCCGCGAAACCCGACGCGTAGGCCACCACACCACCACAGCCTTTGTCGGCCAGCGCCCGCACGACGCCGATGGTCTCTTTGCGAGGAACGGCGACAAACGCCGCGTCGGGGACCTCCTGCAACGCATCGACCGACCCCATCGTCGGTCGCCCGGCCAGTTCGGAGCGGTGAGGATTGACCGCCCAGATCTCTCCCGCGAACCCCAAAGCCTCACATTGGGCGATTACCCGTTCTGCCTCGGTGCCTCCGATCACGGCAATGGATCTGGGGTTGATCAACCGGTCGAGATTCATTGCCCGAACAGTCCATCCATGTCCAGCAGATCCGGCCCCTGCGGGCCCAGCCGACCTTCGGCGAGAAGCGATTCGGCCGACTTCTGGAAGGCCCCCATCGCGCTTCGGTAGAAACCGGACCCGACGCTGGCGCGCCGTACTCCTGCATCCTCGAGCTCGGCGAGACCCCAGTCCTGTCCCGGCAAGCCGATCAAAACGTTCACGGGTATTCCGACACCCGCAACGACCTGTCGGATGTCATCCAAATCGACCAGCCCGGGCGCATAGACCACGTCAGCCCCCGCAGCCTCGAACGCCTGGAGGCGGGCAATGGTGTCGTCTAGATCGGCGCGCCCATGAAGATGATTCTCTGCCCGGGCCACGAGAACGAACGGAAACCCGGACGCCGATACAGCGGTGGCAGCAGCCTCGATCCGGTCCGCGGCGAGTTTCTCCTCATAGATGGGATCGTCGGGGTCGCCGGTGGCGTCCTCAATACAACAACCCGACAGCCCGGCGGCAATGGCCGATGCCACCGTCTCAGCTGCGTCGACCGGATCGTCCCCATAACCCCGCTCGAAATCGCCGGACACGGGGAGCTTGGTTGCCTCGGCGATCGTGGTGGCGTGCCAGATGGCTTCGTCCCGGCTGACCGACCGTTGTCCGTCTGCCCGACCCATGCTCCGGGCGTGGCCGGCGCTGGTGGTCCCCAGTGCCTGATAGCCCAGGTGCTCGAGTATGCGGGCGGTTCCGACATCCCACGGGTTTGGCAACACGAACAACCCGGGTCCCTCGTGCAACCCGACGAAGCGTTCTCCGCGTCGACGCTGATCGTCTTCATCCATGGTTCATCCTCCCAGTGGTCGCAGCATCGAGCGCGAAATGATGTGTCGTTGGATCTCGCTCGTACCATCCCATATCCGGTCGACCCGGGTATCGCGCCACATCCGCTCCAACGGCAATTCACCCATGAGGCCCATGCCACCGTAGATCTGGATCGCTTCGTCTGTCACGAATTGACACATCTCGGTCGCCAGCACCTTGGCCATGGCCGCATCAGCATCCTCCATGATCCCCTGGTCCATCTTCCAGGCTGCCTGGAGCGTCTTCAGTTCAGCGGCCTCGTAGTGGGTCTGCATGTCGGCAAGTTTGAACGACACTCCCTGAAATTTCCCGATCTGGCGGCCGAACTGGCGGCGGTCGACGGCCCATTGGGTGGCCAAGCGAATCGCCCGTCTCGCTCTACCCAAACAGATGGCCGCCACTTGCAAGCGGGTGGCGCCCAGCCATTCATTGGCTACGTCGAACCCCTGGTGGGGCTCGCCGAGCACTGCGCTGGCCGGCACCCGGCAGTCGTCGAAGTTGAGGATGAAATTGTGGTAGCCCCGGTTGGAGACGCTCGAGTACCCGGGCAGGAGTTCGAAACCCGGAGTATCAAAGTCAACCAGCAAGGACGTGATCAACTTCCTGGGCCCGCGATGGGTTTCTTCCTCGCCGGATGCCGCGAACAGGATCACGTAATCGGCGAGATCGGCATGAGAGATGAAATGCTTGGTGCCGTTGATCACCCACTCATCTCCATCCTGCACGGCCGCGCACTTCATGCCGCGCACATCCGAACCCGCATCCGGCTCCGACATCGCCAGGCAGTCGACCCGATCCCCCCGGACCGTCGGAATCAGGTACTCATCTCTTTGCTGGGGGGTACATGCCTGCAAGATATTGGACGGGCGATGAACGATGTATTGGAGCGCGTAGCTGGCCGCTCCCAACTCGCGGTCGACCATTGCCATCGTCAGGTTGTCGAGGCCCGCGCCGCCATATTGCTCAGGCATATTGGCTGCGTAAATCCCGGCAGCGATTGACTTGCGGCGGATCGATTCCACCAGCTCGAGCGAAACCTGGCCCGTTCGCTCAACCTCTTCCTCGTAGGGAATCAACTCTTTCTCGGTGAACTCCCGGGTGGTATCAACGATCAGTTGCTGCTCGTCGGTCAGCGAGAAATCCATCAGCCGATGCTACAAGAGGGGCTCACACGTGAGCCCGTGCAATGGCGGCGAGAGCGGCCGCCGGATGGGCGAGAACCGGCGTCGACTTCCGGGCACGCGTGTCGACATGGACCAGGAGCTGTTCGATCGATGCCAGTTGATCCCCGTTGTCGGCATGGAACATCTCATGAACGAAGCGAAGGCTCTTATCTCCCACGTCGAGAATGCGAGTGGCGAAGCGGATTGGCTCGTCGACGCCCACCTCCTTGAGATACTTGATGGTGGTTTCGAATGTATAGAACGAGTAGCCGGCGGCCCGATAGGAATCGTCGATACCTATGTAGCGAAAAAGCTTGTCGCTCGCCCAACCGGCCGCGAGCAGATACGAAGACTCGGTCATATGCCGGTTGTAGTCGACCCATTCGGGCTCGACCCGGCACCGATATAGCTCTAGCGGATTCGGTATCACGTCGCCTGGCGACCATTGCTCCTGCTGCACATCGTGGAGGCGCTCCTCCCAGCGGGCCAGAATCTGGCCTGCGCCGATGTTGTGGGCTCGCAATGCCCGCATTACCGATATCAAGTAATCGTCCCGGAGCCGTTCGAGTTCTTCGATCGAACGATCGGCGGCCTGAGCCCCGGTTCCTTCCACCATGGCATCGATCAGATCATCGGTGAGTTCGGGCGCAACCAGCCTGGTCCATGGCAGCTCGAGAGCGGGGCCGAACTGTTCGAGCATGTGGCGCATCCCGGCAGCTCCCCCGGCAAGATGAAACGTGAGGTTGGTCCCCATCCCCGCCCATCTCAGGCCCGGACCATAGAGGATGGCGTCGTCCAGCTCCCCCGTGGTGGCCACGCCATCGTTGACAAGGTGCAAGATTTCACGCCACATGGCTTCCTGCAGACGGTCCGACAGATAGCCTTCGATCTCCGTCCGCACGCGCAGGGGGTGCATGCCCAGGTCCTCATATATATAGGTGGCACCTTCAAGTGCGGTCTCTGACGTCTGCCGCCCACCCAGCACCTCGACCAGCGGCAGCAGATAGACCGGATTGAATGGATGGCCGATAACAAGCCGATCGGGGTGAACAAGCCCTTCCTGCAGATTCGAAGGAAGAAGACCGGACGAGCTCGAAGCCACCACAACATCGGGGCTCGCGTCCGCATCGATTTCGCGATGCACCGAGCGCTTGAGCTCCTCGTTCTCAGGTGCTGACTCTTGAACGAATTCGGCTGCCGAGGCCACTTCCCCGATGGAGTCGACAAACTCGAGGCGATCGGGATCCGCCCCCGGAAACACACCGAGCTTGCGTACTGATTCCCAGGCTTGATCGACGGCAACCCGGAGCCGGTCTTCGGCGCCGTCTGCTGGGTCGGTGGCGACGACGTCCCACCCGCGGGCCAGAGCACGGGTTGCCCAGCCGGCTCCGATCACGCCGGTGCCGACCACGCCGAAGCGCATTAGCGCAGCCGGGGATTGAGTGTGTACGTCCCGGTAATAGTCGCCGATGCGAGAACGTGACCTTCCATGGCGTTGTTGAGGTCGGCGACGGTGAAGTCACCCGATACCCCGACCTCAGCCACGTCGAGCGCATAGACCGTGAATTCGTAGTGATGGATGATCGAGTCGTTCCACGGCGGGCACGGACCGTCGTAGCCCCTCCAGGTGCCACCCATCTCGGGATCGCCGGCGAACCACCCCGTGTAATCGTTCACGCCTTCCCGTGGCCTCCCATCCCTACCGGGCTTCCCGCCGGGAGTGACACCATCGGAGTAGTCGCCTGCCGCAACGTGGTGCACTTCTGCCGGCAGATCGGCGAGCAACCAGTGGACAAAATCGACCCTGGGCAGGTCCTCGGGGACCTCGCGGTCTTCCTGGTTCACATCGTCTCCCGCCGAGGGAACATCGATGTCGATGCAGGTCAGGACGTACGAACGAGTCCCGTCGGGAACGTCGGTCCACGCGAGATCAGGATTGCGGTTGGCGGAAAACGTCGCGTGGCTGTCCGGATCGGGTACGCACAACGCATGAGGGGCCGGAATTCGGGCTCCGTCGGTGATCGAATCGCTGGTCAATCGCATGATGTCCTCCTGATTGGTGCTAATAACCGACGTTCTCGAGGCCTTTGAGCGCAAGGCGCTCTCTCGCCTCGGCCGGGGTTGCCACTTCACGCGAGAGCTCGTCGATGATGCGGACAATCTTTTGTACTTGCTCTTCATTGGACTCCGCCAGCCGGCCCTTTCGCAAATAGAGGCCGTCTTCGAGCCCCACCCGGGCGTTGCCACCCAGCAGGATCCCGGCGGTAACCAGATCGAACTGAAATCGGCCCCCACCAAGCACACCCCATTCGATCTCGTCGCCGAACAATCGGTTGGCGACCGTCTTCATCGTCACCACATTTTCGATGTCGGGACCGATACCTCCGAACGTTCCGACGACAAACTGCATAAAGATTGGCGGCTTGACGAGGCCGATGTCGGCGAAGTGGGCGAGCGTATACAGGTGACCAACGTCGTAGGCCTCGAACTCGAACCGGCAGCCGGTTTCTTCCACCAACTCGGTGAGCATGTATTCGATGTCGGCGAAACTGCTGACGAACGGCTCCGTCTTGGTAGAGAGGAGGAACTCCTCTTCCCAGTCGTATTTCCAACGACCCTCGTACCTGGGAACCATCTGAAACAATCCGTAATTCATCGTCCCCAGATTGCAGGTGGCCAGCTCGGGCTTCAATTGACGGATCGGAGCAAGCCGCTCTTCGATCGTCTGGCCGGTGGCGCCACCGGTTGTGATCGAGACAATCGCATCGGATCGTTCTTTGATCCCCTGGCAGTATTCGCGGAACAAACCGACGTCAGCGGTCGGGCGGCCATCTTCAGGATCCCGGGCATGGATATGGATCACCGCGGCCCCGGCCCCGGCTGCCGCGACCGATTGGTCGACCATCTCGTCGACCGTCACGGGGATGTCGATATTCATGGTCGGCGTGTGGGATCCCCCGGTCACGGCGCAGGTCAGAATCAACTTTGAGATGGGCACCTCCTCCGTGGCTCCGGACGCGGGCTCATCCTCCCAGAGTTGGCCTGGCACCGCAAAGCCGCCAGCTGGGCAACCGAGGGTGGTCAAGCTGGTAGATTCGAATCACGCCCATCAGGAGGACCGATGTTTCCGCCCGCCTTCGCCTATTCCGCTCCGGAATCACTCGACGAAGCTCTCGCCACGTTGACCAATGAGGGGGAGTCCGCCCGGGTGCTGGCCGGAGGCCAGAGTCTGATACCGATGATGAAGTTGAGGCTTGCGAGCCCTGCCCACCTGGTCGATATCAACAACATCCCCGGTCTCGATTACATCGATGCCGCCAACGGGTACCTGCGCATCGGCGCGCTCGTCCGGCACAATGACATCGTCAATTCGGAGTTGGTGACAGCACACAACGGAGCCATTGCCTCGGCCGCACCCTGGGTCGCCGACCCGCTGGTTCGCAACCGCGGGACGCTGTGTGGATCGGTAGCCCACTGCGATCCGGAGGGAGACTGGAATTCGGTCATGCTGGCCGCCCGGGCTCAGGTAGTGGCCCAGTCCACGAGCGGCGAGCGGGTGATCGCCATCGACGATTTCGTCGTCGACTTCTTCACCAACTCCCTGGAACCCGGCGAAATCGTCAAAGAGGTCAGGGTTCCCAAATATGCCGGGAGGGGCGGCGGCGCCTACCTCAAACTGGAGCGAAAGATCGGCGACTACGCCACGGTTGCCGTGGCAACCCAGCTGCAATTGGGCGAAGACGGCAAGATTTCCGAGGCCGGGATTGCGTTGACGGCCGTAAACAACAAGAACACCCGGGCGATAGCCGCGGAGCGAGCGCTGGTCGGCGAAGAACCGTCGGATGAGATCTTCAAGGAAGCCGCGGCTCTGGCCGCTCAGGCAGCCGAACCGGAGTCCAATGTCCGTGGCACCGCAGAGTGGAAACGCAACGTCGTGAGCGTGTACACCCGAAGGGGTCTCGAAGCGTCCCTGGCACAGGCCAGGGCATAGGAGGAACAACATGCAGATCAACATCACCTTCAACGGGACCGCCCAAACCTCCGATGTCGAACCCCGCCAGCTTCTCGTGGACTACATCAGAGGCACTGGCGCCACCGGCACTCATATCGGTTGCGACACCACGAGCTGCGGAGCATGCACGGTTCTGGTCGACGGCACGCCGATGAAATCGTGCACGATGTTTGCCGTTCAGGCCAACGGGAAGTCCATCACAACGGTTGAAGGCTTGAAGCAAAACGGCGATCTCCACCAAATCCAGGCGTCCTTCAAAGAAAAGCACGGGCTCCAATGCGGTTTCTGTACTCCTGGCATGATGCTCACGAGTGCGGCACTGCTGGAGGAGAATCCAGACCCGAGCGAAGACGAGATCCGCTGGGCCATCAGCGGCAACATCTGCCGGTGCACGGGATACATAAATATTGTCAAAGCCGTCCAGCACGCCGGCGAACAACTGCGAAATAGCTGAGGAGCTGAAGATGACGACAACCTCCCACCCAAAGACCCCTCCGGAAATCGGTGGCATCGGTCACAGCATCCGCCGCCACGAAGACGCCCGCTTCATCCAGGGCGCAGGCAACTACGTGGACGACATCGAGCTCAAAGGCATGTTGCATATGGCCATCCTCCGTAGTCCGGTGGCCCACGCCAAGATCCTGTCGATCGACACCTCCGAAGCCGAAGCCATGGACGGCGTCGTGGCCGTCGTGACCGGCGAACTCATGGCCCAGCACAACCTGGCCTGGATGCCCACCCTGTCGGGCGACACCCAGGCTGTCCTCGCGACCGACAAGGTGCGGTTTCAGGGCCAGGAGGTGGCCGCCGTGATCGCCACCGATTCCTACATCGCCCGCGACGCGGTGAGCATGATCTTCGTCGATTACGAGGAGCTTCCGGTCATCACCGATCCGCGCCAGGCGATGGCCGAGGGCGCCGTCGTCATCAGGGACGACAAAGAAGACCAGACCGACAACCTCGTGTACGACTGGGAGTCGGGCGATAAGGACTTGACCGATCGGGCATTTGCCGAAGCCGACAAGGTGGTCAGCATCGAGACCCACTATCCGCGTTCCCACCCGTCGCCTCTCGAGACCTGTGGAGCCGTCGCCGACGTTGATCCCATAACGGGCCAGGTCACGGTATACATGACGTCGCAAGCCCCGCACGCCCATCGAACGGTGTTTGCGCTCGTGACCGGCCTGCCAGAACAGAACATCAGGATCATCTCGCCCGACATCGGGGGAGGCTTCGGGAATAAGGTGCCGGTTTATCCCGGATACGTGATTGCCACCGCAGCTTCACTCCTCATCGGAAAGCCCGTCAAATGGGTCGAGTCGCGAACCGAGAATCTGATCTCGACCGGTTTTGCGCGCGACTATCACATGAAAGGAGAGCTTGCACTCAACAGCGAAGGGCGCATCCTCGGCCTTCGCAGCGAGATATGGTCCGACCAGGGGGCTTTCTTTTCTGACGCACAGCCCACGAAGTTCAAAGCCGGCCTGTTTCACATCGTGACCGGGTCCTACGACTATCCGGCCGCTCATGTCATCGCCCACGGGGCGTATACCAACAAAGCTCCCGGTGGCGTTGCCTACCGCTGCTCGTTCCGGGTGACCGAGGCCTCGTATCTGATTGAACGGCTCGTCCAAAATGCCGCATATGAGATCGGCATGGACCCGGCGGAATTCCGGTCGCTGAACTTCATCAAGCCAGAACAGTTTCCTTATCACTCCCCGACCGGCTTTGTCTACGACTCGGGCGATTACGAGGCCGCGATGCGCAAAGCCCTGGGCATTGCCAAATACGAAGAATTACGCGAAGAGCAGAAAGCCGCTCGCGAGGAAGGACGGCTGATAGGCCTCGGCCTCGCCAGCTTCACGGAAGTCGTCGGCGCCGGAGGTTCGGACGAATATGACATCCTCGGTCTGAAGATGTTCGACTCGGCCGAACTCCGCATCCACCCGACGGGCAAGGCGATCCTCAAGCTCGGCGTGAGGAGCCAGGGCCAGGGCCACGAGACCACGTTCGCCCAAATCGTTGCCGAAGAGCTGGGTATCCCGGTGGGCGATATCAAGGTGGTGGAGGGCGACACCGACAATACGCCCTACGGATTGGGGACCTATGCCAGCCGCAGTACACCGGTCGCAGGAGCCGCAACGGCCGTGATCTCCCGCATGCTGCGTGAGAAGGCTCGCAAGATTGCCGCTCACCTCATGGAGGCGTCGCCGGATGACCTCGAGTGGGAGCCAGGCAAGTTCTCGGTCGCCGGTTCTCCGGACAAGTTCGTGACCATCCAGGATGTTGCGTTTGCGGCCTACACCAACATGCCACCCGACACCGAGTACGGCCTCGAAGGCGTTCACTATTACGACCCCCCCAACATGACGTATCCCTTCGGGACGTATGTCGTTGTGGTGGAAGTCGATCCGGAAACAGGTGTCTGGAACGTCGATCGTATGGTGGCGGTCGACGACTGCGGCGTTCGAATCAATCCCATGATCGTCGAAGGACAGATCCAGGGTGGACTCACCGAGGGATTTGCGGCGGCCGCCATGCAATGGATCACGTTCGACGAGGACGGCAATTGCATCGGATCCAATTTCATGGACTATCTGGTGCCAACGGCCTGGGAGACGCCCCGTTTCGAGCTCGACGAAACCGTGACACCGTCTCCTCACCACCCCATCGGGGCAAAAGGCGTAGGTGAATCGGCGACGGTCGGCTCGCCTGCGGCTTACGTGAACGCCGTGATCGATGCCCTGGCGCATCTGGGAGTTCGCAACATCGACATGCCGCTTCTGCCTGATCGGGTGTGGAGTGCCATCCA
Organism: Actinomycetes bacterium; assembly: GCA_024638625.1. Lineage (GTDB taxonomy): Bacteria > Actinomycetota > Acidimicrobiia > Spongiisociales > SHLN01 > JABDOU01. The sequence goes on from JAHEJY010000026.1 coordinate 10,046, forward strand.
GGACGCCAAGAAGGGCTGATTGTGGAACGGGCCCTCGGATTGGCGGCGCGCCTGGCTGCCGAGAGAACCCCGTTTGTGTTGGCGACCGTCGTGTGGCGACGGGGACCGTCGTCGGGACGCCGGGGGGCAAAAGCCGTCATCAGTACCGACGGATCGATCACGGGCTGGCTGGGTGGCGCGTGCGCCGAGCCAACCGTCATCAAACAGGCGCTCGACGCTCTGATCGACGGCAATCCCAGACTGCTGCAGCTCGGCCCGCCCGAAGAATTCGGGACGAGGCGCGACGCCGAGGTGGTATCGGTGCCCATGGCATGCGAAAGTGATGGAGCAATGGAGGTCTACTTGGAACCCGTGGTACCCGAACCCGCTCTGGTGGTCATCGGCAAATCGCCGGGAGCCGAGGCTCTGACCCGTATGGGCGCGATTCTCGGCTGGAACGCGATCATGATCGACGACGGTGGAGAAGACCGAACACTCGAAGACGTGACCGTTCTCGGCACTCTCGATCTCGAACCGCTCGCAATCGGAGAGCGCGATTTCATCGTGGTGGCCACCCAGGGACACTACGACGAGAAAGCTCTCGAAGCGGCTCTGGCAACTCCGGCGGGATACGTCGGGCTGGTCACCTCGCGCAAACGGGCGGGAGCGGTATTCGAGTATCTCAGGGGGTCGGGCGTCTCGGACGAAGCCTTGGCCCGCGTGCACGCGCCGGCCGGCCTCGACCTGGGATCATTGCCGAACGATCAGATCGCGGTGGCTGTTCTCGCTGAGATGGTGTCTCTGCAAGCCGCCGGCGGCCTCGCCACCGGCGTGACGGTCGCCCAACCCGAAGAAGCAGTTGACCCGGTATGCAACATGATTGTGAACATCGCGACCGCCCGATGGAGCCACGAGCACGACGGACAGACCTTTTACTTCTGCGCACCGGGATGCAAGAAAGCGTTCGAGAACGACCCGACGGGTTTCGTCGGTTGAAAAGGAGAACCAGTTGAAAATCAGCCACGAGTTCGAGGTCGAGCGTCCGATCGAAAGGGTATGGGAGGCGTTTCAGGATGTGCCGTCGGTCGCCCAGTGCCTGCCCGGCGCCAGCATCACCGAGGACAAGGGCGACAACGTCTACGCCGGTGCCGTCGAGGTGAAACTCGGCCCCATGAACGCAAAGTTCGAGGGCGAGGCGACGATTACGCCTGATCATGAAAACCACAGCGGTTCGATCATCGGCAAGGGTGTCGACCGCAGTGGCGGCAGCCGTGGTCAGGTCGATGTCGAGTATCGCCTGGCCGGATCCGGTGAGCACACACGGGTGTTCGTGGATGCCGACATCAAGTTGTCCGGAGCCGTTGCCCAGTTCGGACGGACCGGACTCATCGAAGAAATGTCAAAACGTTTGATTGACGAGCTCGTTTACTGCCTGCACGGCAAGCTCGACGCCGAAACCGCGGAAGAAGCAGCCGCGATCGAAGCCGGCGACGTCAAGGGAATCGGCCTCTTCTTCTCGAGCCTGGTGACCTGGATCGGCGGACTCGTCAAGCGACTCATCGGACGGATGAGAAAAACGACTCCCTAGCCATTCGGCAGGTGGCGCCGGATGAGGTAGCTGTAGATCTGCCAGCCGGACCACGGTCGCACCAGGTCGTCTCTGGCGATCCGGGTGGCCTCATCGGAAAGCCGAACCGGTCTTTGCGCCTTCAACGCGACCTCCGATGCCCGTTCCATTTCCACCAGCCACGCGACCGCCTCGGCAGCGCTCTTGCCGGTTGTCAACACACCATGGTTGGCGAGGATCACGTGGCTGTTGTCTTCGAGCGCTACCGCGATGCGCTTACCGCCATCGGCTGAAAGGATCTGAACCTCTTCGTCGTCGAACAAAGCATGATCCTCGAAGAACTGCGTCGCCTCCTGGTTGATCGGCTCGAGCAACCTACGTTCGGTCGAAAAGGCCGTGGCGTAGGGAGCGTGGACGTGGGCGGCGGCTTCTATATCGGGACGCGCCTCGTGAATGGGGTGGTGGATGTGGTAGCCCGTGATGTTGATGGGTGCAGCCACCGCTCCAAGAGAGCGATCGTCAACTGTGTCACCACCTGGCGAAACCAGAACCGTGTCCTCCAACGCAGCTTCGTGAAACGACACGCCGTAGCGGAGCATCCAGAAATGGTCGCGGCGTTCCGGATCCCGAAAAGAGATATGCCCGTCGCCCATGTCACCGAAGCGCAGCGCACCAAACAGGCGATAGCACTGGGCAAGTTGGTTGCGGCGCCGAACCCGCTCCTCGGCAGGATCATCGAGGAACGGCTCAGATTCACCGGGAGCAAACGGTTGATATGCCATGTGCAAACGCTACCAAATCCCGCCTTCATCATTGCCCTCATCATTGGCCCCTCATCATTCGCCCCTCATCATTCGGAACGTATGATCGCAACCATGCCGATCACCTCAGCCGGACTAGTCGTATACCGGGCCACCGGACGGGAGCTCGAAGTCATACTCGGACGCCTTGGTGGACCGCTATGGGCCAGGCGTGAGCACTGGACAATCCCCAAGGGGATTGTCGAGGAAGGCGAATCGGAGCTGGCTGCGGCATGTCGCGAGTTCAGCGAAGAAACCGGCTGGGATGTCCCGTCTGGCACACCATTGTCCCTGGGCGAGATTCGGCAACGGAGCGGCAAACGGGTGGTCGCCTGGGCGATAGAAGGAGAAGTGGATCCCACCACGTTCTCGCCCGGCACGTTCCAGATGGAATGGCCTCGCAACTCGGGCAAGATCGGCGAGTTCCCGGAGCTCTCCGAGGCGCGTTGGTTTGATATGCCCCGGGCCCGGGTTGCCATCAATGCCGCCCAGGTTCCGCTGCTCGACCGGTTGGCCGACTCCACGTCGCCTTGAGACCTTGGCAGGTAGCGTGACGATGTGACGGATACGTACGACTTCATCATCGTCGGCGGCGGGTCGGCCGGCTGCGCGTTGGCGAACCGCCTGAGCGCTGACCCGTCCAGTCAGGTGCTGGTGCTCGAAGCCGGACGGCCCGACTACAAGTGGGACATCTTCATCCACATGCCCGGGGCCTTCACGATCCCACTCGGCAATCGTTTCTACGATTGGAAGTACGAGTCCGAACCGGAACCGCACATGGGAGGCCGGCGGGTTTATCACGCACGTGGCAAGGTATTGGGCGGTTCCAGCTCCATCAACGGCATGATCTTTCAGCGCGGCAACCCCCTCGACTTCGAACGCTGGGCATCCGACCCGGGCATGGAATCGTGGGACTACGCGCACGTTCTTCCCTACTTCAAGCGAATGGAAACGTGTCTGGCCGGAGCCGACGAATACCGGGGCGACGACGGGCCCTTGAAACTCGAGCGCGGGGCCGCCACCAATCCCATCTTCGAAGCCTTGTTCGAGGCCGTGCAGCAAGCCGGTTATCCCTTGACCGACGATGTGAACGGATACCAGCAAGAGGGATTCGCCAGGTTCGACCGAAATATCTACCGGGGGCGCCGCCTCAGCGCGGCCCGGGCTTATCTCCATCCGGTCATGGACCGCCCCAACCTGACGGTCAAAACCAACGCGTTCACGGAGCGAATCAACTTCGACGGAACAAAGGCCGTTGGGGTGAGGTATCGGGCCGGGCGGGCCACCGTCGACGTCAGAGGAGGAGAGATCATCCTGTGTGGCGGAGCATTTGCATCTCCCCAGCTACTGCAGGTCTCGGGAGTCGGAAATGCATCAGAACTCGAGGCCGTGGGAGTCGACGTCGTCCACGACCTTCCCGGAGTCGGCGAGAACCTGCAAGACCATCTCGAGGTATACGTGCAACACGCCGCCAAGCAGCCGGTCTCGATGTACCCCGCGCTCAAGTGGTACAACCGGCCCAAGATCGGCTTCGATTGGCTCGTCCGCCGGCGAGGGGCAGCTGCCAGCAACCATTTCGAGGGTGGCGGTTTTATACGAAGCAACGACGAGGTGCCATACCCGAATCTCATGATCCACTTCCTGCCGATCGCCATTCGCTACGACGGAACGGTGCCCGAAGGCGGCCATGGCTTTCAGTTTCATATCGGCCCGATGTACTCGAATTCGCGTGGCTCGGTCAAGATCACGTCCCCGGACCCGGTCGTGCACCCGGCTATCCGGTTCAACTACCTGTCAACTCCCGAGGACCGCCAGGAATGGATCGAGGCCATTCGCATTTCGCGCAACATTCTGGGCCAGCCGGCGATGGCCGACCTGGACGGCGGCGAGTTTTCCCCGGGGCCCGGGGTCCAAACCGATGAAGAGATCCTGGAGTGGGTTCGACGGGATGCCGAAACCGCTCTCCACCCCTCTTGCACGGCGCGCATGGGGCTCGACGCCATGTCGGTGGTGGATCCGACCTCAATGCGGGTTCACGGACTCGATAATCTGAGGGTGGTAGACGCCTCGGTCATGCCCTACGTGACAAACGGCAACATCTACGCTCCGGTCATGATGGTCGCCGAAAAGGCTGCAGACCTCATCCTCGGCAACACGACCCTCGCGCCGCTGAATGTCGACTTTTACCGGCAATAAGACTTCAAACTGTTACATTGCCAGGATGGGATTGAAGAATTTTTTCAAGGAATGGGCCGCCCGTCGCCGCGGCGCGCGGCAATTGCCGCGTGACCTCTACCGCGCCACCCGCGACATCGTCGGCCCAACCGGATGGATGTGGTCGAACGGGTGGGACGCTATGGAGCACGGCAAGACGGATTATCTCAAGTCCTTTGAGCCAAGGGTGCCTCCGAGTGTTTTTATATCTGCGCGCGATATGACCAGATCCAATATGCCCGTTCCACTCGTTGAGCGTTGCATCGAAGATTGGGTGAAAGACCACCCAAAAGAAGACTCCACACAACGCACAACAGAACAGCAGGTGCCGGAGGCAACGGACTAGTCACCATGTTCATTCGACATCGCCTCTGTGTGCCGGTATGGTCATTTGACGGAGGAGGTCTATGGTCGAACAAGGTGAAGTAATCATCCAGCTCGAAAACGTCTACAAGATATTCGGGCCACAGCCACGAGGCCGGGCTTTTGATCTTGTGAAAGCCGGCTACGGCAAAGACGCGGTACTTCAACGTTCAGGACATGTTGTTGGTCTCAACGATGTCGACTTCGGAGTGAAAAAGGGCGAGATCTTCGTCGTCATGGGCCTTTCCGGCTCCGGCAAGTCAACCGCCATCCGCACCGTCAACAAACTCCACGACATCACTTCGGGCCATGTCTGGGTAGATGGAACCGATGTGCAGACGCTGGACGGCCCCGAACTGCAGGCGTTCCGACGGGAAAAAATGGGCATGGTCTTTCAGCATTTCGCGCTATTCCCCCACCGCAACGTCATCGACAACGTCGGGTACGGGCTCAAGATCCAGAAGGTCGACAAGACGAAACGAGACGAGGCGTCTATCAAAGCTCTCTCGCTGGTAGGGCTCGAGCCGTACGCCTTCAATGCGACGCAAGAGCTTTCCGGTGGTATGCAACAGCGGGTCGGCCTTGCGCGGGCTCTGGCCGCCGATCCCGACATATTGCTGATGGACGAAGCGTTCTCAGCTCTGGATCCGCTGATCCGTCGTCAGATGCAGGATGAGATGATGGACATCCAGAACGAACTCCACAAAACCATTCTCTTCATCACCCACGACCTCAACGAAGCACTCCGCATCGGAGACCGCGTCTGCATCATGAAAGACGGTGCGGTCGTACAGATCGGAACTCCCGAAGAAATCCTCACCAAGCCGGCGACGGGATATGTCGCCGAGTTCGTGCAGGACGTCGACCAGGGTCGCGTCATCGAGGTCCGCGAGATCATGAAAGAACCTGATCCGCTGCAACGGAACGTGTCGTTGACCGACGCACTCGTCGCCATCGGCGATCGCGCCGGCAAGTTCGTGGTCGATGAAAACGGCCGGCCCACCGGCTTGCTCACGTTGAGCGATGGAACCAGGGTGGCAACGCTGGGATCCGGAGACTTCGCATCGGCGCTCAGGCAAGATTTCGACAAGACTTCTCCCACCGCTACGTTGAACGAGGTATATGCGGCAGCGGGACGGGGTCTCCCCATTGCTGTGGTCAATGAAGCAGGAGAACTGATCGGGAATCTCGATCCACGCCACATCATGGAAGAGATGGGCCGCGTCGAGAGCCTCATCGACATGTACGAGCGAGAGGTGTTCATGTGACGTTTGCACAGGCAGCAACAGACGAGGGACTGTTTACCAGACTCAAGGACAACACAGTCCTCGACCACTGGGAGATCCCATTCGGCGAGTGGGCCGATCAGACCGTTGATTGGATTGCAACCAACATGAAGACACCGCTGAATTGGATCGAGCAGCCGTTCCAATGGCTGATCGACGCCCTCGTCGGACGAGGCTTCGGTATCGAGGGCTTCCGATTCCCCGGCCTCGCCAATATCTCATGGGTGTGGGTCGTGTTGGGGATGTTCCTCCTGGCCTCCCTGGTGCGCAACGTCAAGGTCGGCTTCTTTGTGGGCGGCGCGCTGACGATTTGTGGAATCTTGGGCAACGCATATTGGATTGAAACGGCTCGCACCATCGGGTTCATCGCCGTGGCCGTGATCCTGTGCGTCATCATCGGGATTCCTATTGGCATCATGTCGGGTCGATTCGACGGCATCTGGCAAGTGGTTCGACCGGTGCTCGACGCTATGCAGGTTGTCCACTCCTTCGTCTACATGCTGCCGTTCATCTTCTTCTGGGGCATCGGCGAGGTTTCCGCCACGATGGTGACGATGATCTTTGCCTTACCGCCCTTGATCCGTCTCACCAACCTCGGCATCAGACAGGTTCCCGGTGATGTCGTCGAGGCCAGCCGCGCCTATGGCGCCTCCGAGCTTCGCGTACTGACCGACGTCCAGTTGCCTCTGGCCCGGCCGGCGATCATGACGGGGATCAATCAGACGCTGTTGCTGGCGATTTCGATGTTGGGCATCGCAGCGATCATGGGTGCGGGTGGTCTGGGACGCCTTCTGTTCCGTGCCTTGTCGAACCAGGACGTTGGACTTGCCGCCTCGGCCGGATTGGCTTTCTTTCTCGTCGCCGTTGTTCTGGACCGCATGAGCCAACGGGAGGGCGACGGCACCAACTTGTTCCGACGCATCCACCAGGCGTGGGCTCACCGGCGCGACCCCGAGGCGCTCCTGCCAGAGGCCGATGATGAGAACGTGACGATCTACAAGCAGGCTGACCGCTATGCGCCCATCGATTCCAAGGAGCTGGCGCCCATGGGCACAACGCTCGTCGGGGCTGTGGCGGCTCTGGTTGCAGTCTTCCTTCCCTGGACAGCGAACGCTGGCAAAATGAGCGCCTTCGGACGCAGAGAAGACCAGGAACTTCCCGGCGAGACCTTCAACGGATTTGAGGTTTCCGGCGGCTCCTGGTTCGGGATCATCGTTGCTATCCTCGCCATCTTCGTCATTGCCGCCGTGGTTTCGGCGTGGAGATCACCCGGCCGGGGTCCGCGGTGGCTGACGGCAGACGGGGCTGTTATCGGTTCGATCGCCATACTCATGCTCGCGGCGGCCCACCTGCTGGCCGGGACGTTCTTCCTCGCAAACGACGCGGGCACGGGTTCCGGTGTGATCCTGGCCGTCATCGGAGGTGCGGTCGCAACAGCAGGCGCCTTCTTATGGATACGACAAGCCGACCACACTCCGCTACACCCTCTGAGCGCAGATGTGGCATTGGGACGGGTTATCGGAGTCGGCATCGCCGTATTGGTGCTGATTGTGGGCATGTTCTCCGGTTGGAGTTTCGATGGGCGCCAGGATGTTGTCGTCACTCCGGAGCTGCAGGCCCAGATCGACGAGTTGCGGGCCGAAGCGCAGGCCAATCCGGCGGACGCAGGCCCGATCGCTGCCCGGCTCTCCGCGCTGATGGCACAGGCTCAGGCCAGCGGAGCCGTGGTAACCGACGGGATCAGCGACGAGGGAACCCGCTTTGGCGTATGGACGACACTCGCCGGTTTGGTCGCGCTGGCGGCCACGCTCGTGTCGTCCGGAGTGTTCGGTCGCGACGAGCGCAACCAGTGGATATGGAGCTCGGTGACCGCCGGCATCGGCGCCGGAATCGTCGTGATTCCCATGGCATGGATCGCGACCCACGTTCGGTCGGCCGACCCGAACTACGTGAGCGGGGTCGGTTCATTCCTTGCCTTGCTTGCCGGAGCCTTCATAGTGGCTTCGACCATGAGCGTCCTCAGTGAGTTCCGACGTTCACGGGTTTATGACGACGAAGGCGGTCCCGATGTTGTCGAGGTCAGGACGGCCGCAAGGGATGAGATCGAAGTTCCGGTTTAACCCGGCTGCCGCCACCGCAGCATCTGGTAAAAACTGGAGCGACCACTAGCGATAAGAACCAAACCGCATGTAATGTGCTTCAGGCTCCTACCGGCGCGTATTTGGATATAGAGATCGACGTGGCTTGGAGCCCGAGGAGAACCCAAGAAAGGGAAACAAACAATATGAGGAAGAACAGGCTGATCCTGCTTCTCGTGGCACTTGCGATGGTCGCAGCTGCCTGCGGAGGCAGCGACACGACTACGGAGCCAGACGCAACTGAAGCTCCAACTGTCACCGAGGCACCAACGACCACCGAGGCCATGATGGAAGAAGAAGCCATGGCCCTGCCAGGCGAGGGTGTGAAAGTCACCCAGGCTCGTGCTGACTGGTCCACGGGATACGTACAGGCCGCCATCTACCAACAGCTTCTGCAGGAGCTGGGCTATGAGGTCAGCGATCCATCGGAGCTCGAACTCGGCCCGTCATTGGCGTACCTGTCTATGGCACAGGGCGACTTCGACTTCTGGGCCAATAGCTGGTACCCGGGCCACAACAGCTGGTGGCAGCCTGAGCTGCCGGACGGCACCAAGGTCGGAGACCACCTCGAAGTGGTTGGTGAAGAACTCATGGCCGGCGGGCTTCAGGGCTACCTGGTAACCAAGACCTTTGCCGAAGAGTATGGGCTCACCACGCTCGACGACCTGGAGAACAATCCCGATGCTCTGGCTGCCTTCGACGCGGCCGACCCGGTCCCCGGCAACGGCATCGCCGACATTTACGGTTGCGAGGAGAGCTGGACGTGTGACAACATCATCACGGAACAGATTGCTGTTTCGGGATGGCAGAACATCCAGCAGACCATTGCCGGTTATAACGCGATGATGGCCGAGGCCGTCGCAAAGGCCGACGCCGGTGAACCAATGGTCATCTACACCTGGACGCCCAGCGCCTACATCACCCAGCTTCGCCCCGGCGACAACGTGGTGTGGATTGGTGTTGAGGATGTCATCGACGGCTCCAACGCCAGCGGTCAGGATGGCGGCGAGGAATACGTCCAGTTGCCAGGCACCGCCAACATCGGCGCCGATCAGTGCCCGGATGCCGCAGACGGTCCATGCCAGCTCGGCTGGATCGCGGCTGACATCCAGGTGACAGCGAACAAGGACTTCCTGGAAGCCAACCCGGCTGCCAAGGAGCTCTTCGCTCAAGTGGTCTTGCCAATTCTCGACATCTCGCTTGCGAATGTCGAACAGGATGCAGGTCGTGACAGCAACGCAGATATCCAGGCGCTTGCCGCCGAATGGATCGAAGCAAACCGTGCCACGGTCGACGGATGGCTAGCAGCAGCATTGGCTGCCGCCAAGTAACCCGGTCCAACTACAACCAAAAAGGCGGCGCCCGTAGGGGCGTCGCCTTTTTGGTTGTTAGCATCCGCATGACGAAAGGACCCCATGCACATTATGGTCGCGACCGATGGAACCCTCGACGCCGATCGAGCAGCCGAAGCCGTTGGACGCTGGCATAGGGAGGGCGACAAAGTCACTGTTTTGACCGTCATGAACATCCCGACCGAATTCCTGGGACGTCTCGGAGACAGCGGAGTCAAAGCGGCTGCCGACATTGCCCTGGAGGCGGGGCAGGGCATCGGTGACCGGGCTGCCGAACAGTTGGCACGACCCCACCCGGTCCAGCCCGATCCACCAATGGATTCACCAGTTTTGAGAGCCCTCGCCTCAACTGCTGCCACTCGCACGAAACCGATTGTCGATGCCCTGGCGTCGAAGGGAATCAAGGCCAAGGCCACATGGACGAGAACAGACAATATGACCGCGCGCTCCATCCTGGCTGCCATGGAGCAGAACCAAACGGAACTCGTTGTTATGGGGAGTCATGGCACCGGTCGCTTCGAAGGTGTACTGGGTTCGACCGGGACCAAGCTGGTTCGCCGCTCCCCCGCCTCGGTACTTCTGATCCGCAACGGCTGAACCGCTCAACCGGCCTCAGGGTCGAATTGATGAACGCCAAACAACAATCCGGCCGGATCTTTGCAGTAGGCGTTCCATCCGATGTTCGGGATAGCGTGTTTCTCGACCACGATCTCTCCCCCGGCTGCATCAATCGCACGCAAGGTCGCGTCGAGGTCATCGACCTGGAGGGTGTTCACCGTACGCGGCTCTCCATCGGCTGAGGGCATGATCGCGCCGTCGATACCCGGCGTCACCTCGGGTCCGGTGGTGACCAGGTGGTATTCCTGGGGGCCTTCCCACGCGTTGATGTCCCAATCGAATACCTTCTTGAAGAACTCAATCGATTTGTTCGAGTCCGGCGAGTTGAGTTCGAAATGCACCATCCTGGCCATCGTTCGTCCTTCCTCCGCTAGATGCAAAACTAGCTGAGCGGCGCTAGGTTGCGCAGCGCGCCCAGCTACGAGGAGACCCATGTCATGGACCGAGGCCGACATACCTGACCAGACGGGCCGGGTTGCCGTCGTCACCGGCGCCAACAGTGGCCTGGGACTGGAAACTGCGCGAGAGCTTGCCCGCAAAGGCGCGGTCGTCGTGATGGCGGCTCGCAACATGGGCAAGGGTGCCGCCGCCAAGGCAGATATTCTCAGCGAGATTCCGGATGCGAAGCTGGAACTCATGACCCTCGACCTGGCGGACACGAAATCGATCAAGGCCTTCGCCAACGATCTGATGGAGGCCCATCCGAGAGTCGATCTGCTGTTCAACAATGCCGGCGTGATGGCCACCGCCGAACGCGAAACCGCCGATGGATTCGAGCTCCAGTTCGGCACCAATCACCTCGGTCACTTCTACCTCACCTTTCTGCTGATGCCTGCCTTGTTGCGGGCCGATGCCGGCCGGGTGGTGACGACCACGTCTACGGCCCGCTTCAGCGCAGGAAAGTACGACATGGAGAACCCTCACCTACGGGGCGAATACGATCCGTGGGTTGCCTACGGACACTCCAAGCGTGCCAACCTGCATTTTTCGATGGAGCTCAACAACCGGCTCGAGGCGGCAGGTGCCAGGGTGACGGCGCATGCAGCCGACCCGGGGTTTTCCGTGACCGAGCTCCAGGCCACCAGCGTCAAGATGTCCGACGGTAGTGACAGGCAAACATTCTTTGAGAAATGGGTTCCGAGAGTTGGGCAGTCAGCAGCCGCCGGAGCCTTGCCTCAGCTTCGGGCGGGCACCGACCCTGACGTCAAGGGGGGAACCTTGTGGCGCCCCCGATGGATCATCCGGGGCGCCCCGGTCGAGGGCAAGATCGGCAAAAGCCTCTCCAAACCCTCCGACCTCATAGCCGTGTGGGCTGTGTCTGAAAAAGACCTCGGCATCGACTTCGACGTAGCCGGGATGGTCGAAGCCGCCTAAGGACTCGGCACCACGTACCGGATCCAGATGGTTTCGTTGGCGAGCAGTATGCGGTCGACCGGGCTTGCCGCATCGAAGCCGTTGACGCCTGCCAACGATGTTCCCAGATTCGCATCGGTGCTCCAGCCGGCATCGTTGTAGCCGGCTGCGAACCAATCGATACCGACTGGATCCTGGGCCGGGTCGTCATTTGGCAACGGGACAGCGTTCGGTTCGATGTACCACAAGAATCCGTCAGTGGCGTTCGTGCCATACGACGTTCCGTCCGAATCCACCTGGATCCCGGCCCATCCTTCGCCGTCAAAGTTGTGAGCCTTGATGGCGATGACTGAGCCCGGGGTGGCAGTGGTTATGTAGGTATCAACGGCTGATGCGTTGGCCGACTGGGTGCCGAGCGTTACCGCCACCCCGTCGACGTAGATTGCATCGATCTGATTGTCCGCGTTGGCTGTGAGAACCACCGGCCCTTCGAAGAGATCATTGAGGGTCACCGTCACTGTCTCTTCGTCGAACAGTCCCGGAGCCCCTCCGTCGGTTACCCGAATCGTCAACGTATAGGACTCGGCTGCTTCATGATCCAAGGCACCCACGACATCGAGGGCACCCGTATCCGGATCAATCCCGAACAACGCAGCACCGGTTCCACCTTCAATGGTCCAGGCCTGGGTATCAGCTGCATCCACATCCGAGGCCGAAGGAGCCACACCCGTCAACGGGGTATCCGCAGGCGAGTTCTCATCCACGCTGTACCCGGCTGCGTCGACCGTCATCACCGGCTCCTCATTCACATCCACCTCCGTGATCGTGATGACTGCCGAGCTGGCGAGGAGGTCTACGCCGTCGTCGGTCACGGTGACGTCGAGGGTGTAGGCCGGGTCACCCGATTCATAGTCGAGCGCCGCCTGGTCAGTGACTGTGACCTCACCGTTGGCGGCGTCGACCGCAAAGATCGCGGCGCCGGTTCCGCCGGTGACGCTCCAGGTCAGCGTATGGCCGTCGGGGTCGGTCGCCGCCACGGTACCGACCACGGTCGTGTTCACCGAGTTCTCGGAAACGTCGAACGCCTGGTCAGCGATGTCCGGAGACCGGTTGACGATGAGACGGACGATCTTCTGGTCGACCAATCCGCCTGAATCGGTGACCTTGACCGTGAGGTCGTAGGCATCGTCGAGCACCAGGTTCGCCGCAAAGGCCACCTTGACGATCCCGTCCGACAGAATCGTAAAGGTTCCATTCGGGTTGCCGGCGATGATGCCATAGGTGAGTACATCACCGTCGTCGACATCGGTCGCCTCGACATCGGCCACGATCTGGCCGTTGACGGCATCGACCGGGACTTCGAAGACCTGTTCAGAAATCACGACCGGCGCCTCGTTGACATCACCAATCGTGATCGTGACGGTTTGTTCATCAGAGAGACCAGGTGTTCCACCATCGGTTACCCGAATCGTCAAGGTGTACGACGCATCTGTTTCATGATCCAGCTCACCAGCAACATCCAACGCACCGGTGTTCGGATCGATCCCGAACAACAGCTCGCCAGTACCACCCGTGATGGTCCACGCCTGAGTATCGCCGTCGTCCACATCGGTCGCCGAAGGAGCGGTGCCCATCAATGGTGTATCCAGAGCCGAGTTCTCGGGAACCGAATACCCGCCCTCATCAACCGTCATCACCGGCGCCTCATTCACATCGCCAATGGTGATGGTGATCGCCTTCTCATCAAACAGGCCACCACTATCGGTCACCCGAATCGTGAGACCGTATGAGTCGCCCGTCTCGTGATCCAGAGGAGCAACCAGGTCGAGGGCACCGGTGTTCGGATCAATCCCGAACAGGCCATCACCGGTTCCACCAGGAGTGATCGTCCATGCCTGGGTATCGGCATCGTCCGCATCGTTGGCGGCAGGAGCCGCGCCCGTCAACGGCGTATCCGCCGGCGAGTTCTCATCCACGCTATATCCGGCTGCATCAACCGTCATCACCGGGGCCTCGTTGACGTCGCCAACCGTGATCGTCACGGTCTCCTCATCAAACTCATCGCCACTGTCGGTCACC
>JAHEJY010000001.1:0-50675 GCA_024638625.1 Actinomycetes bacterium
ACGGATCGGATGCAATCGCTGATTGGCCCCTGTTGAACGCCCTCGTGAATACGAGCAGCGGGGCGTCGTGGATCTCCATCCATCATGGCGGCGGCGTCGGCATCGGCCGTTCGATTCACGCAGGCATGGTCTGCCTGGCCGACGGCTCCGATCTCGCTGCGGAGAAACTCGAGCGCGTATTGACAAGCGATCCGGGTACGGGTGTGATGCGGCACGCTGACGCCGGATACGAGCGGGCACAGGAAGTTGCTCGCAAACGAGGCATTCGTATCCCGATGACCAAGCAGCCATGAGCGTGCTGCCGATCGTCCCGGTTGGGAACCCGATCCTTCGTCAGCCGACGCGATCGGTGTCTGAGAGCGAGCTTGCATCGCTTGAGGTACAGCACCTCATTGACGACATGGTCGAAACGATGAGAACCGCCGATGGAGCAGGCATTGCCGCGAACCAGGTCGGATCGAATCTCCGGATTGCCATTGCCGAAGTGCGCGACAATTCCCGATATCCATACAAGCCACCGATTCCGTTGACCATTTTCGTCAATCCGGTTGTCACGCCGGTAGATGATGAACTGGTTGAGATCAACGAGGGCTGCCTTTCCGTGCCGGACCTCCGGGGCAATCTGAACCGGCACGTGCACATACGGGTTCAGTATCTCGATCGAAACGGCAACCGGCACGACGAAGTGAAACGGGGATTGACTGCGGGCACGTTTCAGCACGAATGCGACCACCTCGACGGGAAACTCTTCATCGACCGGGTGACTGATCCGACGACATTCACCACCTGGGACCAATTCGATCAGCATCACCGCGCAGCATTTGTCACGCGCATCACCGAGTTCGTGGACCGGATCGGATCGTGACCACATATTGGTGCTCCCACGCCTGGCTGGGGCGCGACCATCCCGACTCCGGCGTTGAGATCCAAACCGATCAGGGAATCATCACGAACGTCAAGACGGGCACGGAGCCGGGCGAGAGCGCTACTCGCCTCCAGGGCCTGACCTTGCCTGGTTTCGCAAACGTACACAGCCACGCTTTCCATCGTGCTCTCCGGTCGCGAACCCAACGGGGCAAAGGTTCCTTCTGGACCTGGCGAGAGAACATGTACGCGGTCGCTGACAACCTCAACCCGGATAACTATTACCTCCTTGCGCGGGCTGTATATGGAGAAATGGTGTCGGCTGGTATATCCGCTGTCGGCGAGTTTCACTATCTGCACCACCAGCCGGGCGGCACACCATACGACAATCCCAACGCCATGGGCGAAGCATTGTTCGCCGCAGCCGCCGAGGCCGGAATCCGGATCACACTGCTCGATACCTGCTATCTCAGCGGAGGTTTTGGAGCCGCATTGTCACCCTCCCAGTCGCGATTTTCAGACGGATCAGCTGCCGCATGGTCGACCCGGGTCAGCAGCATCGCACTGCCTGAACACGGACGGCTCGGTGGGGCTGTGCACTCGGTGCGCGCCGTGGACCCCGGCTCGGTTTCCGAGATCGCCGAGTTCGTCGCCGCTCGACCGGACCCACTCCCCTTGCACGCCCACATTTCCGAGCAGCCACTGGAGAACGAAGAGAGTCTCGCGGCCTATGGAATGACCCCGACCGGCGTCATGGCATCGGCGGGGGCTCTGGAAGGCAATTTCACAGCAATTCACGCCACGCACCTCACCACCGATGACATCAACCTTCTTGCCTCCTCCGGGAGCACGGCGTGTTTCTGCCCGACAACCGAGCGGGATCTCGCTGACGGCATCGGGCCGTCTCGCCGCTTGGATGAATCGGGGGTGACACTCACCCTCGGTACCGATTCGCACGCAATGATCGACCTCCTCGAGGAGGCGCGGGCCCTCGAACTCAATCACCGGCTCGCCTCCGGCGAGCGCGGGCACCACGACGCTGTTTCTCTCCTGGAGATGGCAACCTCGAATGGCAACGAGGCGCTGGGCTGGACCGGTTCCGGCACCATCGCGCCAGGCGCCGCCGCCGACTTCCTGACACTGGACATGGATTCGATCAGGCTGGCCGGTTCCCAACCCCGCGATTATTTGGAGGCTGCGGTGTTTTCGGCTTCGGCCACGGATGTGAGTTCGGTCATCGTCGCAGGCCAGCAGATCGTCGCAGGCGGCAGGCACGTCCGATTCGATGTCGCCTCGGCTATGCGCGAAGCACTCGGCTCAACGTGACCCGATCGGTAGACCCCCCGACGAGCATGGTCATCGACAATATCGGACTACTGGTCACCAACGAAGCCGAAGGTGAACTCAGCAACGCCTGGATGATCATCGAGGACGCCCACGTCGTTGATACAGGTACCGGCAGCGCACCCGATGCCGACCGGCGCATCGATGCGGAACAACGCTGTGTTATTCCCGGCTTCGTCGACAGCCATACCCACCTGGTATTTGCCGGAGACCGCTCAGCCGAGTTTGCCGCACGGATGGGAGGCGAACCTTATGAAGCCGGAGGGATTCGAACAACCGTCCATGCCACGCGAGCAGCGTCTTTGGAATCGCTCCGCGGTCTCGCGACTGCCCGGCTGGCAGAGGCTCACCGGGCGGGCATCACCACAATCGAGGTCAAGTCCGGCTACGGGCTCACTACCGAACACGAAATCGCGAGTCTCCAGGTTGCCCGGAGCCTGACCGATGAGGTGACGTTCCTCGGTGCTCACGTGGTGCCGGACGAATACGCAGGCCGGGCAGATGACTACGTTCGGCTGGTGAGTGGCGCCATGTTGGAGGCAGCGGTGCCGTACGCGTCCTGGATCGACGTTTTCTGCGAACGAGGGGCCTTCGACGAAGAACAGTCTCGTACGGTGCTGGAAGCCGGGCGGGCAGCGGGACTTGGCCTCCGCCTGCACGCAAATCAACTGGGGCCTGGGCACGGGGTCCAACTCGCGGTGGACATGGGATGCGCCTCGGCCGATCATTGCACCTTCTTGTCGAACGAAGACATCGACGCGCTGGCCGGCTCGTCGACGGTGGCCACCTTCTTGCCGGCGACCGAGTTCTCCACCAAGCAGCCGTATCCCGATGTCCGCCGGGTCCTCGATGCCGGCGCCAGGGTCGCAATATCCACCAACTGCAATCCCGGCTCGAGCTATACAACCTCGATGAGTCTGTGCATCGCTCTGGCTGTACGGGAGATGGGCCTTACGATCATCGAGGCGTTACGTGCTGCGACTCTCGGGGGAGCTGCGGCCCTGCGACGCGAAGACGTCGGGTGGCTAGGCGCAGGGTCTCGAGCTGACCTCGTCATCCTGGATGCACCGAGCTATGACTACCTCGTGTATCGCCCAGGGGTCCCTCAGATCGCGTCGACGATCATCGGCGGCGTGCCGGTCTGATAGGTCTGACAGGCCGGGCTTACCGGTGGATTCGTCTGAGCAGGTAGGCACCCCGTGATCGGCGCGCCCACACCACGAGATAGGCGCCGACCGCGATTGCCAGTGCGGCCATGGGAAGTATCACCTGATCGACGGCTCCGGTCAGCGGTAGCACTTCGAGCGTAGAGCTCGTTTCCTCGGCGGAATTGTTCGCCGGATCGGGATCACTTGTCGTAGACGAGGCCACAAACGTGTTCTCCACTGTCGATGCAGGGATGTCGCCGATGAGCATCGAGACGAGGATTCGGACGGCTGCGCCCGATTCGATTGTCCCGAGGTCGCACATGACTATGCCGCCGGTTTCATCACAGCCGCCTGACGTGGCATCGGCGCCGAGAAAGAGTGTGCCATCCGGCACCGCATTGAGAACCTTGACGTTTTCTGCTGCATCCGGGCCTTCGTTCCCGACAACGATTGTGTAGGTGAGAGTGTCACCGGGTTCGACGGCGAGACCTCCGTCGGAAGCGGTAATGACGAGATCGGCGCCGGATTCCTGGCCGGCGGCGGGCTGCGCCATCGCAAGCAGGAGGATCAGCAATGCCATGATCGGCGCGCGCAGTTTCACCAACATCACCACTCGTTCTCCAGAACCTCGTCCTTCAAGATCAGCGTAACCGCACCTGTCCACCTGGCAAGCTCCTATTGGGCTCTTTGGCCGTTGATCAATCGTCCCATCGATCACCCGCCAGTTGTTCAATCCAGATTGGCCCACGTCTTCAAAGCGATAACCTGAACGGCGACGTCAGTTGGACTGCCGCTGCCGGGCACCGCACGGCGCTCCAATGACTCCTCGATCGTCGGAATGTCATCGATCGTGAGGCTCGCGTGTGCTGCATGAAGAACGTCTGGTTTGAGATCGGACAGCCCGATGCCATGCCGTTCGGCTTCGGCCACAAGCCCTCCGACGATCTCGTGCGCCTGACGGAAGGGAACACCACGGGCCACCAGGACTTCAGCTAGATCGAGCGAAAGGACCAGGCTCTGTGGTCGCGGAGGATGGAACTCCGACGCCGCTAACACCGCTCCCAGTGCCTGGCTCGTGCTCAACAACCGGTCGTGCGCGGCGAAGACGATGCTCTTGTCCTCCTGGAGGTCACGGTTGTACGTGAGCGGCAAACTGGCTTGCAGGCCGAGTATGGCGGCGGTGTCGGACGCGGCGATCGCGGCCCTCCCCCGTGCGAGCTCGGCGATGTCGGGATTCTTCTTGTGGGGCATGGCTGACGAACCTGTCGCCAGATCGTCGGGCAAGGTCATCCATCTGAATTCCTGGCTCGACCAGAGGACAATCTCCTCGGCGAGCCTCGACAGCGTGACCATCGCCTGGCCACATATGAACACGTACTCGGCCGCCAGGTCGCGCGATCCGACGGCCTCCATCGAGTTGTCGAAAGCCGCATCCCATCCGAGCAGTTCAGCGGTAATAGCCGGATCAAGCGGTAGCGAACTTCCGACGGATGCTCCGGCACCGAGAGGTGAAACGGCGACCCTTCTCGCGAAATCCTCCATGCGATCGGCATCCCGGCGAGCCATCCATGCATAGGCCAACAGGTGATGCCCGAGGCTCGTGACCTGGGCCTGCTGCAAGTGCGTATAGGACGCCACTGGTGTACGGGTATGACGTTCGGCGGTTTGAACAACTTGCAGAACAAATCGTTGCAGCCCCGCGATCTGGTCATCGGCCGCTTCTGAGAGAAAAAGTCGAAGATCTAGAGCGATCTGGTCGTTGCGCGATCGTCCGGTGTGAAGCTTGCCTGCAACCTCACCAATCAGTTCGAAAAGCCGCCGCTCGACCGCTGTGTGAATGTCTTCGTCCGTTTGCTGGTAATCGAGCCCGTCGTGGGAAATCGTCTCCAAGCCTCGTACCAGATCGTCTCCCTCCGATTCCGAGATGAGCCCCACTTCCGCCAGCATTCTTGCATGGGCTATCGAACCCGCGATGTCGTGTTTGAGAAGACGTTCGTCGGCTCGCTCAACGGTGTAGGCCCACAAGAGATCGCTGGGGCCCTGTTCGAATCGTCCTCCCCATAAGCTCACTCGCCGCCTCCCAACTGCTTCTCCGCAAGCGTTCGAAGGCGCAACGCGTTCAAGCGAATGAAGCCGGTTGCATCGCTCTGGTCGTAAACGTCGTCAGCCTCGAATGTCACGGTCGCCTGGTCATACAGCGCCCGATCGGAGCGGCGGCCGAGAACGGTCACACCACCTTTGTACAGCTTCAGCCTCGCCTCGCCGGTCACCGGCTTGGCCACGGCGTCCATGTAGGCCTGCAGTGCTTCGCGTTCAGGAGCAAACCAAAAGCCGTTGTAGACCATCGCCGCGTACTTGAGCGATAGCTCGTTGCGAAGGTGCAATACCTCACGATCGAGCGTGATCGACTCGACCGCACGAAGGGCATGGTGAATGATCGTGCCGCCGGGTGTTTCGTAGACGCCGCGGCTCTTCATTCCGACGAACCGGTTTTCGACAATGTCGATGCGACCGACACCATGACGTCCCCCCAGATCGTTGAGGTGGGCGAGAAGCGCGACCGGCGCCAACTCTTGTCCATCTACGGAAACCGCCGAGCCCTCCCGGAATCCCACGGTTACGGTTTCGGCCTCATCCGGTGCGGACCCGGGGTCGGTTGTACGAAGAAACATACCCGCTGGTGGCTCAACCCACGGATCCTCGAGGATTCCTCCCTCATAGGAAATGTGGAGGATATTGGCATCCATCGAATACGGCTTCTCCCTCGTTACAGGGACCTCGATCCCACGCGCCTCTGCATATGCAACGCAATCGGCGCGACCTTCCAGATCCCATTCGCGCCAGGGAGCTATGACCTTGATCTCCGGTTTGAGTGCGTAGGCCGACAGCTCGAACCGGACTTGATCATTTCCTTTTCCGGTTGCTCCGTGCGCGATCGCGTCAGCTCCGGAGATTTCGGCCGCCCTGACGAGACCTTTGGTGATGACCGGGCGCGCAAGTGAGGTGCCTAGCAGGTAGTACCCCTCATACACGGCGTTAGACCGGAGAGCAGGAAAGACGTATTCCTCAACGAACTCAGCGGTGAGATCCTCGGCTATGGCCTCGACGGCGCCCGTCGCCAGCGCCTTCTTCCGAGCTTCCTCGACCTCTTCACCCTGCCCGACATCCGCGGTGTACGCAACGACTTCCGCACCGTAGGTCTCTCGAATCCAGGCGAGGATTACCGACGTGTCGAGACCGCCCGAGTACGCAAGCACAACCCTCTCTGGATTCGTCATGTCAGCTCCTTGATTGCCACTGGGTCTAATACGTTGGCAAGCGCTTCGCCACCATCGGGATCCCCCGTGATGATGATCACGGTGTCATCTCCTGCGACCGTTCCCAGCACCGATCCGATCCCGGCACGGTCGATGGCCCCGGCCACAACACCGGCCGCGCTCGGTTCCGTGCGCACGACGACAACGTTGGCCGACGACGAAATGGATATCCCGAAGGTATTCAGAGCGTCCTGCAAATCGGTATTGGTCTGGTTGGGTGGACCCAATACGTACCGCGCGTCGGCTCCAGTCCCGTCTTTGCGAGCACCCAGAGCGGACAGGTCACGCGAAATCGTCGCTTGGGTCACGACGAAACCCTCCCGTGCCAATCTCGCCCGTATCTCGTCCTGGTTGGCCACCCCGACTTCCGAGATGAGGTGGCGGATCGCCCGTCTCCGTCGTTCGCTATCCATGTGCGCCGTCCATCGCCGACGAGAGCGATTCCGCGAACATGGCCACTGCATCATCGATCTCGGCTTCAGAGATGGTCAGGGGCGGCGCCCATCGAACCGCGTTTGGTCTGACGGCGTTGATGATCAAACCTCTCTCGAGCGCCTCGGCGACGACGGCATGCGCCACTTCGAGGTCAAGAACCGCGGCCAGCAACAACCCTCTGCCGCGAACGTGTGTGACGCTCTGTAACCCTTCGAGTGCGCCGACGAGCTGGTCTCCTCGCTCCGTTGCGTTGGACAACAATCCGCGTTCTTCGATCTCATTGATCGTGGCGAGCGCAGCTGCGCATACCACCGGTCCCCCACCGAACGTCGTCGCATGATCACCCGGTTGAAAAACTCGGGCGACGCCGGCGGTCGCCAGGCTGGCTCCGATCGGCAGGCCGTTGGCGAGGGCTTTTGCGATCGAAACGATATCCGGCTCGATCGAAGTGCCATGCCACGAGAACCAGTGACCGGTGCGCCCGAGTCCGGCTTGGACGTCATCGATGATGAGCAGTGCGCCCGACTCGTCACATAGCGCCCGCACTCCCTCGAGGTAGTCATCCGACCAAGGAATCACTCCTCCTTCCCCCTGGACAACTTCGATCAAGACTGCTGCCACCGACTCGTCAACGGCCTCAGCCAACACGTCGAGGTCTCCCCCGGGCACCTGGTCGAAACCATCCGGCAGCGGAGCGAACGTCGCTTGCTTCGCCGGCTGACCGGTAGCGGCCAGCGTCGCAAGTGTTCGCCCGTGGAAAGAGTCATTCAGGGAAACGATGCGATACCGTTCCGGGCCAGACATGACCTGTCCGTACCGCCGGGCCAGTTTGATCGATGCTTCGTTGGCCGTAGCGCCGCAGTTGGCGAAGAACACCCGATCCAGGCCCGAGAGTGCAACGAGTTTCTCGGCCAGCTCCACCTGCGGCAGCGTGTGAAACAGGTTGGACGTGTGTGCGAGGGTTGCGATTTGGTCTGAGACAGCTCTCGTCACCGCCGGGTTGGCGTGGCCCACACCCACGACCGCCAGTCCGCCGAGGCAGTCGAGGTAGCCGTTTCCGTTCTCATCGAACAACATCACACCGTCACCACGCACAAACGTTCGCGGTCGGCTTCCGTATGTGTCCATGATGACCTGCTGTGATCTGTCCGCCAGGTTCACTCGATCTCCTCGAGATTGTCCGCGAACAAGGTGCCTATGCCTTCAGGAGTGAAGATCTCCAACAGCACAGAGTGCTGGATCCTCCCATCGAGGATATGAGCGCGTTCTACCCCGGACTCGAGCGCTTGCAGACACGATTGAAGCTTGGGCAGCATGCCCGCCGACGCTGTCCCCGATTCCAACAGGTCTCGAAGTCCGGCAACGTCGAGCCTAGAAATCAAGCTTTCTTCATCGACGAGATCGCGATATAACCCCTCGACGTCGGTGAGGTAGATCAGTTTGGCTGCACCAAGCGCAACTGCCAATGCGCCCGCGGCGGTATCGGCGTTGAGGTTGTACGATTCGCCGTCTTCACCGCGCGCGACAGGCGCAACGATCGGAATGAAACCTTGATCCAGGAGCCCGGACAGGACACCCGGGTTCACCCGACTTACCTCGCCGACGTAGCCCAGTCGCTCGTCCCGTGGGCGAGCGATGAGAAGATTGCCATCGAGGCCGCTGAGACCGCTCGCCACACCGCCGTGGGCATTGATGAGCCGAACGATGTCGGGGTTGATCGATCCTGCCAGGGTCGCCTGCACCACTTTCATCGTTTCGACGTCGGTTATGCGCAGCCCGTCCATCCATTGAGGCTCCACGCCGGCCTGGTTCATGGCCGCAGAAATCTGCGGGCCGCCGCCGTGGACAATCACCGGCTTGACTCCGACGAGATGCAGGAGAGCTACATCATCGGCAAATGAGGCTCGCAAAGACTCGTCGACCATTGCGGAGCCGCCGTATTTGATCACGATGACCTGGCCGCGGTACGCCTTGATGAAGGGCATTGCCTCCATCAAGATGCGGGCCTTGCCCATGGTCGACGCTATCCGGGGTTTCGAAGCATGGGGCGTTCCGTGACCTGTCGCCATCAGGACGGCTCTGCGTTGAAGGTCACGTACCCCGGAGTCAAGTCGCATGCATAAATGGTCGCCTGGCCCTCGCCGGTGCCGACATCGACGTTGACCGTGAAATCGCCTTCTGACAACACTGCGAGGAGGGCGGGCCTGTCGTATTCAACCTGAACGCTGTTGCGGGCAACTTCGACGCCGCTGTAGGAAACGCTGACCGTGCGCGGGTTGACCGGAAAAGCACCTGCCCCCGCGGCCGCGAGTAGCCGACCCCAGTTGGGGTCACCTCCGTAAAACGACGAGCGAACGAGATCTGAATCGGTCATCGTTCGACCGATTTCACGGGCGATCGCGTCGTTGAGGGCTCCCCGGACGTTCAGAGTGATCACCCGCTCTGTCATTTCACCGTCGCGGGCCATCTGGAGAGTCAGGTCGAGGCAGATGTGCCGGAGCAGCTGTTCGAACTCATCGAGATCGGGACGGACCCCGGACTCTCCGGAAGCAAGGAGAACAACCGCATCATTGGTCGAAGGACAACCGTCGATGTTCAGGCAATTGAACGTGCTGTCGCCGACCCTGCGCAGAATCGCTTCGAGCGCCTGCCACGAAACGGCGGCGTCCGTTGTGACGACCGCCAACATCGTGGCCATGTCGGGCCTGACCATGGCAGCGCCTTTCGCCATGCCGCCGACGACGTAGCCTGATCCTTCGACAACCGCCTCTTTCGACACCGTGTCGGTTGTCATGATTGCCTCGGCGGCCCGGGTCCCGGCCTCTGAGCTGAGAGCTTCGATGGCGTCTGGCAAGGCTTCCACGATGTTCTCGATCGGGAGCCGGGGGCCGATCGGTCCGGTGCTGGCTACAAGAACATCGGAGGTTCCGCAAGCCAACTCTTCAGCAGCTTTCTGCGCGGTGGCAAGAGCAGCCGCCTCACCGGCCGCTCCGGTCCCAGCGTTTGCGCAGCCACTGTTGAGCACGACCGCCTGCGCCTGGTGATCTCGCAGATGATGGCGACTGAGCAAGACGGGCGCCGCTGCCGATCGATTGCGAGTAAAGATCCCGGACGCCGCAACGGGATGAGCGGCGGCGACAACCGCGAGATCGAGCGCGCCCGATGCCTTGATACCGGCGGATACTCCCGCCGCTTTGAACCCGGCTGCGGCTACGACACTCACGGCAGCCAACCGGCCGAAGTCAGTCCCGTGTCCTCCAACTCACCCAACATCAGATTGGCGCATTGGACCGCCTGGCCTGCTGCGCCTTTTCCGAGGTTGTCGATAGCCGAAAGGACAATGACCTTGCCGGTGCGCTCATCGGTGTGGGTCGACAGCAGAGCGCGATTCGAACCGACCACCCATCGCGTCTGAGGTGGTCGGTCGATCACATCGACGAAACGTGCATCGGCATAGAAATCCTTCAGAACGGATTCGACGTCTCCAGGGGAACCCACCAGCTGTCCGTAGCAGGTTGAGAGGAGGCCGGCCTGCATCGGCGCCAGATGCGGAGTGAACACGGTCGACGCCGGCGCTCCGACGAAAAGCTCCAAACCGGCTTCGATTTCGGGCCGGTGCCGGTGAGTGAACACTCCATACGCCCTGACCCCCTCCGCCACCGCCCCGAATGTCAGATCGGCGCTTACTTTCCGCCCGGCTCCGCTGACGCCGGAGATGGCGTCGATGATGATTCCGTCGATGTCGATGATCCCTTCCTGCACAAGCGGTGCCAGAGCCAGAAGGGCCGAGGTCGGATAACAGCCGGGTGCCGCCACCCGCCCGGCTGCCGATATTGCTGGACCAAACAATTCGGGGAGTCCGTAGACCCACAATGACAACTCTTCTGCCCGCGGATGATGCTGGCCGTAGGCCTCGTAGTACCGATCATCGGAGTCAAGTCGAAAATCGCTTCCGAGGTCGACCACCTTGACATTCCGTTGTGCCAGCGAGGAGCCGATATTCCACGATTCTCCATGAGGGAGCGCCAGAAACGCGATATCGGTATCTGGCAGCATGTTCACGTCGATCGGACCCATGATGCGGTCGCCTCCTGCCAACTGCGGATGCGCTGCTGACAGAGTCTGACCGGCCCAGGTATGAGCTCCGAGATACACGACATCGATAGCAGGGTGGTCGTCCAGGAGGCGCACCAACTGTCCGCCCGCATATCCTGATGCTCCCAAGATTGCTGCCTTATGTGCCATGTCGCCCGGTTCCGGCGACGAGGTGCTCGTTGTTCGCGACCATACGCCTCCTTACGTGGAACAAGTATACGTATATACGCATGCACATGCCCAACCACATGGCACCAGATGGCAACCCCCGGGCCGCTGGAAAGGTCAACGATTGACCTCTGCCCACCATGCGTCGAGGAGGGCAAAAGCTTCTTCCTCCTCATACGGTCCGTGATCGATACGGTGTTCCAGCAGCATCTCCATTGCTTCGCCCACGCGGCGACCGGGTTCGATTCCGAGGTGGGCCATCACGGCATTCCCATCGATGGGCGGACGCATCGCCGCGAGCTCCTCCTTCTGACCGAGTTCTTCGATCCGCTCTTCGAGTTCATCGATCTGGCGTTGGATCTGTTGTTCGCGTCGTTCATTGCGCGTGGTGATGTCGCACCGGACGAGGGTGTTCAGTTCGGTCAGCAGGTTCCCCGCGTCGCGGACGTATCTCCGGACCGCACGATCAGTCCATCCCATTTTGAAGGTATGTGGGCGCATATGGAGATAGACCAGTTGCTGAACATCGTTCACGATCTCCTTCGGGAACCTCAACTCGCGCAGACGATCGCGCGCCATCCGCGACCCCACCACTTCATGGTGGTGAAACGTGACCCGCTTCCCCTCGAACTGTCGGGTGTCGGGCTTACCGATATCGTGCAACAACGCCGCCAACCGCAGGCGCACATCATCGTCCCTGGGAGCTTTGCCGACGACCGCGATCGTATGGGCGAGCACATCCTTGTGGTGGTGTTCGGGATCGACTTCTAGCGCCAACGCCGGAAGCTCGGGCAGGAACTGTTCGGCGAGGCCGGTGTCGATCAATCCCCACAGACCAACCTCGACGTGCTCGCCCTGGAGCAGTTTGATCAGCTCATCTCGGATCCGCTCAGCTGACACGATGGCAAGCCGGTCGGCCATCCGCAGGGTGGCTGCGACGGCGGTATCGTCGGGCTCGAATCCCAGCTGGGACACGAATCGGTACATGCGCATCATTCGGAGAGGGTCGTCCTCAAACGCGATCTCCGGGGCCAGCGGCGTTCGCAGCCTCTTTACAGCAATATCTCCCAAGCCACCAAACGGGTCGATCAACTCTGGCCGTTCACCCAATCTCATGGCCATGGCGTTGGCTGTGAAGTCACGCCTTGACAGGTCTGTCTCGATATCGTCGGAGAACGAAACCTCGGGTTTGCGGCTCTCGCTCCGGTAAACCTCCGCCCGAAAGGTCGTCACTTCAATGTGATGCCCGCCCTTGATAGCTCCGATCGTTCCAAACGTCTCGCCGACCGAAAACAGATCATCCGCCCAGGGTGCCATGATCCGCTTTATGTCGGCCGGTCGGGCGTCCGTGGCGTAATCGAGATCGTCTTCGAGCCTCGTCTTGAGAAACGCATCGCGCACGCTTCCTCCGACGAGAAAAAGATCGAATCCGTCTGCCGCGAAGAGCTGAGCCAGCTGAGAACTCGGGGCGTCCGAATCGAGGACGCGACCGAAACGTGCGGGGAGGGACATAATGCCCGGAGGTTACATCGACGTCGCGAAACAGTCTCTTGCCCCTATCCGTCGGATCCTGATAGGGTCGGCGCAAGAACCGGGACTCGCGCGCCGTCGGACGGCGGGTCGCGTCAACGAGATCGTAAGCGAGCGCGTTGAGGGCGGCTCCGTCCAGGACGGTGTGTGATGCGCTCCGCGGAGCACCCGGTGTGTGGATCCGCCAGCGTCCACCATCCACTCTGGCGGGGATCCCACAACATAGCCGCCCGGCGGAGGCCCAACCCCGGCCCCGTCGGTATGCGGCGGTTGAAGCCCCATGAGCCCTCACCTGGTTTGTGGGGCTTCAACGCGCTAAGCGCCATGGGTCAGCATTTTGGCAGCCATACAGAGCCGGCCAGGATGAAGTTTCGACGGAGCCCCGGCTAACTCGCCTGTTGTTCTGGCGGTCGAATCTTGTGCTGAAGCTTCACTTTGAAATCGGAAGCGTTGGTTGCATGTGAGAGAGCATCGTCATACGTGATGATGCCCTGTTCGTAGAGGCCCATGAGTGCCTGGTCGAAGCTATGCATACCGTAAAACTCGCCGTCTTCGATGAGATCTCGAAGCGTATGAGTCTTTTCCGGGTCGACAATTCGGTCGAACACCCGCGGGTTCGAGGTGAGAATCTCGGTGGCCGGGACCCGACCAATGCCGTCAGCCTTTGGTATGAGTCGTTGCGAGACAATCCCCTGCAACGTCCCCGCCAGCATGAGCCGAATGCCCTGGTGCTGAAATGGGGGGAAGAAGTCGAGGAGCCGATTGATGGTTTCGGTGGCATCGAGGGTATGAAGCGACGACAAAACCAGGTGACCGGTATCGGCCGCCTGGATGGCAGCCTCGGCCGTGTCCTTGTCTCGGATCTCACCGATCAGGATCACGTCCGGGTCCTGGCGAAGCACCCGGCGAAGAGCCTGGTCAAAACTCACCGTGTCCACTCCGAGCTCACGCTGTGAAACCAACGCCATCTTGTCGGGGTGGAGTACTTCGATCGGATCCTCGATGGTGATGATGTTGACCCGTCGGGTCGAGTTGATCGCGTCAACCATCGCAGCCATGGTCGTGGTCTTGCCCGAACCGGTCGGTCCGGTGACCAACAGCAGTCCGCGGGGGGCCTGGGCGAGCCGGCTCATCACGGGCGGGAGGCCGAGTTCGGTGAATGACTTGCTTGCCGGTTGTACGGCCCGTATGACAAGGCTGACCGACGTCCGCTGCCGATACACGTTGACCCGGAATCGACCGAGCTGCGCTTTGCCGTATGCGAAATCGGCTTCATGCAGGTCACGAAAACTGGCGACGGCGCGCGGTGGCATGACCGATTGTGCCCATGCTTCGGTGTCAGCCGGAGCGACCGGCGGTAGGTCAATTGGCTGGAGGTTGCCGTCAATACGAATCATCGGAGGCGACCCGACCTTCAAATGGAGGTCAGAGCCATGCACCTCTACCATTTTTGCCAAAAGATCATCTAGCGATGGCATGGGCGAAAGCTCCTTAGTGCAGGTCCGGTAGGTTCCACGTCCGATAGATATCGGCAGGAATCGGCAGCGCCTTTACGCCAGTTTCCAGTAGCGCTTCTGTCTGTTCTCGGCGGCCGAGAGGCGCTCCCAGGCCTTACGATCCGTCTTGGACTGGCTGGGGGCGTCGGGGGTGTCGACGGAAGCGAGTGCCTCGAGCGTCGACCTGGTTGAGGACTCGAGTGCTTCGAGGTCGTAGCCGCCCTCGAGGAAGAAGATGGTGCGATTCGTCGGCACAACACCCCCGAGCAGTTTCGTCAAAGCGGCATAGTCGGGTGCATTGAGGCGGACCGATGCGAGGGGGTCGCGAACATGGGCGTCGTATCCGGTACTCACGAGCAGCCAATCTGGTTGGAACTCGGTGAGGATCGGGACGATCACATGTTCCGTCGCAGCCGTGTAGAGATCACCGCCGGTTCTTGCCGCGACCGGAATGTTGATGGTGAGACCTTCGCCTTCGCCGGCCCCGCATTCGTCGAGCCAGCCGGTTCCCGGATAGAGCGGGTACTCGTGGATTGAAAGGAAGAGAATGTCGGGATGTCGATCAAGCGAGTGCTGTGTGCCGTTGCCGTGGTGGACGTCCCAGTCGAAGATCGCCACCCGACTCCCGGCACTGGCCAGCCACGCCGCGGTGATAGCGACATTGTTGAAGAGGCAAAAGCCCATGGCCCGATCGGCCTCGGCATGATGTCCCGGTGGTCGCAGCGAAAGAAAAGCCGAGTCTGCGATACCATCCTGGAGCGCTTGCACGGCCACGGGGCCGGCGCCGGCTGCTCTGATTGCTGCGTCCCACGAGCCCGGTGAGGCTGTCGTGTCAGGATCCAAGCGGCCCCCACCGGCTCGCGCGATCTCTTCGATCGACTTGACATAGCCAGTTGTGTGGACGAGATGGAGCAGGTCGAGGTCGGCAGGCTCAGGCATCATCTCGATCAATTCGAGCCCGCGGGCTGATCGAACTCCGGAGACGACCGCATCCAACCGCTCGGCGCGTTCGGGATGCCCTGGCGGATTCACATGGTCGTGGAAACGATCGTCGTATACGTGCAGGAGCCGCATGTGACCACATTACGACCCCATACGTGTTCTGTCGCTGGTGGACTTGGACAGCTGGTACGCTCTCGCGGCGCTCACCAGGAATCGAGGTGACGGGCGTGGCAACTGTGGTCGATTTTTCGGCGGGCGGCATCGTTCGCGATCCCGCCGGGCGAATTGCCGTCATCAAGACCCAACCTGGAGCCGGCTCGCAGGTATGGGGACTCCCGAAAGGCCACCCCAAAAAGGGGGAGGCGACACTCGAGGCGGCTCTGCGAGAAACAGCGGAGGAAACGGGCTTGATGGTCGAACCGGTGCCGGACACTGCTCCCGGACTCATCGACTACTGGTTCGTGGATGGCGCAGGCGAACGGATTCATAAAAGGGTCGAGTTCTATCTCATGCGGTCCATCGGGGGCGACATCACCGCCCACGATGACGAGGTATCTGAGGTTCGATGGGTCACGGTGGACGAGGCCATGGAACTGCTGACCTACGAAAACGAGAAAACGATGCTGGCAGAACTGTGCGCCTGACCGGCGAATGGCCGGGTCGCGTCCACATTCGGACACGCTGGGGGTCGGCCGACGGCAGGCCACGCAACCATTTGACAGATGATGCCTTGCTCCACGTTCGGCGGCGTAGCGAACGGTTGGTTCGGGCA
This sequence comes from Actinomycetes bacterium, assembly GCA_024638625.1. GTDB lineage: Bacteria > Actinomycetota > Acidimicrobiia > Spongiisociales > SHLN01 > JABDOU01. The sequence continues at coordinate 16,112 of JAHEJY010000001.1, forward strand.
GCCACGAGTTCCCTGCACGGCCTCGGGGCGCCGGCCGTGTTTTCACCTCCACTTCCTTCGGAAGATATCGGGGCGTGGCGGCAGGTGGACTACCGACCCTACGCCCGGTTCGTCGTCATGCGCGGATCTCTCGAACGACCGATACCGCGCGCCACCTCAACAGTTACGGTGGCTTCGTCGGATTCGCTGGCAAGGGCAGTGGAGGTTGATCAATCATCGTTCCCGGCCGAATGGCAATACGACGAAGAATGCCTACGTGACGCCCTTCATGCGACCCCCCACCACGACCTTCTGGTTAGCGAAGACGAAGGCACCATCACCGGCTACGGCGTGGTTGGTCTTGCAGGACCACAAGGCTATCTGCAACGGATCGCGGTTGAGCCCCGATATCGGGGACAGGGTGTCGGCGCATCGATACTCCGGACTGGCATGCAGTGGGCGAGAAATCGCGGAGCTCGCATGCTGGTCCTCAATACCCAGATCGATAATCATCCAGCCGGCAGGCTATATCGGAGAGAGGGCTTCACCGAAGATCTGGAATCGTTGGTCGTGTTACGCCACGATCGCGATTCCAACTCGATATAGCCTGACGACATGCTCCCGAAGCGTTATCAAACGGAGATCCGCACAGGGCGTGACTTCGACGTCGAGGTGTGGTTGGCAGCGGACCGGACCCTGGATCGGCCGGTTCTGATACGGCAACTCGATCCCACCGCCTCGAGTCATCGGAGGCATGAGTTTCTGCGTTCGGTGCGACAGGCAGCGTCGATTTCACACACACATTTGATCGACGTATACGCGGCAGACCAATCCAACGATGTCGCATACGCCGTCATGGAATGGTCCGGTGGTATGACCATTGCGGATCGTTTGGAAGCCCGTATCCCGATGGACAGCAAGGAGTTCTTGCCCAACGCAGCCGGGTTGGCGGAGGCTCTCGATGCGCTCCACCAACAGGGATATGTCCACGGCGGAGTCGACCCGACATCGGTCTTCTATACCACAGCGCATCCGGCCAAGCTGGGGTGCTTCGGCCGGCCGGCTGAAGGAGCCACACCCCGGGATGATGTGATCGCGCTGGCGAGCGTTTTGCAGGCGGCCGCCGGGGATGCCGGATCCTGGGACGACGACATCGGCCCACACGTTTCAGCAATCCTTGGCCGCGCGCAGTCCGGTGAGATGTCCGCGTTCGAATTGGCTGAAGCCCTGCATACCGCGCCCGGCCCCGGGCCGGCACCACCCCCCACCGAAAGTTGGTCGTGGCGCTGGATTGGTCCTGGCGGGATTCTCGTCGCGGTGGCGGTTGCGGCAGGCATCCTGGCGTTGTTGACTCAACGAGGCGACGAGTCTCCCTTCCGCGTACCCGCGGCCTCGACGAGCACCACGACCATTCCAACAACGACCACCTCCCTCCCGACCAACACCCAGGATCTACCAATTACCGAGGTGTCGGTATATGACCCGCTGGGGGATGGAGCAGAGTTCGATCAGCGCCTTCCTCAGCTCATCGACGGAGATCAAACAACCGGTTGGCGAACCGAACGGTATTTCAATCCGCTGAGCCGAATCAAAGAAGGGGTTGGCATCGTGTTGGGTGTGAACGGCAACCCTTCGCTGGTTTCGATCACCGGATCACCGGGAACCAACCTCGAGATGAGATGGATTCCCACCGCCATCGCACCGGAGTCGCCCTCCTCTTGGGAAACAGTCGCGACAGTTGTGCTTTCCGAGGGCGAGAATAGAGTTGAGCTCGGCGATCACGAGGGGGGCCTATGGCTCCTGTGGATTACGGAAGTTGCTGTGCAAGATGACGGCGCGTACCACTACTCCTTCCTCCAGGAAGTACGGTTCAGCCGATGACAGAGCGGTTACCGGCTGCGGACACCCGACGGACCGGTCACGCGCGTGACTGACCGCGAACTCATCGATCGGTTCGTCGGCGGTGACCAGAGCGCTTTCACGCAATTGATGCAGAACCACGAGGACCGCGTCTTCGGGCTGTGTCTTCGGATGTTGCGCGACCGGACCAAAGCGCTGGACGCCACCCAGGAAACGTTTCTCACGCTTTACCGCAAGGCAGATAAGTACCACGGAAAGAGCGCCTTCTCGACCTGGCTCTACCGGGTTGCCGTAAACACCTGCTACGACCAGCTCCGCAAGGAAAAGCGAAAGAGGGCCGACGCCCTTCCCGCTCATCTCGACCCGATCGATCCCCATGTAACCGATGAGATGCGGGCCGTGGAGTTGCGGCCTGACATCGAGTCGGCGCTCGCAACTCTTCAACCCGAATTTCGAAGTGCGGTCATTTTGGTCGACATGGAAGGTCATTCACTCGAAACGGCCGCTGAAATGCTTGCGGTTCCCATTGGCACCGTGAAGTCGCGAGTTTTCCGGGGTCGTCGGATCCTGGCCTCGAGTCTCGGGAACCTTTCCAACCCCTCCACACCTCCAAGAGACGACCGTGGATAGATGAAGAGAGCATGAGCGCCGACCACCCCCCCTTCCCTGAACCCAATTCGCCTGAACGCATCGAGCTTTTGTTCGATCTCGCTGCCGGCCTGCTGGACGAAGCGACCGTCGAACGGTTCACGGCCGAGCTCACAGAATCTGAGTATCAGGAGATCGAGGATCAACGTTCGGTGAACGCCATGCTCGCCACGGCCCCTGCAGTGACCATGGAAGATGATGAGCGCGCCGCGCTGCGCGAAATGATTCGATCTGAAGCCTCCAGCCGCACCAACCTTCTCGGGTTCAAGATGCCCGAACGCAGGTGGTCTCGATCGAACTGGGCCGGAATCGGCGGCGTTGCCGCGAGTCTGCTGCTGGTGGTGGTCGCAGGAGGCTTTGTGCTTGGTGGACTGGGAACCGCGGGCGATGATGCGGCCTCCAGCGTGGCTGCAGACGCGGCCGCCACAACAACCATGCAGGCCGAAATGATGGAGGAAAGCGCCGCATCCGACGAGGATCGGTCGCTCAGCGCACCGGCTACCGCAGCTGCGGAGAGTCTCCAGGCCATTCCCGAACCGGAAGATGGCTCGGGAGTTGCGGCAGTCGAAGACGTGTCTGTGATCAGAGAATCCGATGTCGAAGATCTTCTGGCCGAAACTCCCCCGGGACCGAGACCATACAACCCCGAAAACCTCCTGTGCCGTGACGAGATTGATTCGGAGGATGTGACGTTTGGCTACCTCGGCCGGTGGGCAGATGAATCCGGCGATCGGCTCAACGCGGTCATGTTCAAGATCGAACGAGGGCTCGAAGCCTCTGTCCAGGTGCTCGACACCGCCGACTGCTCTCTGCTTTTCGAGTTGGACAAGTAGCTAACCTCTCCGCAATGGAGGACTTGCCGGCCCGCGTGGCCGATTTCTTGGAGCAGATCGCAACCACAGTTCGATCGGTGACGGTTGATCGAGCCGCCGGCTGGGCGCGAATGGTGGCGCTCGGGATTGTTGCGGTGGTCCTGGTTCTCATGGCCGTGTGGTTCATCCTCGTCGGCATCATTCGTCTCCTATCGACCTGGATCGCGGTCGAGTATCTCTACGCCATCATTGGCGGATTATTTGTCATTGCCGGTGCGTTGCTATGGAGCAGGAGAACACCGAAAGAGACCACATGACAGATGTAGAGAAACTGATCATCATCGGGAGCGGCCCGGCCGGGCTCACCGCGGCGATTTACGCGGCCAGGGCCGAGCTGAATCCTTTGATGATCGAAGGTCTCGAACGCGGCGGCCAACTCATGCTCACGACCGACGTCGAGAACTATCCCGGATTCCCCGATGGGATCATGGGACCGGAGATGATGGAGCAATTTCGGAAGCAGGCCGAACGGTTCGGAACCCGAATCGTCTCAAATGACGTCACCCGGGTAGATCTTTCTGAAAGACCGTTCGGCGTCTGGGTCGGCGAAGACGAGTATCGCGCAGAAACCGTCATCATCTCGACCGGAGCCTCGGCGATGTGGCTCGACATACCCGGCGAAGAGAAACTGCGTGGCCGCGGAGTGTCTGCGTGCGCGACGTGCGATGGATTCTTCTTTCGCGATCAGGAAGTCGTGATCGTGGGCGGAGGTGATACGGCCATGGAAGAAGCGTTGTTTCTCACGAAGTTTGCCACCAAGGTGAAGGTGGTCCACCGTCGCGACGAGTTTCGGGCATCCAAGATCATGGCCAACCGCGTGATGAATCACGACAAGATCGAGATTCTTTGGAATACCATCGTCGTCGAGATGCTGGGCGACGATGGTGTGACGGGTGTGCTCCTCGAGGACACTGTCACAGGCGAACGGCGGGAGATGGCCACCGACGGTGTATTCGTAGCCATCGGTCATCGTCCGAACACCGACCTTTTCAAGGGCCAGCTCGAGACCGATGATGTCGGCTACATCCAGCTTCCCGGGCGGTCAACGGCAACCGCCATCCCCGGCGTATTTGCAGCAGGAGACGTTGCCGACAGCTACTACCGACAAGCCGTTACCGCCGCGGGTACCGGATCCATGGCCGCCATCGACGCGGAGCGCTGGCTGGCCGAACAGGAGCAATAGCCGCCCGGCACGGAATACAATGTCGCTTCGTGCGTTATAGCCTGGGACCAACCTGATTGGTCATTCAGATCAGCCACGAGCCAGAACTCACGTTCTGGGTTTCATGTTTGTCAGGAGTTATGAATGGGTGAAAATACATTGACGGCGACCGGTGAATCGTTCACCGAGTTGATCAATGGCGAGAAGCCGGTCCTCGTTGATTTCTGGGCCGAATGGTGCGGTCCCTGCAAAGCGATCGGCCCGGCGCTCGAAGAAATCGCGGGCGAACAGGAGTCAATCGAGATCGCAAAACTGAATGTTGATGAACATCCAGACACTGCCCGGGATTTCGAGGTCATGAGCATTCCCACGATGATCGTCTTCCAGGATGGAGTCGAAAAGAAGCGCATCGTCGGAGCGCGGGCGAAGCAGGCGATCCTGGCGGAGCTCTCCGAATTCCTCTGAGCACCCTGGCTTAGCATTGGGGTTGTGCAGCTCTATCGAAGAAACGACTCCGGCGAGGCCGTAACCGATATCCAGGCTCGACTGCGAGCGGCCGGCTACGACTGTGAACCAGACGCTCCAGGAGAGTTTCTTGACGGGACCGATCAAGCGGTCAGACTTTTTCAACGTTCGCGCAACCTGGCACAAGACGGCATCGTCGGACGCGACACCTGGCGTCACCTCGTTGAAGCGGGATACCGGCTCGGCGAACGTTACCTCTACTACCGCCGACCCATGATGCGAGGCGACGACGTTGCCGATTTTCAAAGACAGATGAACATGCTCGGATTCGACGCAGGCAAAGAAGATGGGATCTTCGGACCCAACACGCACCGGGCCCTCCTCGAGTTCCAGGAAAACCGGGAAATCGTCTCCGATGGAGTCGTGGGTCCTCTCGTCTGGAGTGAGCTTGCGCTCGTCGGACGGGTCATCGGTGAAACGAGCCGCGAAGATCTCAGAGAGCGCGAATGGCTGCGCAGCAAGCCGCGGCACATGGCCAACCTTCGGATCTTGTTCGATCCCTTCTGCCGGTCGGACCTCGAGGCGGTGATGGCGTGGGATGCCGCAGGAGCGGCGCTGCAACTCGCCAAGGAGCACGGCGCCAACCCGCAACTTTCGCGCGCCGTCGACGTTTTTCCTGATGAATCCAGCCGCGCTCAGCGCGCAAATCTGCTCGATGCAGAACTGGTCATTGCGCTGGCGGTCCCCCAGGTGGAAGACGATGCAGGCGTATACCATTTCGCTACCGCAAGAAGCCACAGCCCGGCAGGGGCCGTTCTCGCCACCAGAATCGCAAAGGAACTCGGGGTGACATCAGTCGGACGAGCGATTCCGATCTTGCTCGAAACCCGGGCCCCTTCGGTAGTCGTGGCCGTCTACGACCTCGGTGCGCACACGGCGCCCGCCATTATTGCAGGCGTAGAGGGATTTCTCGCCGAGGACTACGGTCGCGAGTCGGAGGGCGCATCCGAAATCGAGCCAGGAGTCGCATCGGGCGATGATCCGGCCACACCGCCGATGCGCTGATAGATCGACTCGAGTTCTTCCATCGATCCGAAACGAACTTTGATACTCCCCTTCGATCCGCTGTACAGGATGTTCACGCGTGAGCCGAGCATCTCATTCAGCCGCTCCTCATAGGCGATGATCTCGGCAGGGCGTCCGGTCTGTCTCCTCGCCGTCACCACCGGAACAATCCCGCTACGCGATCTTGCGGCCTCTTCGATCATTCGCACCGACCAGCCCTCATCGGCTGCTCGCCTGGCGATATGCTCGGCATAGGCACGATCTTCGACGCCGGCGAGGACTTTGGCATGGGCAGGAGAAATCTCACTCCGCTCGAGCATCCCCTGGATCGCCGCAGGCAGGCCGAGCAGGCGAAGGGCATTTGTAATGGTCGGCCGCGCCTTGCCAACTCGATAAGCGAGCTCTTCATGAGTCCAGCCAAAATCTTCCAGGAGCTGTCGATATGCAGCAGCCTCTTCCAGCGCTCCGAGATCCTCGCGCTGAATGTTCTCCACCAACGCTTCGGTGAGACTCGACCACGCTTGTTCCTCGGCCCTCACCATCGCCGGAACCTCTACCAGGCCAATGTGTTGGGCAGCCTTCCACCGCCGCTCCCCTGCCACCAACTCATACCCGCCGCCTCTCGGGCGAACAATCAAGGGCTGTAGCATCCCAACCTCTTCAATGGAAGCCGCCAGCGAGCGAAGCGCATCATCGTCGAAACGGGTTCTGGGCTGATTCGGGTTGGGAACAATGGAATCGACGCGAACCATTGCAAACCCGGTATCGCCGGACTCCGGTCGGGGAGGGATCAGGGACTGCAGGCCTCTCCCGAGTCCTCGTTTGTCGGCCGGCTTGGCCGGGGCGGACTTATCTACCATGTCGCTTTCTCCATTCGATGGTCAAATCGGCGTATGCGATAGCGCCTTTGCTTGCAGGATCGAGCACTTCGATGGGTTCCCCGTAGGAAGGGGCTTCAGAGATTCGGACCGCCCGTGGAATGACGGTGTCGTATGCGGTAGCACCGAAGTATTCCCGCACCTCGCGGACGACGTCTGCAGCCAATCTCGTCCGCGAATCGAACATCGTGAGGACAACGCCTTCGATGCTCAGGGTGGAGTTGAGGCTCCGCTGAACGAGCCCGATATTTTGAAGGAGCTGCGTCAAACCCTCCAGGGCGTAATACTCACATTGGATCGGAATCAGGACCTCGGTGGCTGCGGTCAATGCATTGATGGTGAGGAGGCCGAGACTCGGGGGGCAGTCGATGATGATCGCGTCATATCCGGTAGTTCGTTCCAGGGCGCGATGCAAACGGCCTTCCCTCGAAAACGCCGAAACCAGCTCGATCTCGGCCCCGGCGAGGTCGATCGTGGCAGGTGCCACATGCAGACCTTCGACACCCGTTTCCTGGATCACACCGTTGACGTCGATCTCTTCGGTCAGCGCGTGATACATGGAATACTTGATGTCATCACGTTCCACACCCAGGCCGGAACTGGCGTTGCCCTGAGGATCCAGATCGACGACAAGGGCTCGTTCACCTCTGAGTGCGAGTCCGGCGGCAAGGTTGACGGCGGTTGTTGATTTGCCGACGCCGCCCTTTTGGTTCATGATCGCCACCCGAACGGGCAGGGATTGCGTCGCGCGCTCGGCTGGTTGCTGCTGGAAGGGTCCCGCTTCAGTCATGCAACCGCATGTTAAGCAACCATGCGGTATGACCAAGGACCCCTGGAGGCGTTTCGCGGAGATCTAGCGATATCCCTTCGAGCTCAGGGACCGGTGGCGGTTCAGGCAGGGTGCTGTACCCGAAAACGGCGATTCCCTGCGGAAGGAGACAACGACGAACCAGTGTCGCAGCGTCATTGAGGCGGAGGGATCCCCTGAAGGTCATCGACCGCCAACGCTCATCCAGCGCTGCTGCGTCCTCATCGCGAACCACTGCATTATCCAATCTCAGAACACGAACCGCCCGCTCGAGAAGGCGAATGCGCCGGCCTCCCCGATCCAGAAGCGTCACCTGGCAGTCGGGAAACAGAATGGCGAGTGGGATACCGGGAAGACCGGATCCAGAGCCGATATCGATGAGCTCGTTGGGGGAGAGCTCGCCGATCCACGCCTGAGCGAACGCGAGCGAATCACCGATGTGACGTGTCCACACCCGGGATCCCTCTCGTGGTCCTAGTCCGCCTGCCGGTATCGCCTCGTCGACCAGCCAGGACGCATATTGCTCCAGGAGCACCCGTTGGTCGGCAGTCGGATCTACCTCCAACCAGTCGAAAAGTTGACCCAGTCGCGGTTCCATGGAGAACTAGATCACGTTGCGTGAGTCAGTGATCAGCCCCGAAGACCGCCGGATTTGGCATCATCGGACGTTCCATCCGACCCGTCTTCGTCTGACGCAGCATCTGGTGTATCGCCGGCATCGTCCCCAGAATCGGCTTCAGCCGACTCTCCATCCGAATCCATGTTGGCCCGGTCGTCGCCGCCCTCATCGGATTCATCGGACTTCGCCTCGTTGTCGGGTGTGTCGTTCGCCGACTCATCCGGCGTCCGATCCTCAGGCGACGAGTCGCCGCGATCATCATCGGCTCCGGAATCACCGTCGCCAGCATCATCCGCACCGGAATCACCGTCGCCAGCATCATCCGCACCGGAATCACCGTCGCCAGCATCATCCGCACCGGAATCACCGGACGAATAGTCGGGTGCGATCACAACTGAACGATGGGGTTCCTCACCTTCTGAGAACGACCGGATACCATCAATATCGGCAACGGCGTCGTGAACGACTTTGCGTTCGGCGGGGTTCATGGGTTCGAGCATCAACTCGCCGCCTTCTTCCTTCACCTGAACGGCCAGTCGCTCCGTGTATATCTTCAGCGCAGCGCGACGACGCTCGTTGTAGCCACCGATGTCGAGCCGCAACCGGGCCCGTCGATGAGTCTTGCGCTGAATGATCGTTCGCAAGAGTTCGTTGATTGCTTCGAGAATCGACGCCTTTGGGCCTACCAACGCCTCCGTCTGTTGTCCCGTGACGGTTGCGAAGATGATGTCTTCCTCGGTCCTGGTCTCGACGGTTCCCTCCAGGCCGAAGCTTTCCAGCAGGCCCTCCAAGAAGTCCTGGGCTACCTGCGCTTGCTCGGCCACGTCCACGGGTTCCTCCGATCTGGATCCTTGACGGTTGCGGCCGCCTTGTTGTTGCCTGTTCCGACCCCCGTTCCTACCGTCACGCGAGCCATCTCGCCCACCGCCCCGATTGTCCTTCGAGCCGCCTCCAGACCGGCGCTGACCCTGGTTGCGACCTCCGCCGCCGCCCTTGCTGCGATCACGTTGATCGGCGCCGCCGTCATCGCCACGACCCTGTCGGCCCGAGCTCTGGTCTGTTCCACCGGAGCGTCCTTTCGAGCGACTGCGACTGCGGCTGCGCTTCTTCTTTGGCGCCGGCTTGGGAGAAATCCGAACGAGAGCTGTCTTTGAGCCGAGACCAAGAAAACCCTTTGCCGGCTCCTCGATCACCGTTATTGCAGCTTGTTCCCGATCCAGTCCTAATTCGGCCAGACCGGCCTCGACGGCCACCTCGACCGTGGAACCTCGTACTTCAACGAAATCCACTTACTTCCTCCTTCGGCGGTTTTGCTTCTTCTTCGAGCCTTGTGGCTTCTTGACTTTGGCCTCGACGATCTCGGTCGGTTCCGCAGCCGGACCAGCCGGATCGGCTTGTTTTCCGTTGGCCGCCGCGGCACCCCGCGAGTCCGGCCCTTCCATCAGGTCGATAACTTCCTGTCCACCCATGCGAACCAATTGCCCCGATGCTATGTACAACGAAACGCCGGCCGGCAGGGTGAAACCGATCACGCCAAACATGAGCGGCATGTACTTCAGAATCGCCTGGATCTGTTGAGCCTGTGAACTGGCATCTGGATCTTTCTGGCTCCCGCCGCGCTTGGCCATCTGCAGACGCTGGGAATAGAAGCCGGTGGCGACGATTGCCACGATGAGAAGAAGATAGGGGATGCCGCCAACGATATCGTTTGGAATGATCTGAGAAGGTATCTCGGTCAGGTCCATTCCCCAGAAGCTGGTCTCACCGGCACTGATGGCGTCCGCGAGTTTTCCATCCACAAATCTGGTAGTCGAATCTCCCGTGTCCGAAAAACTCCGGAGCAGTCGAAAAAGGCCGTACCACACCGGAAGTTGCACCAGGGAGGGTAGACACCCGCCTAATGGATGGACTCCCTTTTCCTTGTACAGCGCCATCAGCTCTTCTTGTTGGCGTTGCTTGTCCTCTTTGAACTCGGCCTGGATCTTCTTGATCTGCGGCTGCAATTCCGCGCTGGCTCGCATACTCCTGGTCTGGCGCAGTGTCAGGGGAAACACCAACAAGTTGATGATGACCGTGAGGGCAATGATCGCGAAGCCGAGCGACGGAATGAGCTGGAAAATAATGGAAAGAAGGCCGCCGAGGGCACCGGCGATGGCATCGATCACAGCTGTCCTCCTGCGTCTTTGAGAAGTACCGGGTCGACCACCGACGGCACGGGATCGCTGCCCATGCCACCCCACGGGTTGCAGCGAGCGACGCGCTTGATGGCCAGCCAGCTGCCGCCGATGGCACCATGGATGCCGATCGCATCGTGCGCATACGCAGAACACGTTGGTGAAAAACGGCAGCTCTGTCCCAGCAAGGGTGACAGCAATCGCTGGTAGATACGAATCGCTGCCATCAGCCAGAAGGAGAGTTGATAGGGGGCCGGTGAGGTCACGTGGTGTGTGGTCATGAGGTCATGAGGATGTATGTTCGCTTCGGTGTAACTTGGTTTGTCGGTTGTTTGTGGCTACTCGTTGTCGTTGCTGGGTCTTGTTGTCGTACTGGTTGTTCGTACTCGTTGTCGCTATCCCGTCACCCGGCTCCTCGCTATCGAGTCAACGCTTCCCGGAGGTAGCTTTCGCGACACCTTCTGTCAGCTGTCTCACCAGCGCGTCGAACGGCTCTGTCGCCGCTCCAGCCCGGGCGGAGATCACCAGATCCCATCCGTCTGGCACCGTTGCCAGCCGCGCCGCCTCCCGGAGGCGACGCTTCGCCCGATTCCGGGCGACGGCGTTTCCAACTGCCCGTCCGGCAACAAACGCTAGCCGGGAAGGTGCGATAGCAGCAGCCCCGGGATCATCCGAGCCGTCCGCATGGTCGAGGTGACGAGTCGGCGACTCGATCGCAACGATGCTTGCGGTAGCCACGCGGACCCGGTTCCCATGACGGTACACCCGATCGAAGTCACGTCTTCCCCTCAGGGATGCTTTATGCGGCGAGGCGCTTCCGGCCCTTTTGCCGCCGGCGTTTTATCGTCGAGCGCCCGGCGCGAGTGCGCATACGAGCTCGAAATCCATGGACACGTTGGCGTCGACGATTCTTCGGTTGGTAGGTGCGTTTCATGAGGTTTCCAGATCACGCGGTCGCCGCAAGACTAAGGAGGCGCCTCGCGTATGTCAACGAGATCCCCCGGCCCGCATATCGCGAAACTTTTCCTGGAGGAGATCGCGGAACGTAATCGCGCTCTTGCCCTGCCAAGCCGTGGGCGAGGTCTCCATCGCGCCCAGAATAGAGCGATGTTTGCAAGTTTTTGCCCGTCGTGAACGCGGATCTAACCGCACTTTTGGCGGACTTGAGTGGATGACAACAGGTTCTTATACTCCGCCGCCGCAAGCAACCGGACTCATCACACTTACGTCCGGACGGGCACTCCTGACTACACCCGGCCATGGGCACATCATGAGGACGATATGACCAGGGCATCGAACGGGCGGGGAGAGAAAGAGGGATTGTTCTATCCACATCCTGTGGATATGTTTGTGGAAACGTGGGCGTTCTAGAGGGCAGCCGCGTGATGGGGCCGATTTCGGCTCTGCTGGAGGGGAACCGGTCACCGACCGGTTCAACGGGTCGCAGCCACATCTGCGACGGACATATGCGGAGGACAATTGCAGCCAGATTTTCGGTCTGGAGATTCGAGCGAGCCCGACTCTTCCCCGCGGGACGCTTTCCAGATGACTCTCAAACAGCTGGTGACTCCTGTCACCTGGCACACGTGGCTCGAGCCACTTCGAATAGAGGACACAGAAGACGGAGTCGTCATCGTGACGGCGCCTAATGATTTTCACGTACGTTGGATCCGGGATAAGCATCTGGAAACCATCGAACAAGCCGTCGAAGCCAGCTACGGAGAGGCTTTCGACATCAGACTCGAGGCACAGCCCCGCAGTCCGGAAGATCTAGACGTCGCCGAAGACGAATTCGCCACAGGCGAACATGACATGCGTGATCTTCCCGGGTTCCCAAATGAAGCGCCGAAGTATTCATTCGAGAATTTCGTCGTGGGTGCCTCAAATCGTTTCGCCTGGGCAGCCGCGATGGCGGTCTGCGAACAACCGGGCACCCATTACAACCCCCTGTTCATATACGGGGATGCCGGCCTGGGGAAAACTCATCTTCTCAAGGCTGTCGCCCACCAGGTCTCCGTACTCGATTCGCGCCGCACAGTGAGATATGTGACGTCAGAGGAGTTCTTCAACGACTTCATAGACGGCATCCGCCGGAAGCGCATGGACCAGTTCAAACACACCTATCGAACCACCGATGTGCTTTTGATCGACGATGTGCAGTTCTTCATGGGTAAAGAACAGATTCTCGAGGAGTTCTTCCACACATTCAACTCGCTCTATGACGCCGGCAAACAGATGGTCATCACATCAGACCGTCATCCTCGAAACTCGACGTTGCCCGATCGCTTGCGTAGCAGATTTGAGTGGGGGCTCCTCACCGACATCCATCCCCCGGACGTTGAGACCAGGCTCGCCATACTCCGGACGAACGCTGCTTTCGCCCCAACCGAGATTCCCGAGTCGGTACTTGAATTCATTGCCGGTCAGGTTTCCGACAACATCCGCGAACTCGAAGGCGCGCTCACACGCATCACTGCCTATGCCGCACTGCACGCTGAGAACATCACCCTCGACATGGCCCAGGATGTCCTGCAAGATCTGGCGCCCAGAACCCAGCCCCGCATGCTCACCGCAGAGGAGATCATCCACGAAACGGCTGCCGCCTGTGATGTAACTCCAGCCGAGGTCGTCGGGAGCTCACGGCGGCGTGACTATGTACGTGGTCGCCAGATTGCCATGTATCTCTGCCGGGACCTGACGGACCTGTCGCTACCCAAGATCGGTGCCAAGTTCGGCGGCCGCGATCATACGACCGTCATGCATGCACTCGACAGGGTCAAGAAGTTGATGGCTTCCGACAAAGAGGTCTTCGACCAGGTCACGGCCTTGTCACAAAAGCTGAGGGAAACGTGAGAAGTTGTCCCCATCCTCCACAGGGTCCGGGCGACTCACAGCACCGGCTGTGGAGAACCATTCATTCTTTACACATGCCGCGATCTGTGTCCTGGCCCACGGCTCTCGACATTTCGGGTACCTTTCCACAATCCACAACGCCTACTACAACTACTACTTAATTACTTTCAAATACTTAGTTCTTAGAAGTGAGGAGAACTTCTGTGCACATCAGAGCTGAACGAGATGACCTTGCGGACGTTCTGTCTCGTGCTGCTCGTGCCGTAGGAACTCGATCACCGATCGATGCTTTGCAGGGAGTTCTTTGCGAAGTTACGGGCAAACGGATCAGTGTCACGGGCAGCGACCTGGAGATGACGGTTCGCACATCGCTGGACGTCGAGGTCAAAGAAGAAGGGACGGTCCTGATTCCCGCCCGACTTGCGTCGGAAGCCGTCAAGAAGCTTCCCGCTGGAGCCGTGACCATGAAGACCGACGATTCGGAGGTCGAGATCACCGGCCACGGTCCGAGCATCCGTCTGCGGCAATTGTCTGTCGACGATTATCCGCATATCGAAACAGGCGACGGCACTCCAGGGAGTGAGATCGGTGGCAAGGAGCTGGTGGACGCCATCAACCAGGTAGTGATAGCTGCCTCAGGCGACGATGCCAGGCCCATGCTCACCGGAGTCAAGGTAGAGCCGATCGAGGGTGGATTTCGGATGGCCGCCACTGATTCGTATCGACTTGCGGTTCGTGATCTGCTTGGTACCGAATTGCCCGTCGGAGGGTTGATTCCGGCGAGAGGCCTCAAGGAAATCGGTCGAACGGTTACCGATGACAAGGTTCGATTGTCGGTGGGTTCCCGCATGGCGACCGTTTCTTCCGAACGCGGTTCCCTCACAGTTCGGCTCATCGAAGCAACGTTTCCCAATTACCAACAACTGCTTCCCGACTCGTACCCGAACAGCCTGACCGTGAAAAAGGGCGATCTCCTGGCGGCAATCGATCGGGCATCACTGGTTGCCGAGGATCACATCCCGGTACGGCTCGAGGTCGGCGATGGTGGGGCAACGGTGAGCGTGACCCGCCAGGAGGTGGGGGGTACCTCTGAACGGGTCGAGGGCACATTCTCCGGCGAGCCTTTCCAGATCGCCTTTAACCCCCGCTATCTGGCCGATGGCATAACTGCAGTCGACGACGATGAGATCGTCCTCGACGCTCAGGATGGACATAAAGCCGGCATCCTGCGGGGTGCGAACACCCCGGGTTTCACCTACTTGTTGATGCCAGTTCGTATTTAGGCCGGTATGCGGCTCTTGTGGTTGCAGCTCAGCGACTTCCGAAGTTATTCGGAACTCCATTTCCAGCCCGACAGCGCGGTGAATCTTCTCATCGGTCCGAACGGTTCAGGCAAGACTGCAGTCTTGGAAGCGATCGGCTATCTCGGCTACCTGCGATCCTTCCGGGGTGTTCCTGACGAAGCGTTGGTCTCACTGGACGGTGAAGTGGCGATTTTGCGGGGAGAGGTCGAGGCCTCAGCAGGATCACATGTCATCGGCATTTCCGTGCCCCGAATGGGCCGTCGCAAGGTTGAGGCCGACGGAAAACGTCCCCGTCGCAATCGCGAGCTCCGCCGATATGTTCGTGCAGTCACCTTTCTTCCGGACGATCTGAATATCGTAAAGACCGGTGCGTCTGTCAGGCGCACCTTGCTCGATGACGTCGCCGGTGATTTACACCCCACCGCCATAGCCGATCAGAGCGAATACGAAAAAGCGGTTCGTCAACGCAACGCCCTGCTGAAACAGGAGTTCACGCCGAATGATCAGGAGCTCGGCACGTGGGACGAAAAGGTCGCGCAGGCGGGTGCCCGTGTGCACCTTCGTCGCATGGAGGTGATCGACCTCATGGCTCCGCTCCTATCTTCCATCTATCGGGACCTCAGCGCATCCGACGATGAGCTGGAATGGTCGTACGAAAGCAAGTGGGCCTCCGGCCAAGCTCACGATGAACAGACGCTGGCGGCCGAGCTTGTGACCGCTCTGAAGCAGTCACGGCCGATCGATCTGGCGAGGAGGATCACGACACGGGGCCCTCATCGTGATGACCCATCATTGCGGCTTGGTAACCGGGACGGCCGGGTTCACGCCAGTCAGGGCGAACAACGTTCGATTGTGCTCGCCCTGCGATTGGCGACGTTTGACCTGTTGCGAGATACCTTTTCGGAAGCTCCGATTCTGCTCCTCGATGACGTCTTTTCTGAACTCGATGTGTCCCGGTCGGTAGCATTATTGGAGAGGCTGCCCGGAGCCCAGGTGTTCATAACGGCCGCCCGACGGGAGGACGTCCCGGTCGGAGGACGGATGTGGGATGTGACCATGGACGGAGGGCAAAGTCGTGTCACAGCCGGCTGATACCAATCCGGCCATGAATCATCCGGCCATGAAACCCCTTGCTCAGATTCTCGAAAGCGTCGTAGAGCATCTCGCTGACCAGGGCGCTGCGACGCCCTCGAATCTGACGGTCCTGGCTGATTGGGACACGTTGGTTCCCGAAGTGTGGCGAGAGCACGGAAGACCGATCCGGCTCGAGCGGGGGGAGTTGGTAGTTGCGCTCCCTGATGGGGCAACGGCATCGCTGTTGCGGTTCCGGGTTGGTGAGCTGATGGATGCCATCAACGGCGCCTTCGGTAGCGATGAGGTGACCGCGGTACGCGTTACTGTCGACCGCGCGCCATGACTATTGCGGCGCCAAATCGCCCGTTCGCAGAATCTGGGGATAACTCTGTGGGAAACCCTGTGGTTAGTGGGCGAAATCGGTGGAAATCTCTGGCGGTCGGGAGTCCACTCGAGCGGACGGAAACGCCGGAACGACGCGGTGTGCGGACTATAATCACAGCTGTGTATTTCCGCGATACACGGTCCTCAGAGCACGTCATAAAACGATCTCACAGACCATCTCAGAGAAACGTATCGAGAGCGACGTCGGAGACGCGTCAGACAGCAGCCGACGGGACGCCTGCGATCGAGGGGGACCGGGAGAAGCCCCCATCACGTTATCAGCGACCACGAAATCAATCCGCACCAATCGACCCGCACAACCCAACCCCAACAACGAAGTCAGCGCCGAACGAACCCGAACGGATCAGGCAACAGCTCGCATCTCAGTCGGGTTTGGCCGGCAACTCGAAATAGCTTTGATACCCCAATCCCGGATGCAGCACGACCGAGGAGTTAGATGACAGCCGCGAAGAACACAGATCAAACCGACAGTGCGTCCGCCGCGAACGCGACGAAGGCGGAGCCCACGTCGAAGTCAAGGCCAGGGTCGAAGAGTGCGCCGGCGGCGAGCGGGCCGAAGTCCGGCTCGTCCAGAAACGGAAGATCTGCCGGCAAGAAACCAGGTTCGGCGGCGAAAGCGGGCTCAAAAGCGGTTGGTGCGGCAAATGCGAAGTACACCGCAGCCGACATTGCAGTTCTCGAGGGCATCGAACACGTGCAGAAGCGTCCGAGCATGTACATCGGGTCTACCGGTCCGCGGGGCCTGCACCACCTCATCTGGGAAGTGGTTGACAACGCCATCGATGAAGCCATGGCCGGGTTCGCCACGCGGGTCGAAGTCAGGCTTCTCGACGACGGTGGGTGCGAGGTCTCCGACAATGGTCGGGGTATTCCTGTCGATAGGCATAAGAAAACGAAAGAGTCGACCCTCACCACGGTCATGACCCGACTCGGTGCGGGCGGCAAGTTCGAAAAGGGCGCGTACCAGGTTTCCGGGGGATTGCACGGCGTTGGCGTCTCGGTTGTTAATGCGCTTTCCTCCCGTCTCGAGGCGCGGGTCGTACGCGATGGCTTCATCTGGACTCAGTCGTATGAGATGGGCAAGTCCACAGGTCCGGTGAAGAAGGGCAAGGCTGCGAAGAAAACCGGTACAACGATCACGTTCTGGCCCTCAGCGGACGTGTTCACCGATACGCACGAGTTCGACTACGAGACCGTCGAAACCCGGCTTCGTGAATTGGCCTTTCTCAATCGGGGTCTCGAGGTGCGCTTCGCCGATGATCGCGACCCGGAACGCGAAGACGTTTCTTTTCAGTTCAAAGGCGGCCTGAACGACTTCGTCAAGTATCTCAATCAATCTCGAGAGCCCCTCCATTCGCACATCGTTTCGATCGAGGATCGCGGAGACGACAGCGAACTCGAGATCGCTATGCAATGGACTACCGGCTACACGGAGTCAGTCCAGAGTTTTGTAAACAACATCAACACGCATGAGGGCGGCACCCATGAGGAAGGATTCCGCCGCGCTCTCACGAGGGCGATCAACGACTTTGCCAGAGCCAAGAAGCTCCTCAAGGACAAGGATCCGGCCCTGGCGGGTGAGGACATCCGTGAGGGGTTGACGGCTGTCATGAATGTGAAAGTGCGGGAGCCTCAGTTCGAAGGACAAACCAAAACCAAACTTGGTAACACCGAGATTCGTTCGTACGTAGAGGTAGCCCTCAACCGGGTTCTGCCGGAGTGGCTGGAGCGCCACAGCGGCGAGGCCCGGAGAGTGGTTGACAAGTGTCTCAGCGCTGCCCGCGCACGCCTTGCCGCACGCGAGGCGAGGGATCTGGCTCGGCGGAAGAGCCCCTTCGATGGCGCCGGCTTACCGGGAAAGCTCTGGGATTGCACCAGCCGTAAGCCGGAGGAGAGTGAGCTGTTCATCGTAGAGGGAGATTCGGCAGCCGGCCCCGCCAAGCAAGCCCGAGATTCCCATACCCAGGCCATCCTGCCGATCCGCGGCAAGATCCTCAATGTTGAAAAAGCACGCATCAACAAGATCATGCAGAACAACGAAATCCAATCCTTGATCACTGCGATCGGCGGCGGTATCGGCGAGGATTTCGATACCGACAAAGTGCGCTACCACAAAGTTGTGCTCCTCACGGATGCCGACGTCGATGGAGCGCATATCAGAACGCTGCTGCTCACCTTCTTCTTCCGACACATGCGCCCGCTTCTCGAGGCCGGCTTTGTCTACGTCGCCGAACCTCCGCTGTATCGAGTCAGGGACGGCAAGAAGTACACGTACCTCAAGAACGAGGCCCAGCTCCAACAGTGGCTGAAAAGCAAAGAAGGAAAGAGCGGAAAGAACAAGCCCACCCGGTTCAAAGGCCTTGGTGAGATGAACCATCCTGAGTTGGGCGAGACGACGATGGATCCGGAAACCCGCAGCCTGGTGCAAGTCGAGATCACCGAGGCGGCAGAAGCGGACAAGATCGTGAGCTGGTTGATGGGAGACAATGTGGATCTGCGCCGCACGTACATACAGAAGAACGCCAAAGACGTGCGTTTTCTCGATATTTAGGACGACCCGATGGTTACCGAGACACCCTCAATTCCGATCAGAACCGAGATCAGCGACTCGTTCCTCGAGTACTCGATGTCGGTCATCGTGTCCCGAGCCCTGCCCGACGTGAAGGATGGCCTCAAGCCGGTCCACCGGCGGATCCTCTATTCGATGCACGACACCGGTCTGCGAGCGAATACGGGCTTCACCAAGTGTGCCAGGGTCGTCGGCGATGTCATGGGTTCCTATCACCCCCACGGCGATAGCGCTATTTACGACGCCCTTGTACGTCTCGGCCAGGACTTCGCGACGCGCTATCTCCTCATTCAACCGCAGGGCAACTTCGGTTCACCCGATGATCCCCCGGCGGCGATGCGATACACCGAGTGCCGTATGCAGCAGCTGGCGGAGCGGATGCTCGATGGTATCAACGAACAAACGGTCGACTTCAAGGACACCTACGATGGCAAATCGTCGGAACCGGTCGTCCTTCCGTCCCGATTTCCCAATCTCCTGGTCAATGGCTCGACCGGGATCGCAGTCGGCATGGCGACGAACATTCCTCCCCACAATCTCGAGGAGGTGGTCGACGCCATCACGCATACGCTCGATCATCCCGATGCGACCTCCGAAGAATTGATGCAGTTCATCAAGGGGCCTGATTTTCCGACCGGCGCATACATTTTGCAGAATCAAGGTTTGCGGAGCGCACTCACGACGGGTCGCGGATCCATCCGGATGCGAGCCAAGGCCGACGTCGAGGAGATAAAGAAAGGCCGCATCGCGATTGTTGTCACCGAGCTTCCGTATCAGTCGTCCCCCGATCGGATCGTCCTGAAGATCGCCGAGCTGGTCAGGGACAAGAAGATTGATGGGATTCGGGCTCTCACCGACCAGTCGTCCGGGAAGGTCGGCACGCGGATCGTGATCGAACTGAAGAAAGAAGCGAATCCGAACGTCGTGCTCAATCAGCTGTTCAAGATGACGCCCCTCCAGGACACGTTTGGCGTGAATTTCGTTGCACTCGTGGACGGCGTCCCCCGCACCCTCAACATCGCCGACGCCATCGGCTACTACATCGATCATCAGATGGAGGTCATCGAGCGACGGACGAAGTTCCGATTGAAGGTGAAGCAAGACCGCATTCACATTGTCGACGGCCTCCTCGTCGCTCTCGACAATATTGAAGAGGTCATCAAGATCATTCGGCAGTCGAAGGACGTCGCCGCGGCCCGAGCCGCGCTCATGAAGGAATTCAAACTCTCCGAGATCCAGACGAACCACATTCTCGATATGCCGCTTCGTCGACTGACGGCCCAGGACGTAACGACGCTCCGCGCCGAACAGGCAGAACTCAAGAAGGAAATCAAGAGGCTGGAAGCCATTCTCAAGAGCCCTTCCAAGCAGCGCAAGATCATCGCAGACGACCTCCAGGAGATCCGCGAAAAATTCGGAAATGGCCGTCGCACTCGCATCATCCCCGACGAGGGAGATTTCTCACTCGAGGATCTGATCGCCGATGAGGACCTCGTTGTGACCGTGACCAATGCCGGCTACGTGAAGGCAGTTCCCGCCGGTGTATACCGGGTTCAGGGACGCGGCGGCAGGGGAGTAAAGGCGGCCAAACTCAAGCAAGATGATGTGGTGACGACTGTCCTACACACGTCGGCTCACGCGATCCTGCTGTTCTTCACCAACCGCGGCAAGGTATATCGCATCAAGGCTCATGAGATTCCCAAACAGGATCGCACCGCACGCGGCACACTGGCCCAGGCGGTCATGCCGTTGGAGCCTGATGAGCGGATCGAAGCCGTCATCGATACGAGGGATTACGAGAGCTGGAAGTACCTCGTTATCGCAACAGCCAAGGGTCAGGTGAAAAAGACCAAGTTCTCCGACTATGACAGCCGTTCGAGCACGTTGATAGCGATCAAGATCGGACGCGACGACGAGGTCGTGGCGGTCAGGATGACGAATGGCGACAACGATCTGCTGCTGTTTACCAATGACGGTATGGGAATACGGTTTGCCGAGAGTGACATCCGCGCGATGGGTCGCGACACCCAGGGGGTTCGAGGGATCAAACTGCGCGAAGGCGATCGGGTTGTGTCGGTTGCCCGCGACGGAGAAGGTGATGAGGTTCTGATCCTCACCAAACAGGGTTTCGGTAAACGGACCAGAATGGAAGAGTTCCCGAAGCAGAAACGCGGTGGCATCGGCGTCAAAGCCATCAAGACAACCGCCTCACGCGGCAGTCTGGTGGCGGCGAGGGCGGTGGCCCCGGGGACCGAGATCTTCGTTATTTCCAGCGACGGCATCGTGATCCGTCAGCCGAGCGACAAGATCAGCAGGCAGAAGAGAGCGGCACAGGGAGTCAACGTCATGAGCCTGGAAGAGGGCGCAACGCTCTCCGGTTTTGCCCTTGTCCCACGGGAAGAAGCCGATGAATAAGTGCTGGAATCAATCTGTCACTGAAGCAGGGAACCCTGGCTTCGAGTAAAAGCGTCGGTACACTATCGACCGATCCCAACATCAAGACGAGGTGAGCATGGCGGTCCGACGAGTTCGACGGATAGTCAGAAAAATCGATCCCTGGACCGTACTGAAGGTGTCACTGGTTCTGTGGACGGTCGTGATGCTGGCGGTGTTGCTGGGATTAGTGATTATGTGGAGCCTTCTGCGCAATGCGGGTACTCCAGACACGATTCTGGACTTCATCAATGGATTCGGCTTGTTCGAGCCGATAACCCTCGAGGGTGAGAACCTGTTTCGCGCCGTACTCTTCATGTGCATCACTTCCGCGATCTTGCTGAGCGGTGTATCGACCCTGATGGCTGTCTTTTACAACCTGATTTCAGACATCGTCGGCGGTATCGAGGTTGTTGTGCTCGAGGAGGTCTTACCGCAGCCGGTTGCGGCCCGCCCGTCGGCCCCGGTTCGCTCGCCTGCGAATTACACCACGGCGGAACGCCAGGATCATGCATCAATGCAGACGGAGGAGACCGTTCTCGGTTAGCCGCCGTCGACGCCGATCTGACAGGCGCGGCCGGCCTACGGTCATCTCCACGATCTCGTTACAATCGCATGATGCGTACGAACAATCTCATCCTTGCTTTGCTGGCGGCTGCGGCGGCTGCCGTCGTCGCCTACCTCGAGCGTCCGGCCTCACGACCGGAGTCGACCGGTTCCTGGAAGCCATCTGACAGCTAGTGCGGATCGCCTTTCACGTAAAAGGGGAAGTTGGAAGTCGTGCCGTGCGGGCCTTGCTCGGCGAGCCTGACTTGGCTGGGATAGGGATCTGGAAATCGAACCCACGGCTTCCTCACGATCGTCGTCTGGGACCCATCGATGACCTTCTTGGCTATGACGTTTTGGTGACCGACGACGCATCGGTAAAACCAATGCTGATCGATGCGATCGACGCCAGAATCCCGCTTGTCGTGAGCGCAGATGATCTGGATAATTCTGCGATTGCCGAAGAACTGATTCAAGCCCAGGTTCCTGCTCTCATCGGTGCCAACCTTCGATCCGGGTTGGTGCACGCTCTACTGGCAGAGCTGCGAGGGAGCTTTGACGAAGTTCTGGAAGGCTCGGTTGCGTGGACTGAACCGGGCCGACCATTCCGTCTCGGGCAGGGCGTGGAGTTTCCGGGGCCGGTTGGCCCTCTGTGGGCGAAAGAAACCGACAAGGAGTGGTTTCCCCCGGGTCCCGTAAAGACCCGGAGGCTGCGAGCTCCGGTGGAAGGGCCGTGGGCCGGAATCGTCATCACGCTTTCCGGGTTGGTGAGCGACGGCATTGTTTCGAGAACCCTGGGTGTGTCCGACGATCGTGAATATCTATCGGCACTTTCCCTGGCGGCCGGCGCTGCCGCCATGGCGCGCAATGGGTTACCAGCCGGTCTGTGGTGGGCCGGGAACTTCGCCGAGCCATTCCTGGAAGCGGCGACGTCAATGGGACTCGCCACCGCTGTCTTCGAAAAACGGCACGACCGCACCGCAGCCCGGTGACGGAATCAGCCTGATGTGACTCAGGGGTCCGGAATCAGAAGAGGCCGCTGCTTTCGCAACGGCCTCTCCACGTAGCTCCCTCCAGGGACTACTACGACCCCTTCAGTCGAGCACGCATGCGCTCGACCGCCTCAGCAGCTGATCTCTGAGTGGCTTCAGCTTCGGCCAGCCGATTCTCTGCCGCCGAGAGATATTCTTCGGCGGACTCCCTTGCGCTCTGTACGATGCGTTCTGCCCGGCGCTCGGCATCGGCGAGCGACTGTTCTTTCTCGCTTACAACAGCCTGTCGAGCCGCTAGCTCGGACTCGCGCTCTTCGAGATTGCGGCGCAATTCCCCGGTCTCCCGTCGGGCTTGAGCCTGCATATCGTTGATTTCGAGACGGATCTTCTCGGCATCGGCTTGGGCGAATGTCACGATCTCGGAAGCTCGTTCTTCGGCTGCCTTGACAACGTCTTCGCGCACCGAGGCGAGTTCTGCACGGGCGGAATCGATTTCGTCGCGAGCCTTCTGAATCATCTCCTTAGCCTGCTTCTGGGCGGCCGCCTTGGCGCGTTCGGCCTCGACTGTGGCTTCGTCCGACTGACGTTGTAGCGCCGCAACCCGCTCTGCGGCGTCGGCCCGAATGCTTCTGGTCTGCTCCTCAGCCTCCAGCCGAGCAGTTTCGAGAATGGCGACGGCTTGTTTGCGTGCGTCCGCCTCTCGATCCCGGGCTTGTGTGACAATCTGGTCTGCCTGAGCCCGTGCCTTCTGGATGATCTCGTCGGATTGTGCCTTCAGGTTTTCGTTTTCGCGTTTGACACCCTCGGCGGCTGCCTCCAGTTCGGAGAGCCGAGCTTCGGCGGCCTCCGCCTTTTCTTGGGCTCGAACCCTGGCGCCATCAGCTTCCTGGGCATCCAACCCGGCCTTGTCAAGGAGCTCATTGGCGCCCTTCGTGATGCGGGCGGCCTCGTCTCTGGCGGCCTGGATGATCTCCTCGGCCTTGTGCTTGGACTCGGCAACCATGCCTTCGGCGGCGGCAACTTCGGCGAGGCGGCTTTCAGCATTGGCCATGACCTGTTCGGCGCCACGTACCTTCTCGGCCGCAACCTTGTTGGCCTCTCGAGCGTTGGCCAGTTCGACCTGAGCGCTCGACCTGATGCGATCAGCTTCCTCCCGGGCGGCTTCTTTGGCGACGCCTATCTCGGCATTGACTTGCTTCAGTTCCCCGTGACGCTCCGACAGCTGTTCGGCGGCGTGGGAGAGCTCTTGCTTGATCGCATTGAGCTCTTCGGTCGCAGCAGCGCGAGAACGATCTGCACTGGCCCGGACCTCGGTGAGCTCCTGCTCGACCGATACCCGGAGTTGCTCCGCAGACTCACGAAGCACCGTCGCTTCTTGCTGGGCGGTATCGAGGAGTCGGGTGGCCTCTGCCCTGGCCGCCTTGGCCTGTTTGCTGAGTTCTTCTGCCTCGGCGGTTGCCTTGGCAGCCTCAGATTCGGCGGAGCGGGTCAGTTCCTCGGCGGCGGCCTGCGACTCGTTGCGAATCCGCTCGGATTCAGCCTTGGTCTGTTCCAGCAGTTTGATCTCGCGTGCGAGATCCGTATTGATCTTGTTGAGTCTGCCCTGAGCCTCAACGACGCGCTTTTCGGCAGTTGAGACGTTCGCTTCTGCGACCTTTACTGCTTCCTCGCGCCTGGTTACATCGGTCTGATCGGCCTTGACCCGGTCGAGTAGTTTTGCTGACTGTTCTTGCGCATCGGACAGCGTTTTGGCGGCCTCGGCTCGGATCGCCTCCGCCTCATTGATCGCCTTGGCGAGTATGGTCTCGGCTTCTCCATCGATCTCGGCCTTGCGCTTCGTATAGGAAGTAACGAGATTCTTGGCTTCGCCATTCAAATGGGCGGTCTCGGCTTTGAGTTCCTCCGCAAACTTCAGGGTCTTGGCGCTCTCGCTCTTGGCAGTTTCCAGGACGCCCCTTGCAGCCTTTCGATCCTCTTCGGCAGCGTTTCGTAAGCGATCCGCCTCCGCCTGGGCTCCTTGGAGCATCTCCTCCACATCAGCTTCGGTTCTGGACCTCTTGGCCTCTGCCCCTGCCAAGACGGAAGCAGCTTTGGACTCGGCATCTCTCAGCGCATCAGCCCTTTTCGTTGCTTCTGCCATGAGGGCTGCAGCTCTCGCTGTGTCCTCTTTTGCCTTTGCTTCCTGTCCCGCGAGGAGTTGCGACTTGGACCGAGCCGCGGCAAGGAGGTCGTGTGCCTCCGTTTTTGCCACCGCTGCTTGACCCAATTCCGCCTCAACTGCTGCCTTGGCAGACTCAGCGGCCTTTTGCAGGCTCGCTGCCTGGTCGAACAGTTCCTGCGCTTTCGCAGTGACGTCTTCTGCCGCTTGCTTGCTCTTGCCGAGCTCAGACTCGGCTGCGTCGGTGATGGCCTTAGCCCGGTTCTCGGCGTTGGCGATCGATTCGTCCGCCTGTTTTTGCAGTGCTTGAGCCTTCTGGATCTGCTCGTCCGCGTCCTTTTGGCGCTCCGCCGCTGCGGCCTCCTTTTGCTCTGCATCGGCGATGCGGGCATTCGCCTGTTCGAGCAAAGCGCTCGCTTCGGTCTTGACAGTGAGCGCGTTCTCGTGAATCGAGACGACGTTGCGCTTCGCTGTTTCAATCCGATGCTCAGCTTCATTCACGAGCGCTTTCGCCTGCGCCTCGGCTTCGGCGAGTTTCCTTTTTTGCTCCGTTTCGACGTCGGCCAGTGCCGATTTCGCCTGCTGGTTGAGAGACGTCGCTTCGCGAATAGTGTGTTCTGCATTCTTGCGATCTTCGAGAGCGGCAGCCTTGATCGAGCCGGCCTCGGATTTGAGCTCCTCGGCCTTTTGCTTGGCACCTTCGAGGATCGCGGCACTCTCTGACTTGAGGTTCGCGGCCTCTACTCGAACCCTGGCAGCTTCTTTCTTGGCTTCATCCAATTGCTGCTTGGCCGATTGGAGATGGCTCTCGGCGTCCTGACGGACTGCCGCTACTTCTTTGTGGGCGTCAGCGAGGACTTTGCGAGCGTGCGTGCGATCGTTCTCGGTTTCGGTGCGAAGCGCCTGTGCGGCTTGCTCGGCGTCTGCGAGCAGGGCTTCCTTGTCTTTGGCTTCTCGCAGGAGTTGATTGGTTTCCGAACGAAGGCGAGCAGTCTCGGTTTCGACAGCCGCTTTGACCTCGGCTGCGCTGCTCTTGATGCGGGCTGCCTCGGCTTTGGCGGCCTCAGCCTCCTTGCGCGCTTCCTCGATTTGAGCCTGGCTCTTGGCAAGTGCATCCTTGACGCTCTGCTCGGCATCCTGCTGAGCCTTGGCCCGTACCTGCTGAGCTTCCTTGACCAAGTCGTCGGCAGCGCGTTGGGTGTCAGCCATCAGCTTCTCTGATTCGGCCTGAGCTGTCGAAAGGGATTCCTGGGCGCGAGTACGCAAACCTTCGGCCTCGGCCTTGACGGCATTGACCATCTGCTCGGCTTTGCGCTCGGCCTCCCTACCGGCCGCTCTACGAATGGCTTCGGCCTGCTCCTTGGCATCCTCGGCCTGTTCATGGACGATCTTTGCCTCATGTTCGGCGTCGGCGATGATGGCTTTCGCTTCCTGGCTTGCCTGGGAAGCCCTGGCCACCTGCGACTGCACTTCGGCGAGCGAGCTCTGGATCTCCTTGCGGGTTTCTTCGGCCTGTCGCTGGCTCGAGCTCAGAAGGTTGCGAGCCTCACGCTTGATCTGCTTGGCATCGCGCTCGGCCTCTTGTCGAATTCGCTGAGCCTCGGCCTTGGCTTCAGCGAGGATCTCGGCAGAAGCGACGTCTGGATCCTGGGCAGAATCTTCGATGGACTGGGCGCGCTTGCGGGCGCGTTCGAGGATTTCCTTTGACTGACGCTCGGCCTCGGCGAGCTTGGTTTCCCGCAAACGGCGCATCTCGGCCTCGAGGTCGGCCGGGGATCCGGCCTGGCGGGCTCTGGCCACTTCGGTTTCCAGCTGCGAAATGCGCGCATCAGCTGCGTGACGCTTCTGCTCGAGCTCGAACAAGAATGCGTTTACCTGGTCCTTGTTGTATCCGCGACGGGTCGTGTCGAAAGTTCGACGTTCGTTTTCTGACGGCTTGCTAACCATGTTCTAAGGTCTCCGGTGTTCTGGTAGTCCCGCATCTCGTGCACCCGAGGTAGATACCCCGTCACTTCAATTCAGCATATGAAGCAAAGTCCAACCGTTTGCCCGGTTTTCGGATGTTTCTTTTCCGGTAGAAGTGCAGCGCCAGGCCATAGTAAATGAATTCGGTCGATCTTGCCCAAAGCCTGAGCGGTTCGGTCGATCGGGGCGTCTGGATTGTGATTCGAGGAGTTGGGAGGGGTCGGAAGGGGAGTGGTATGATCGCGCCCTCCCATGGGGGCAAGCGAGGCTTCTCGAACCTCCTTGGGCGATTGTGCGGGCCTATAGCTCAGGCTGGTTAGAGCGCATCCCTGATAAGGATGAGGTCCCTGGTTCAAATCCAGGTAGGCCCACGAACCGAGAGTGTTCACCGCGATCGCGGTGTACTCCCTGGATTTGAACCAGGGGATGCTTTCTTGTTCTCGCCTTCGGCTCGAACGGGTTCAAAACGATTCTGCTTGCTCTCACATTCGTTCGAGCGGTAGGCCCACGGCAACGCCTCCGGCGTTGCTTGGGAGTTGGGGAACCCGTCGGGTTCCTTTCGCAACTCCACTCTTTGCCCCTCTATGTCCTGGATTTGACCTGTCCCTTGTCCTCACCGTTCGGTTCGGACGGGGATGCTTCTTGTGTTCTCGCCTTCGGCTCGAAGGCAAACGCCTCCGGCGTTGCTTGGGAGTTGCGATGCAACTCCATGGGTTCAAAACGTATTGTTTGTGCTGTCACATTCGGTGCGAGCGTTAGGCGGGAACCCTTTGGGTTCCTTGGGAGTTGGGGAACCCGTCGGGTTCCTTTCGCAACTCCACTCTTTGCCCCTCTATGTCCTGGATTTGAACCAGTTTGTTTTTTCCTCAAGGTTCGGCTCGGACGGGGTGCTCCTTGTGTTCTCGCCTTCGGCTCGAACGGGCCTGGTCGTGACTGTTTTAGCTCGCATCTGCGGTGCGAGTGCTGGGCTCGCCAAACCACGGCCGGTGATCGATTGTCACGTCTATCTTCCAGCACGGAGTGTGACATTCTGCTAACTTCCGGCATAGGCGGACACCATGACGGCGAGCGGGAACCAATCACTCGGTTGATTGCCGCGAACCCTCAATGATGCAAGGGAACCTGACCAACGCGCGCTGGTAGGGACCTATCGAGAAGCCCCCGGGAACGGGGTTTCTCGCTGAATTGAGGGAGCAGACCGTCATGCGGAGTAAGCGATCACAGCGCCTATCTAGGCCGAACCCAGCGACCCGTTTTGGACGGGCAATCCGGTCCCGACGCGTGTTAGTCGGAGCAGTTGCCATGGCGTCGCTACTCCTGTTTGGCGGCATCGCACTGGCAGTTCACGACAACGGACTGTTCGAGCTCGATGTTCTCAACGGAGCCGGCGCGGCCAACGTGGTCAACGATGGCGCCAATCAACTTGGAGCAGACGATTGGGCGGATATCTACGCCGACGTCATCGACGGCACGCCGGCCGGCGACAATTCTGATGCCTTCGCCATCGCATTCATCGAGGACACGTTCGCCGCCAATGAATCGAGCTTCTTCACGGGTGGCGGGTCGAAAGACACATTGTGTATTCAAGATCCTTGTGCGGACGGGAGTGGCGCGAGTGGCGGTGCTGGACCGTGGCTCTACGACACGGTCAATGACGTCGTTCCGGACAAGAATGACATTGTCAATGCGTTCGCGGCGGCCTATGAAGAGCCGGGGAGCGACGACATCATCTTCTACTTCGGGCTTGACTCCTACGAGAACAGCGGTTCCAACACTATCGGCTTCTGGTTTTTCAGGCAGCCGGTGACCCTTGGTCCGCTCAACGGCGGTACGAGTGGTGGGTTCGTCGGCGACCATAGTGACGGCGACATCTTCGTCGCTGCGGAACTCAAGGGCAACAAAGTCGACGCTATAGCTGTCTATGAATGGGATAACACGCTTGCCGGAAATAAGCCTGTCGGTCTTGTGTTGACCAACCCAGGTGCCAGCTGTGCCACCGCTGGTCCGAGCGACGCCGTTTGTGGTGTGCTCAATTCAACCGCTGGCGAGTCCCCACCCTGGCCATATGTCGACAAGGACGGGACAAACGACTACAACGCACCGGGGGCCCTGGTCGAATTCGGACTCAATATCACCGAGCTGTTCGATCAGACAGATATTGGTTGCTTCAGCACGTTCCTCGCCGAAACCCGCTCCTCGCAGTCCGCAAGTGCCCAGTTAAAGGACTTCGCCATCGGATCCTTTCCCGTTTGCGGTATCGAGGTCGAAAAGACGGGTGACGAGCTCTCGAAGGCTGGCGATGACGTCAACTACTCGGTCACCATCGAGAACACCGGTCGGGCGACGCTGTACAAGCAGTCGATCATCGACAGCCTCGTCGGCGACCTGACCGATGGGACCAACGTGGCGATCGACAGCAGCGACTGCGGAGACAGCCTGGCTCCCGGAGCAACCTGCACGATCACGTATGACTACACCGTGCAGAACAGCGATCCGGATCCGTTGGAGAACACCGTGACCATCGAGTACACGGAGTCCGCCGATCCGAATTCGCTCTCGTTCCCGGCCGAGTCCTCGCATTCGGTGAACCTGTTCCAGCCATCGATCACGTTCGAGAAGACGGGTGATGACGTGTCCAAGATCGGTGACTTGACGGATTACACGATCACGCTGACGAACACGTCGTCGGATGACACACCGGACCTGACCTGCACCACCACCGACGACGCCCTTGGCGTCAACCAGGTGGATGTGTTGGCATCTGGAGACCCGGCATTGGAGATCAACGCATCAGCGGCGATCCCGCAGGGTGCGGACGATCCGTATACCAATACGGCTGACGTGTCATGTGCAGTGGACGGGTTCCCCAACGTGCTGACGGCTGATGCGTCACACGACGTGAACCTGTTCCAACCATCGATCGAGTTCGACAAGTCCGTGGGCAACGCCTTCTCCAAGGCGGGTGACACGATCGACTACACGATCACGCTGGACAACACCAGCTCGGACGACAGTCCGGCGCTCGATTGCACGATCACCGATGCGGTGGTGGGTGTGGACGATGACGTGACGCTGGTTTCTGGTGGTCAGCATGTGATCCAGGTCGGATACATGGTCCAGGAGGGTGATGCGGATCCGTACGAGAACACGGCAAACGTGTCGTGCTCACCGGACGGCTTCCCGAACATGCTCGATGCTGAGGCGTCGGCGACGGTGGATCTGATCCGCCCGGACTTCACGGTTGCCAAGGTCTGCACCAACGAGCCGGTGCCGCAAGAGGGCCCGGCCACATGGGATGTCACGATCGACAACACGGGCGACGTGGAGCTGATCATCACGGCAGATGACGGGATCGGGACGTTCAACCTGCCAGCCGGGCAGAATGCGATACTCCCCGTCAGCCAAGACGGTCCTTTCAGCGGCCAAACAACCGTCTCCAACACGGTGACGGCGTCCTGGGTGCTGCCTGCCATCTACGGGTTGGATAACACCGACGAGAAGTCGGCCACGGCCGAGTGTGAGGTCGGAAGTCGGGTTGAGCTGCTGAAGCTCACGGACGGCGTCGTCAATGACACGTTCGACTGGCAATTCGCGATCTTCGACGGACCGAACGAAGGCGAACTGCCGGACTTCCTGGCCAACCCGTTGGCGACTGACAGCACGCTGGGCGATGTTGACGGAGTCCTCGACTTCGACAACCTGAACCTGGACCCGGACAACACGTACACCATTTGTGAACTGGCAACCAACGCCTCAGCCGGATGGCTGCAGGTGTGGACAGTCAACGGGCAGCCAGCGACGCAATACAGCGTCTTCGATGTTCAGAACCAGAATGTGGGCGTCGGGTGTATCGACTTCGGTGCCAACACACAGTACCTGCTCACCGCGGGTAGCACGCTGGCCTTCGAGGTCGATAATCAGGCGCCGGGCGGCGAGCCGCGTACGCCTGGCTACTGGGCGAACTGGAGCTCTTGCAGCAATGGCAACCAGTGGGAGAACGCAACGGCGGGCGACCCTGACGATGAGATCACGGCGCTCGATGAGTTGCTCCAGGTCAACGAGTACTTCCTTGGCGACCTCACACTGGGAACCTTGGGAGGAGACCCGTTACTGCCGAGTGACGACTGCGTGAGTGCGAAGAGAATCCTGCTGCACCGTGACATCGATAGCAACAGGGTGAGGGCCAATGATGCCGCCTACAAGCTGGCGCGCAGCCTGCTGGCCTACGAGTTGAACCAGGACAATGACGCCTGTAAGTCGGCACTCGCAGCGGAGGCCGCTGAGGCCGGCCACGCGCTGCTGGACGTCGTCGACTTCACCGGATCAGGAAGCTACCTGAGGTCGAAGGATCCCCTATATAAGGACGCCGTCGAGTTGCACGGGATCCTGGACGACTACAACAATGGGCTGTTCTGCCCGTAGATCTCGTCGGGTTTGTCAACGAAGGCGAATAGATGGTGCCTGGCAGCAAACCAGGCATGCTCTCGTGTATGCCCGGGAAGCTCGAGAGTGGTTGCACGGTATTCGGGAGTAGCCTCAGCGCCATGCGTACGTCTGTGATCCTTGTCTTGGTCGCAATTGTCGGTGCCGCATGCAGCGGGAGCAACGACGCCGATCCCGGTACCACCACAGCTGTGGCACCGACCATAATTGCCAGCGAGACCACAATTCCGGTCCAGACACAACCGATCGGAGCAAGCTCGTTTTTTGCGATCGACGAAGTTGGCCTTGGCCCCGACGGCTATATCTCGCTGACGAACTTCACTGACGTACCCGTGACCCTGGCAGGTCTATTCCTTTGTCAGCGGCCTAACTACGTTGAGCTTCCCGACGCGGTTGTCGAGCCTGGTTCGACCGTCCGAGTGGCGGTTGGCGATGGAAACGGCCTCGAAAACGTCGTTATGACAAACGCAGCGCTCGGTATCTTGAGCCCATCCGACGGTGAGATAGCCCTCTATACGTCTCGCGATTTTGAGAACCCGGCGGCCATCATCGAATACCTGGAGTGGGGTTCGACGCCACACGGCCGTACCAGCGTTGCGATCGAAGCGGGTCTTTGGCCGGAAGGCTCGTATGCTCCGACGGCTGAGACCGCTACGCGCTTGTTCCGGGTGGAAGAGTCGGGCCTGTGGCTGTTTGAACCCAACGAATGAGGGCCCGGCGGAAACCGGGCCCTCTAATCCGAGTTATCGGAGTTGGTTACGGCATCACTTGGAATTCGACGGTTGCGTCGGTCATGAACTTGCTGAAGTTCCGGCTGTAATGACCGAGAATTCCGGTGCAATCGGCCGGGGAATCCCCGTCCCAAGCCAGTGAAGGCCCAAGGTTGTGGGGCTCACCGTACAAGTAACCGCCCTCGAACCCTGCACGCCACTCGCGATAGACGACCTCGCCGTCTTGCTCGCAGCGCAGCTCGATCCACGGCCCTCTGCCGTTGTCGCTATCGGTTGTACTTGCATCGTGTCCGAACAGGACCTGACCCATGTAGTACATGCCAGCATCGGCGCTTTCGGCTGCTGCGGTGGTCTGGACGGACGTGTCCTCGATCCAGATGGAGGCTTTTGCGCCGCCGCCGCCACCACCACCGTTGCCGTTGCCGCCTTTGGCAGCCAGTGCTTGGCCCGGAATTGCCGCCACGATGGCGAGAATCGCGAGCGCAATGATCAAGTGACCTGTTTGTCGTCTTATTGCCGTTGACATAGTTCTGTGCATCTCCTTTGTCACCCGTGAGTGGTGACCTCGGGGGCTATCGGCAGGGGATGAAATAGCTTTAGGGTCGAATCTCGATCCCGTCCCCGGAGTCAACAATCTGACACAGCAGGTGTTTCGACGGCGTGCGGGATCGTCGATGACTGACGTGTTCGTTGGGTCAAGGGCCAGGGCGCACGAATCGGAGAGCGAGCGTGGTTCGGATTATGACGAGCTGCACATTCACATCACGTTGGTGACGTCAGGCCGGTGGGATGACGCGATCGATGCTCCTGTGAGACTTGCTTGGCTGCGTCCTATTTGTTGGGGGTCAGGACCAGTTTTGCGAGTCTCCACAGGAGGATCAGGAACGGGATCGCCACTGCCAGGAGAATGACGTTTCCATTGGCCAGACTGTCGACGAACGTTCCGTAAATGCCAGAAACTCCGTCCTGAAAGATCTGACCGGCGTTTCCGAATCCGGCCTGCGTTCTTGACACATACGCCCCGATGGCCAGGATGGCCACAAGGGCCAGAAAGATGCCCTTTTTCATAAACTCCACCGTCTCGCATTGCTTGCAATCGTGAGACGTCCTCACTCATCAGCAAAGTTGCAATCGATCGATCCGTCAAGCCGAAAACGCCGGTTTTTTGGGCTACGGCAAAGCGCACTCGACGTCCATGATTCGATCAGCGACGTAAGCGAATAGCCTCTCGGCGATACCCAGGGTTCTAAGCGGCGGTTATCGCCGCCTAGAACCCTGGGTATGAGATCGCCTCCATTCCGGAAGGACAACGCGGAAACCATGACAAGTTCCAACGATGTGGCCCCAATACGACGCGAACCACCGACGTTTCGCCGATTGAGCGTCATTCGTGTCCAGACGATCACCCCGTATCTGTCCCGGGTGAGACTTGGGGGTGAGGCGCTCGAGGGGTTTGTAATCGAAGCGCCTGCGAGCAGCGTCAGGCTGCTCCTACCGCCCGCCCCTGATCAGTCTCTTGTTGTGCCGACATGGAACGGCAATGAGTTCTTGTTCGACGACGGATCACGACCCTCGATCCGAACGTTTACCCCACTCGAGAGCGAACCTGACTCGATTGCGCTCGATATCGTTCATCACCAAGGAGGAGTTGTTTCGGATTGGGTCCAAGCCGTGAAACCGGGAGGTGAGGCGGCGATCTCCGGGCCCGGGCGCGGGTATTCAGTTGACCAGAACGCCGCGGCCTTTGTGATCGGCGGCGATGAGACAGCGATGCCGGCTATCGGGCAACTGTTGGCCGAGATTCCGCCTCACGTTGCCACGGACACGATCATCGAGGTCAGGGACCCCGCTGCCACAGTGCCGCTGCCGGAATCCGAATCGAGAATGTTGTCCTGGGTCGTACGCCCTGATGGACAGAGCCCCGGAACATCACTGGAGCGTCAATTGCGTAAGACGGAAACTCCGCCAGGTGTCAAGGTATGGGTTGCCGGCGAGGCGGCATCAATGCACCGCATTCGCAAGTTCTACTTCGACGAACGCGGCCTCGAGCGGCGCGACGTCACGGTCCGGGGCTACTGGAAACACGGCCGCTGAACCGGGGACGTGGAGGCCGAAGCCGATGATTGCCTCTTAGCCCGCCCTCAAGTGGAGCTGAACGGTTTCAGACCCGTCTGAGCCTTGGGCGAGACGAGGACGGTTTTGTCATCGGTTAGTGAGTTATGTGGAGGCCCCGCAATCTCGTTGCCTCTGTGGCGCTGGTGGGGGTGGAGGTGTTGTGTTCCGAGGTGGAGGATGGGAGTTGCGGAGCAACTCCTGAGCAACGCCTACGGCGTTGCCTCGAACCCGTCTGAGCCCTTGGGCGAAGACCGAGCAGATATTGTCATCGGTTCGTGAGAGACGTGGAGGCTAGAGGCGCTCATTGCCTCTTAGCCGCCCGCAGGTGGAGATGAACGGATTCGAACCGATGACCCCCTGGTTGCAAACCAGGTGCTCTGCCAGGCTGAGCTACATCCCCGAACGGTGATAGTTTAGACCCGGCTCGTAGGATGTCGGGACCGGCA
>JAHEJY010000001.1:50775-70073 GCA_024638625.1 Actinomycetes bacterium
GTGGAGATGAACGGATTCGAACCGATGACCCCCTGGTTGCAAACCAGGTGCTCTGCCAGGCTGAGCTACATCCCCGAACGGTGATAGTTTAGACCCGGCTCGTAGGATGTCGGGACCGGCACCTTCTCATGGGAGCCTTTCGTGACTTTGTCAACATTTGTCATTGCTGTCGCCATTGGGGTCGGAATCATGGCGTTTGCGGTCTGGGCGGTTCGACTTCTCGCGACGCCGGCTCCGCCCGAACCCGATCCTGACGACCTGATCGAGGTCAGTCGGAATTTCCGGTGCTCGGTATGCGGTATGAAGTTGACCATAACGGCGGCCCAGGACGACGATGCCGCCGCGCCCCGCCATTGTCGCGAGGAGATGATCCCGGCTTGAGAGGGCGTGTTGTAGGGGTAATTACAAAGCTGTAATTACCCACAGGTGTGGATAAGCCTGTGGACAACTCGACTCGCGCCTGACGGAGCAGAAGGGCGCGGAAGCCAATGCTCCCGCGCCCTTTCTCGAACCGCCATATTGGCTATCACATATCGACCGTCTCGTAAACGCTCACGGTGCCTCCATCGTCGAAGATGGGGCAACCTTTCGCGAGCGTCACTGCGGATTCGATGGTGTCGGCCGATATAACGGTATAGCCGGTCAGGCGTCCCGCTCCGGCGTCGGACACGCTGCCATTGCCGTCGATGTTTTTCGCCTGCCCGAAGGGTGCCCCTCCGTCGGCAATGGCGGAACCGAGTTCGCCATACCAGCTGTTCCACGCCTCCATCACCCGGGCCCGATCTGCTTCGGTCTCGGGAATGCTCCCGCCTTCGTATGCCAACACGTAGTTAGCCATGCTCTCTCCTTTCGAGATGTCAACACGAGATCTCAACAAGACCACGAACGAGCAAGACCCAAATCGACAACTGAACTGAGTTTCTCTGGCTACTTGAAGTTGAGCATCATCGCGAAGCCGGCACCAATCAGTCCGAGACCTCCGACGAACCACCATGAGCTTGCGCCGCCGGGGAAGGCTCCGATGTAGTTCAGGATGATCAGCAACGAGCCGATAGCGAAGAGTCCGAGCATGATCCCAACATAGGTCTTGCTCGACTCGGCTTCGACTTCCTTATGCGGAGTGTTGGGATTCTCCCGTAATGGTTTGCTTCGATTATTTTGAGGTCGCGCCATGACCAAGGACAATAGCAATGGTTCAGCTAGATAGCCCACCCTCCCGCTCACAAACATCTGGTATTCGGGCATCGGCGTCATCGGTCATATCCATTGTCAGGGGCTTGGGTTGGACGTTGATCTGGATGGGCGTCTACCTCCTCGGGTTCGTCGCTTACCAGTTGTGGTTCACGAATATCCTCACTGAACGGGATCAAGCCGAGCTCGAAGCGGCCCTTGAATCCCGCTTTGCTGCGGTTGAGGTCGATCAGGTCCCGTTGGACGAGGTGTACGATCCATTCAGCGGTCTCACGTTCGGTACTGATGGCACCGACCCGGTCGAAAACGCTGGAAACGATGCCGCTTTTCTGTTGATTGAACCCTCTGCACCGGCTGGCGACGCTTTCGCTCAGATTCGGATTCCCAAGATCGACGTCGATGTGACGATGGTTGAGGGTGTCGAGCGTGGAGCCCTGAAGAAGGGACCGGGGCATATGTCCGACACCCCGTTACCGGGTCAACCCGGAAATGCCGTCATAAGCGGTCATCGGACTACGTACGGCGCGCCGTTTCACAACCTGGATGCGCTGGCGGCCGGCGACACGATCGAAGTCGACTCAGTGATAGGTACTCACACTTACGTTGTGCGGGAGGCCCCGGAACGATGTGCGAATGATGAAGGGCTGTGCATCGTTCCCCAAACCGGGCTCTGGGTTACCGATCCTCTCGATGGGGCATGGCTCACGCTCACTACCTGCCATCCGAAATTCTCTTCGCGGCAACGATTGATCGTCTTTGCCGAGCTGGTCGCCGGGCCCAACGCCGCCATCCTGGGGGCGACATGATTTGGCTTTTCGAGCGGCTACCGGGCAGTAGGCCGGTCCGGATCGCCATCATGTCAATTCTGGTGCTGATGCTCCTGACTGCCGTGATCTGGAGCTACGAGCTGCTGGGGGACTTGTTGGATAGCGGTGGTACCGTAGGCGGGTGAACGTACTC
Source organism: Actinomycetes bacterium (assembly GCA_024638625.1). Taxonomy (GTDB): domain Bacteria; phylum Actinomycetota; class Acidimicrobiia; order Spongiisociales; family SHLN01; genus JABDOU01. Next base: position 52,927 of record JAHEJY010000001.1, read on the forward strand.
GTCCTCGACAATTACGACTCATTCACGTACAACCTCGTCCAATATTTTGGTGAGCTTGGTGCCGACGTTGAAGTCGTTCGCAACGACGTGATGGATGCGGCTGCAGCACGGACGCAAGAGCCTGATCGCATCGTCATCTCTCCAGGTCCTGGCCGGCCTGAGAACGCTGGATACTCAATCGAGTGGATTTCAGAGCTGGGCCCCGAGATTCCCACCCTAGGGGTCTGCCTGGGACACCAGGCGATCGCCGTCGCATTCGGCGGGTCGGTCGTCGCAGCGCCCGAGCCTCGTCACGGCAAGACCTCGGAGATGGAGCACAGTGGCGAAGGCATATTCAACGGACTGCCCAACCCGTTCATCGCAACCCGTTATCACTCGCTTTCTGTCGACGAACCGCTGCCGTCCGTCCTCGAGGTGACTGCCCGATCAGAAGACGGAGTTGTTCAGGGTCTGCGCCATAGGGATCTTCCGATTGTCGGAGTGCAGTTCCACCCCGAATCGATCATGACCACCGAAGGCATGGCGATGTTAAAGAACTTCCTCGTCTGACTTCTCGGAGCTTGTTGAAGAACTTCCTCGTCTGACTTCTCGGAGCTTGCTAAAGAACTTCTTCGTCTGACGTCTCGGAGCTTGTTAAAGAACTTCCTCGTCTGACGTCTTGGAGCTTGTTAAAGAACTTCCTCGTCTGACTTCTCGGAGCTTGCTAAAGAACTTCCTCGTCTGACTTCTCGGAGCTTGCTAAAGAACTTCCTCGTCTGACGTCTCGGACGAGTTGGCCTGTCGCCCGGAGCTGTCGCGAGCAGCTACGTGTCCGCCGGGGGATCTCGATCGGTCGCGGTCGTTGACGTTTCCTCGACTTCGTCTATGCCATCGAGCTCGGCCTGCGAGCCTTTGATCTTCGCCTCTATCTCATGAAGAGGATCGTTTGACTCGATTTCTTCGAGGATCATGTCGATACGCTCAGCCGGCGTTGCCGCTAGTTCGGCTTCCTTTTTCGCAAGTTCGGCGTCGAGAGACCTGCCCACGTTCGACAGACCCTCCTTTACGTCGGCGGCCTCGGACTTGAAGATGCTGAGAAGCTTTTTCCACCAGGTCATGGTTTGAGACTAACCGTCCGGTTGTTCCGGGACCGATGGCTCTAGTCCAAATACGCGTGCTCGGTCATAGTGTCGGCAGAAGATTGTGAAAAGGTTCACAAATGGCACTTACCGAACGAGCATTGCCAGGTCGCCAGGAGAGCGAAGCCGTTCGTTCACAGGGATCGAATATGTTGGACCTGGGTGAGAGCGAGGTGGCGCTGATCGCCAAAGCATTGTCGCACCCCGTGCGTCTTCGTCTCTTGCATCGATTGTGTGATGGCAATGCCCTGCGAGTCAAGGAAATGGTCTCCGAATCCCGGCTGGCCCAGTCGACGATCTCGGAGCATCTCCGCATCCTTCGACAAGCCGGATTGGTGGCGGTGAAGCGGGAGGGCTCCAGGAAGTGGTACTACGGCCGGCCATCGGTCCTGGTTGCGTTCGCCGAACATATCGATGACCTGGTCGTCAGTAGCACACCTGAGGGCCTTTCATCCCGCACGGTGTGACTCAAGTCTCTATTAGGAATCGTCGATAAACGAAATACTTGTGAAAGTATTCACAAAGTGATCAAACCGAAAAGACCACTACCGAAAGGAAAGGAGAATCTCATGGCGAAGCGCCTTAAGAGTCTCGGAATCGTTCTCACGATCGTGGGGATGATATTTGTTATCGCAGGCGGAGTCGCCTTCGCCAAGGTGCAGGACGGCTATAGCTCGTTGGAGGCCTTCAGCGGATCGCAGAATGTCACGCTGAACTACAACGAGGATGGACAGCTGATCGACCGGGGCACTACCGAAGGTGCCGACGCCATCATGCTGTTGCTGACCGATGCCTGGGCATACCCGGTTGTCGAGTCCGATCTGGACCCCGACAACCCGTTGGTCAACACTGCCAGCGAGTACATGTACCAGATGGCGACGATTACCTACCACACGCTGCACGGCACGCAGACGGTTGTCCTGGATGAGGATGTCGAGTACAACGGTGAGGTGTTTGCTGCAGGTACGTACGAGGTCGAGGTCGACGGTAAGTACTGGACCGATTTCGATCGCAGGCATCCGTTGGAGGGGCCGGCTCGCGGAGCCGCATGGAGCGGAACCGCTCATGGCTTGATCGCCGAACTCGGTGTCGGAACCGTCACTCACTCGACCTTGCAGTTGGGTCTGGGCGTGGCCGGCATCACCGGCGGGCTTGGTCTGGCCTTTGCCTTGGCCGGGCTCGGCTTGATCTGGGCCGCCCGTGAAGACGAGTTCGCTGTTCCGGATAGCCCCAAGGAGCTGGTGCGGACGAGCTAACTCAACACTCGAATATCGAAACATGGGCCCTCGCGATCGGGGCCCATGTTTCGCGTTCAATCCGAAATCCGCCATTGATCCTGGTCTGATACGACCATCCCTTCTTCCACCAGACTGGAGAGCCCCGCGCTCAGTTGCCCGGAAGGGAGCGACGTGGTTTCGACGAGTGAATCAAAGCTATGCGATCTATTCACCAGGGAGCGGAGAATCGCACCTCGGGCCTGGCGTGTGCTGCCTACGAATCGAGGTTGGGTGGTGGGTCGAACGTACAAGGTCGGATCGGCGCACCAGGCCGTAACCGGACACTGCCCGCAGCGCGGCTCCGGTCGGCAGACCGCATTCGCCAGATCCATAATGGCCTGGTTCCATGCGGCAGGTTTGTCAACGGGGATCAAGAACTTCGCGAAATCGGCGAGCTCGGTTCCACCGATAGGTCGCCCCACCCACCGGCTTAGCACCCTCCGATGGTTGGTATCGATCGCGGGCACCGGCTCGCCCCATGCCAGGCTTGCCACCGCCGCCGCCGTGTAGGGCCCGATACCGGGCAGCTCTTGCAAGCCCTTGGCATCCCGGGGCCAACCGGATTCGGCGATTCGCTGTGCGGCATCTTGAAGACGCACCGCTCGCCGGTTGTATCCCAACCCGCTCCAGGCCGCCAATACCTGTGTGCGGCTGGCTGCCGCGAGTGCCTCGGCGGTGGGAAATTGCGCGATGAACGAGGACAGCCGTTGGTTGACACGGTCGAGTTGGGTCTGTTGCGACATGACTTCCGCCACGAGAATGACCCACGGGTCCGTGGCGTCCCGCCAGACGACGTTGCGTTGGTGGCCAGACCACCACGTCAAGAGCGCTTGCACGGCGTCACGGTGGGCGCCTGCCCGAAGGTCCTCTTGGGTCTTGTCGCTAGCCGTCGCTGTCTCCGTTTGGCGGAGGTTCCTCGGGGGGAGGTTCGGGCTCGAATCCGACGCTCACCGTGACGAGCCCTCCGGGTTCCAGGAGCACACCGGCTGTCGGGAATTGGCTTTGGACAGTTCCGCCCAATCCCGAATTGATGGGTACCTCGGTTGGCTCGCCTTCGGAGTACTTGAGATTCAGGCTCTCGATCGCATTCCGCGCAGCGTCGGCCTGATCGCCGAGCACATTCGGAACTTCAACAGGTTCCGGGCCTCGCGACACAATGACGGTGACCGGGTCCGTTTCGTTGACAACGGTGCCGGCCGCAGGATTGGTGCGAATCACAATCCCTTCAGGCACCGTGGGGTGGAATTCGAGTTCCCTGCTGACCTCAATCCCGAGATTGGCCAGAGCCAGCGTTGCCTGGGCCTCCTCGAAACCGAAGTACTCGATCAGGACCACCTCCTTCGGCCCCTTTGAGACTGTCAACAGCACCGGCGTTCCTCGCAGTTGGGTTGTCCCCGCAGCCGGATCCTGCGAGATGACTATTCCAGCAACCACCTGGACGTCGTTGACCTCTTCGACTTCCACAGTGAGGTTCTGCGCAATCAGCTCTGCCCTGGCCGTTTCCAGATCGAGATTGGTGACTCTTGGCACAGCGAATGTTTCAGGCCCATCGGAGATGATCACGCGAACCGTCGATTTCGGCTCGACCTTGGCACCCGCCGGGGGCTCCGTGCGGATCACGAGACCTTCCGAAATCTCGTCTGAAGCTTCTCGACTTGTCTGGATCCGAAGGTCGGCGTCCTGAATCGCTTCTTCAGCCTGAGCCTGCGTGAAAGAAGTGATATTTGGTACGTCTATCAAGAGGGCTTCGGGGTCTGGTTCTGACAGTCCTTGTGCAACGAAGATGAATCCGACTGTGGTGACAATGAGGACGGCAATAACTCCAAGGATCACGCCCCAGGAGACCCCACGGTTCGGAGGCATCGGTATCGCCTGCCGATAAGCCTCTTCGGGTGGAGCGGTGGGAGGAGGAGGAGGCGGTGCGTCCACGAGACGGGTTGCCATCGCGGTATTGAGGGCCGCATCTACCGGCAACCCCTGCAGATAACGCAGGAGATCCTCGCGCATCGCCTCTGCAGTGGCATATCTGTCGGCAGGGCCCTTTTCGAGGGCGCGCATCACAATGGCGTCCAGTTCGGGAGAAACGTCAGGATTGATCGTCGAAGGGGGAGCAGCAAACTCAGAAACGTGTTGATAAGCGACCGATACCGGGCTCTCACCGGAGAAGGGAGTTCGTCCAGCCAGCATTTCGTAGAGAACTATTCCTAGCGAATAGATATCGGAACGGGCGTCGGCCGGCAGTCCTTGCGCCTGTTCAGGACTGAAGTAGGTCGCCGTGCCGATTACGGCACCGGTGCGCGTGAGCTCCTCTGAATCGTCCCAAGCCCGGGCAATGCCGAAGTCGGTTACTTTGACGCTGCCGTCGCCCCGCAGCATGATGTTGCCGGGTTTGACATCCCGGTGCACCAGACCTCCACGGTGGGCGACTTCCAGTGCCGCAGCCACCTCGGTGGCGATCTCTGCCGCCCGTCGGGGATGTACCGATCCATCAGCTCTCAAGATGTCGCGCAGCGTCTTTCCTTCGACCAGCTCCATGACGATGTAGCGAACGCCCTCTTGTTCGCCGGTGTCGAAGATGCTGACAATGTTCGGATGGCTGAGGTTGGCTGCTGCCATCGCCTCGCGCTTGAAACGTTGAATGAAGGCGGGGTCAGAGGAGTGAGCAGCGTGCAGGATCTTCACGGCGACGCGTCGTTGGAGAAGCTGATCGGCTGCTTCCCAGACGTCAGCCATGCCCCCGCGAGCCAGATGCTCCGAAAGGCGATAACGGCCCGCTAATAGTTGCTGATTCATAGGACGTCCGACGACATCAGAATCATGATAGGAGTCGCCGGTGATCATGATCCTGCGAGCCATGCGGCCATGACGTTCCGTGCGATAGGAGCAGCTACGGCCCCCCCGGTCCCGTCTGCCCCAACGAGGCCGCCATCCTCTACGACGACTGCTATCGCGATCGCTCGTTCATCGTTTCGCGCGAAGCCTATGAACCACAAATCAGGGTTGCCGCCCGGTCCTTGGGCAGTGCCCGTCTTGCCGCCGACTTCGGCGCCCTCGATCGCTGCAGAGCGTCCGGTACCTTGATTGACGGTGTTTATCATGAGGTCCTTGAGGGCGGCGGCGGTCCCGGGCCCGATGGCCCGTTCTCTGATCGCAGGCTGCATTGTTTGTATGACGGTGAGGTCTCGCTCAAAAGTTTCCGCAACGAGGTAGGGCTGCATACTGATCCCGCCATTGGCCACGGTCGCTGCGACCATCGCCATCTGAACCGGCGTCGCACGTACGTCGCGCTCTCCGATCGCCGATTGCGCCATTCCCGCACGGTTGCTCGTGAAATCGGTCGGTATCTCCGATTCAATCAGCTCCATATCGAGACCCAGATCCTGGTTGAAACCGAACGCCTGAGCCATGTCAACGAAGTCGTCTTCTGCGAGTTCGAGTCCGAGTTGTCCGAAAACGGTGTTGCACGATCTGGCAAACGCCACGGCAAGCGTGACGGGTTCACCGCCGTTGCAGAGTCCCTGGTTGAAGTTCGAGATGGTTGAGGTGGAGCCCGGCAGGATCAACTCGGGAACGTCCTCAAAGAGAGTTCGGGCATTGGCGGTCCCTGACTCGAGTGCCGCCGCTGTCGTGATGACCTTGAATGCCGACCCGGGCGGGTACAACTCGGCACGCGTTCGATCGAGCAGTGGCTTGGTCGGGTCGCGGTTGATCGCGTCGCCGTATGCGGTGTCACCCGCCACGAGCTGGTTCGGGTCGTAGGTTGGAGACGAATACATGGCGAGTACCTCGCCGGTAGAGGGTTCTATAGCTACAACCGCGCCCAATTGGGTGCCCAGGCCGGCTCGAGCCGCCTCCTGCAATTCAGGCGAAAGCGTGAGACGAAGTCCTTGCCCATCCGTATCGCGGCCGAGCAGCTCATCGATCATGCCCGAGAACGTGAGGTTGCGGCTCGACGAAAGGTCTGCGCTCCGTTCTGACTCGAGGCCGCGTTCTGCAAACAGAAAGGTGGCGTATCCGACGGGGTGGGCAAACAAATCGTCGAAGGGATACGTGCGCTCGAACGCAGCCGTCTGACTGCTGACCTCGAGAGACTCGGCGATGAGTCGACCGTCGCGAGCGACGATAGGACCGCGCTCGCGACCTGCCCTGGCTGCGAGTAGACGAGGATTGCGTTCGTCATCGCGGTATTCAGGGCCCCGAATGACCTGGATGTAGGTCAGCATCAGAACGAGGAGGCCAAAAAAGAGATATACACCTGCTGCCACAAGCCGGATCGATCGGTTCAACGGTGCTCCTCCTGTGATATCACCAGGAGAATCGAAAGCGCCACCGTGTTCGACAGGAGCGATGACCCACCGTACGACATGAACGGAAGCGTGATTCCGGTCAAGGGCAAAAGCCGGGTCACACCTCCGATGATGATGATCGACTGGACGCCGATCACGGTCGTGATTCCGGCGGCCAGAAGCTTCCTGAAAGGATCCCGACTCCGTACAGCGATGCCGAACCCCGCCGCGACCAGAAGCGCAAAGCCGATGAGCACCCCTACTGCACCTACGAAGCCGGTTTCTTCCGCAATAGCGGCGAAGATGAAATCGGTGGCGGCACTGGGAATGAGATCAGGTCGGCCAAGCCCGATCCCGGAGCCTGCGATCGACCCGGAGCCCATGGCGAAAAGGCTCTGAACAATCTGATATCCCGCCCCTTCGAAGTCATCAAATGGCGCTATCCATGCGCTGTAGCGGCGTTGCACGTGGGAAAATGCCTGAAAGGCACCGGCTGTTCCAATGGCGAACAGCCCGACGCCGGTCAGAGGAAAAACGGCCTGACCGGTAGCCATATACAACATCGCCATGAAGACTGCGAACAGCAACAACGAGGCGCCGAGATCGCGCTGATAGACCATCACGATGAGACTCGCGAGCCATGCAACCAGCAACGGCATCAGCTGCCGGGGTTCGGGTATTTCCAGGGTCCCGACTTTGCGGTGAACCAGCGTCAGAGCCTGGCGCCTCTCAGCGAGATAGCTGGCGAAGAAGACGATGAGTGCCAACTTGCCCAATTCTCCCGGCTGAAACTGGAGCGAAGAGTCACCCCACAGATTCAAACGCAACCAGAGTCGCGATCCGTTGACCGTCACACCACCGAGCGGCAAAGAACCGGGCAGCAGCGGTGACATCAGCAGGAGGACACCCGCCATCAGTAGCAGGTAGCGATAGCGGCGGAGGACGGCCGTTCCATCGCGCAACCAGAGAATGGTGAGAGACCCGAGAGCGGCTGCCGTGAGGAGCCACCACCTTTGGAGCGAGCCGAGTGAGGGGTTGAGGCGATAGACCTCAACCATGCCGACAGCCGACAGTATTGAGGCCAGCGGCAGTAGGTACGGATTGGCACCTGGGGTCAATCGACGAACGGTCACCCACAAGCCGCCCCAGGAGACCACGAAGCTGACGAACGTCAACGCAACCTGGGCGTCGACCGAGCCGCCGGAACTGAGGTTGGCGATCGCTACACCCAATGCAGCGAGGACGGCCGACCCCACGATGAGGGAAGCCTCGGCTATGCGATTCACGGCAGGATATCTATGACCGCCACCGAGATGTTGTCCTCGCCACCGGCTTCGTTGGCCTTCTCCACGAGCGCCCAAGCCGCGGGCTGGGCACCTTCGACTGCCCCGAGAACATCGGCGATCTCTTGATCGGTAACCATGTTGGTGAGTCCATCTGTGCACAGGAGATAGCGGTCACCAACTTCGATTTCTTGTTCGAGACTGTCGATGGCAACCTTCCAGTCGGACCCGAGGGCTCTCGTGATGACATTCTTGCGAGGGTGGTTGAGGGCTTCTTCGTCGCTGATTTTTCCCTGAGCAAGCATCTCGTTTACGAGACTGTGATCTTCGGTGAGTTGGTGGAGACCTCCGTCGGTGAAGAGATAACAGCGGCTGTCGCCGACATGAGCAACCTCAACCCGTCCCTTGCTCGAGAAGTGGGCGAGTGTGAGTGTTGTGCCCATCCCCGCCCGATCAGGGCGAACCATCGACTCCTTCATCACCGCTTCGTTTGCTGCTTGGACCCGGGAGGCAGGCGGCCCCTTGTGAGAGGTAGCCGCCTCGACGGCGACTTGAGATGCGATTTCTCCCGCGACGTGGCCTCCCATGCCGTCGGCAACCATGACCAGCAGCTCCTTGTCGTCGGTACCGGGGTCGATGGGAGAGACGAAATCTTCGTTCCGGTCACGGACCACTCCCGGGTTCGTCGCCGTCGCCCACGCGAAGGTCATCTTGTGTCGTCCGAGCTTCATTGGACTTCCATAATCGTCTTGCCCACCTGGACGGTGTCGCCCTTGGACAAGAGCGTAGATGCCGTGATCCGCCTTCCATTGACGTATGTGCCGTTCGTGGTTCCCAAATCCTGGACCTGGAGCTGGTCGTCGTCGAACGTAAACCGCAAATGGAAGCCGGAGGCGTATGAATCTTGCAGCACGAGATCTGCCTCCTCATTGCGGCCCATCACCAGTGAACCACGGATTTCTGCGACGACACCAGCCTGGGATTCGGACGTGATGATCGCGACCTTGCCTCCGGCGCGGCGTGCGAGGACGGGCACGCCTGCATCGCCGCCCAGGTGCGAGCCGATAGACCGACTGACGAGCCAAAGAAACAGATACATGAGCCCGATGAAGGCGATCTTCAGCAGATTTGCAATAATCGGAGGCATCAGGTGATTCGGAGTTGGAACTCGGCTGTGCCAAATCTGAGCAGATCTCCGTCGTTGACCCGGGTCGCATCGGAGATCCTTCGCCCATTGACGGCGGTGCCATTGGCAGATCCGATGTCGTAAAGCCAAACCGCACCCTGTTCTGTCCAAAGGATCGCCTGTCCCCGCGACACTTCGAGGTCGGCAAGAACAACATCTGCCGCACGACTTCTCCCCACCAACGCCCGGTTCATGCGCACCGGTATCCGGCGTTGATCCCGGACGGATTCGAGGTATCCCCAGGCGGGACGGTGCCCCGGCACAATCGAACTCTCGACTGCCACCGAGCCCGATGTCACGCTCTTGTCGACGATGATGACAACGTCTGCCGGCCCCTTGAGTCGCCAGCCGTTTTCGCGTGCAGCCTCTTCAACCACCTCGTTGAGCCGGGATGAGGAACTGGTATCGCCGCCGGACACGTGGACATCAAAGTGATTGGGGGCGACCGGGCCAACGGCATCGTACGTGATGTTCAGGTCGGCTTCGCGGACAACCCGACTCGCCACCTCCAGGACGTCGACGCCTCCGCCGAATAGGCGGGCTCCCACGCCTTCGACGAGTTGCTCGATTTTTCGTTCAAGGCTGCGGGCGATTGCCACATGTTCCTCCGGTTAGGCCGTGCCATACGGTAACGCGGCGACACCCAACCGTGGATATCACATATGCGTCGAACCGATCAAGGCGATGTCGGTGATCGGCAATCGATCGTGCCTCCCTCAGGACAGGTTGGTATCACGTCGTAACATTGGGCATGCACACTGCCTTATTGGAGCCTCGATGGACGACAGTCCCCGATTGAAAATCCCTGAGCCGAGGTTCAAACCTGGTGATGATCCGGACTTCAGCGGAATTGAGATCCCAGCGCCCGGGGATACCCGCCGCCCCGACGTCGACGCCGAGCCGAGGGAGATGCGCGATCTCGCCGATGGGCTGATTCGTGTGCTGGGAGACGACAACAAGGCAACCGGGCCATGGCAGTCCGAACTGACGGCAACTCAGCTCCTCAAAGGGCTCACGGACATGATGCGAGTGCGAGAATTCGACCGGCGCATGATGGCGGCCCAGCGTCAGGGTAAGACGTCGTTCTATATGCAATGCACCGGCGAGGAGGCGATCTCGTGCGCGTTCCGTACTGCCATGGCTGATACGGATATGAACTTCCCGACCTACCGGCAGCAGGGACTCCTGATTGCTCATGGCTACCCGCTGGTCGACATGATGAATCAGGTCTACTCGAACGAAGAAGATCCGATCAAGGGTCGACAACTGCCCATCATGTATTCCTCGCGTGAACACGGCTTCTTCACGATCTCCGGCAATCTCGCAACGCAGTTCATTCAGGCGGTCGGATGGGCAATGGCGGCATCCATCAAGGGCGAAAACCACATCGCAGCGGGATGGATTGGGGATGGAGCGACGGCCGAATCGGATTTTCATTCTGCGATGGTGTTCGCATCGACGTTCCAGGCACCCGTCGTCCTGAATATCGTGAACAATCAGTGGGCCATCTCGTCGCCGCAATCTTTGGCCCGCGGTCGTGCAGATACGTTTGCCGTCAAAGGCATCGGTTTTGGCATCCCCGCTCTCCGGGTGGACGGCAACGATTATCTGGCTTGTCACTCTGTGGCCCTATGGGCACTCGAGCGGGCGCGACGGGGTCTCGGACCGACTCTGATCGAATGGGTCACATACCGGACCGCGGCTCATTCGTCCTCAGATGACCCGTCGGCCTACCGGCCTCCGAATGAAGCGGCCAATTGGCCATTGGGGGATCCGATCGAGCGGCTCGCAGATCATCTGATCGAACTGGGGGAGTGGTCGATAGAGCAACATCAAGATCTCGCAGACCAGATCGAAGAGGAGGTTCGGGTCGCGCAGGCCGAGGCTGAATCACATGGAACGCTCCACGAAGGTCCCAAACCAACCCGGGATATCTTCGAAGGCGTGTATGAGAAGATTCCGCCGCACCTGCAGAAGCAGCGTGACCTATTGGAGGGCATGACATGGCGAGAATGACGATGATCGAATCGATCCGGGATGCCCATTTCGTGTCAATGGAGGCCGACGACGCGGTCGTTGTGTTCGGAGAGGATGTTGGTCATTTCGGTGGAGTGTTCCGGTGTACGCAAGGATTGCAGGAACGATTTGGCAAGCATCGCTGCTTCGACGCTCCGATAAGCGAACTCGGTATCGTCGGCGCTGCGATCGGGATGGCCGCCAACGGCTTGCGGCCATGTGTCGAGATTCAGTTTGCCGACTACATGTATCCGGCATACGACCAGATCGTGTCCGAAGCGGCACGGATCCGTCACAGATCGGTGGGCGACTTCACGGTGCCGATGACGATTCGGATGCCGACGGGCGGTGGCATCTACGGTGGACAGACCCATTCGCAGAGTCCTGAGGCTCTTTTCACCCACGTCTCCGGTTTGAAGACAGTTGTGCCTTCGACACCGTATGACGCGAAGGGTTTGTTGCTGGCGTCTATCGAGGACAATGACCCCGTGATTTTCCTGGAACCCAAGCGTCTCTACAACGGACCGTTCGACGGCCACTATGACCGGCCCGTGGTTCCCTGGTCCAAGCATGAATCTGCGGAAGTTCCCGAGGGCCATTACACCGTGCCATTGGGCAAGGCCGTTGTGCGGAGACCCGGCGCCGACGTCACGGTTCTGGCCTACGGAACGATGGTGTACGTCGCTCTTGCAGCAGCAGAGGAGTCAGGCATCGACGCCGAAGTGATCGATCTTCGAACTCTGATTCCGCTCGATACGGAGCTCATCATCGAGTCCGTCAAAAAAACTGGTCGTTGTATCGTCGTTCATGAAGCCACGAGAACGTCCGGCTTCGGCGCCGAACTCGCCGCCATAGTCCAGGAAGAAGCGTTCTTCCACCTCGAAGCGCCGATCCGGCGTGTAACCGGCTGGGATACCCCCTATCCCCACGCCCAGGAGTGGGATTACTTTCCGGGTCCGGATCGGGTGAGGGCCGTGATGTCCGATGTGATGGAGGTATAAGTGGGCGACTACGTGTTCAAGGTGCCCGACGTCGGCGAGGGCGTGGCCGAGGCCGAACTCGTGTCTTGGTTCGTCGAAGTGGGAGATCAGGTCACCACTGATCAGCGTCTGGCCGAGGTGGTGACCGACAAGGTCAGCATCGAATTGCCCAGCCCTGTGTCCGGAGTAGTGGTCTCGTTGCACGGATCACCGGGCGATCGGCTCGCGGTCGGGTCGGACCTGGTCATCATTCGTCCCAACGGGGATGGCGCTCCGCCACCCGTCCTCGAGTCCATTGCACCGCCGCCGGCAGCCGCCGAGGAGCCAGGAATCGAGCCCGCTCCTGTCGATCCCGCCAATCTCGAACAAGCCGGCAGCATGGTTCCACCGACGAGGCCGATGGCAACGCCCCCGGTCCGGCGCCGGGCCAAAGAAGCCGGGATCGATCTGAGTTCGATTCCCGGCACGGGTCCGGACGGGCGGGTCACCCACGGAGACCTCGACCGGGTACTTGGCGACGTTGACATCGCACCTTCCAGCACCGTCACGGAGATTCCGGTTGTCGGAATCAGGCGTGCAATCGCGGACCACATGTCGTTGTCGAAGGCGAGAATCCCGCACATCACCTATGTCGAGGAAGTAGATGTGACGGGGCTGCAAAAGCTCCGCGGTGTCCTGAACAGAGATGAGAAGAAACGGCGCCTGTCGATCCTGCCGTTTGTCATGATCGCGGTCGCACGCGCGATCGAACACCACCCGAAGGTCAACGCACGCTTCGACGATGATCGGGGTGTCGTGGAACAGGATTCTGCCGTCCACGTCGGAATCGCCACCCAGACACCGTCCGGTCTGTTGGTTCCGGTTGTGCGTCACGCCGAGACGCTCGACCTTTGGACGTGTGCCGCCGAGCTGTCTCGTGTGTCCGATGCAGCCAAGGAGGGGAAGTCCGCGCCGGCCGACTTGAAAGGATCAACCATCAGCATCTCATCCCTCGGTTCTCTCGGCGGCATCGTTTCGACACCCGTGATCAACTATCCAGAGGTGGCCATTGTCGGTATCAACAAGGTCGAGACGCGGCCGAAATGGAACGGTGAACGGTTTGAGCCACGCCAGATGATGAATCTGTCGTCGGCGTTTGATCACCGGGTCATCGATGGCTGGGACGCAGCCACTTTCATCCAGACTGTCAAGGGCTTCCTCGAGGAACCGTCGACCATGTTCATCGGTAACCGGCCAGAGGCCCGGTGAGTCACTGCCGACTCAGGACGTGTCGGCCGCCGCCAGCTTTTCGCTCTCGAGCTGGAGGCTCTTGGCGAGGCCGGCGATACCTTTTCGCATCTGCTTGTCGGTAACACCCTTCATCATTCGCCCCATGAGATTTGGGTTGTAGCGGTAATGCAGAGTCAGTGCTGTACCGTTCCCCTCTTCGGTGATGTTGAAATCGGCAGTGGCGTTCGAGATCGGCAACTTGTTGGTTTCGTAGAGGTTGATCAGCAACCGTTTGTGAGGCTCGTGGTGATCGATGCGCTCTCTCACTCCACCGAACGGGGCAAACTCACACATTCGCGTTGAACCCTCCGCAACCGGTCCTTCCGACGTGAGTTTCGACGTCTTGACGCCCGGGTTCCATCTCTGGATGTCGCCGAAGTCGTGCAAGACGTCCCACACGGTGCTCAGCGGGGCGTCAATGGTCCTCGTGATGGTGAATTCCGGCATGGAGCGCGATCCCTTCTTCTCTCCCGCTGAAGAAGCAACGGATCAGACGTCCACCCTATTCCTCGCAGGTTGGGCAGAATGAGTCCATGCACGGATTGCTGATAGCGGCCGACGATCCAACCGCAGCCGAAGTCCGGGACCTCATTGATGCTCACCTCGCGTTTGCACACGAACACACCCCTCCCGGTCACGTCCATGCCCTGGAAGCGGCCGCCCTCCTGACCGACGACATCTTCTTCTTCACGGCCCGGCGATTCGGTACAGTCGTCGGCATGGGAGCGCTTCGGCGGCTCGATGAAGAACACGGCGAGATCAAGTCGATCCATACGTCTGCTGATGATCGAATGGAGGGAATCGGACAGGCGATGCTTGCTCATCTCGTGGGAGTCGCCGGCCAACTCGGGATGAGTCGCGTGAGCCTCGAGACGGGGACCATGCCCGCCTTTGCCCCCGCCCGGGAACTGTTCTCAACATGTGGCTTTGAGATTTGCGAACCGTTCGCTGACTATACGACGAATCCAAACAGCGTTTGCATGACGAGATATCTCGAGTAGTCCGTAGGGCTCCAAGCCGATACCCAGGGTTCTAAGCGGCGATTTCCGCCACCTAGAACCCTGGGTATGAGACCGACGTGGGCGAGAGAGGACTTGAACCTCCACGAGCCGAAGCTCACAGGCACCTGAAGCCTGCGCGTCTACCAATTCCGCCACTCGCCCGAGCAACTGGGGATGCGCCAGGCTACTAGCTACCAGGCAACTTTTTCCGAGGAGGTTGATGGCTCCATCACGATCCGCAGGAAGGTCATGCGGGCGGGACCGATAGGATCACGCCAGCATGTTGCTGGGTCCCCCTCCTCGTCGTCGCCGGCGATGGCCGTTGTTACTGGCCGTCGGTACAGTCGCGGTTGTAGTTGCCGTCTTGGTGACCAACGTGCGTACCAAAAGCCGCGTGTTGTCTTCCTATCTCAATACTGCAGCGAGTTCGATGACCACCGTCGACCGGGTCAGCGGCGAGCTCAGTGACCTCACGGCGCGACTCGGTTCGATCGAGCGGCCTGCGCTTCAGGGGTCGTTTAACACGATGCAAGACCTGTTGGCCGGCGTTGTCCAGGATCTGCAGCGGGTCGAAGTACCGGGCGACGCGACTCTGGAGCACGCCCGTCTTCTCCTTGCTACCGAGTCGTGGGACGACGGGATCGATCGGCTCCGGCAGGGTCTGATCGGGTTTGCGGACGGGAGTCCGGGCGCCGCGGAGGGGATCGCGGAAGCCGTTCTGTTGCTGCGAATTGGCGACCGCTCGTATCGTTCGTTCACAGATCGCTTGCCGACGCTGGCTGAAACGCTCGACACCGTTCCCCCTGACCTCCCCATTGTGCAGTTGGCCGGGCCTCTCATCAATTCAGACATCCTCGTTGCCCGGATCGCCGGGGCGCCCGACATCACTCTCCGGCGCGATCTCGCCATCGCCTCGGTCCGCCTGGACCCCCGGCCCCTCGCTCAAAACGAAGTTGGGGTCGCGATCATTCCGCTCACGGAGTCGCTCGACGTGCAGATTGCGATACAAAACGTTGGAAACGAGGTCGAGAACGACATTGAAGTCAACCTGAGAATCAGCGGGTCTGCCGCGATCAACGAGTCGGTAACGATTGCGTCACTCGCGGCGGGTGCATCAACGACCGAGTCGTTTTCTGTTGCGGTTGTTCCCGGTGCTCAATACAGCATCGAGGCATCGGTTGCGTCGGTCGACAATGAGGTCAACCTGGACAACAACCTCATTTTCGATCAGTTCGTCATCAACGAAGAGCGGACTGTCGAGGACAGCACGAACTAGACGTCGGTCTAGCATCCCGGGAGTGACTACCCGTGATTGACATTGCATGGATCCGTCAGCGACCGGATGAACTCAAGGAGTCTCTCGTCCGCCGCCATATTGACCCGTCCATCGTCGATACCTTGGTGGCCTTGGACGAAGATCGGCGATCGAAGCGGACGCTGGCCGAAGACAAACGGGCTGAACAGAAGGCGCTCGGTAGGGAGATCGCAACCCTGGAAGGTGACGAGCGGATCAGCGCTCTCGAGCGGGCAACCAGGTTGTCTGAGGACGTAGCGACCCTCACTTCCGACGCCGACGCTCTCGACGATGAGTTCATGGCGGCGTTCGCCCCTCTTCCCAATCCTCCGCACGAAAGCGTTCCCATGGGGCGGGGCGAAGAGGACAACGTGGAGATCAGCCGCTTTGGTGAGCCGACATCGTTTGACTTCGAGCCCAAGGATCATTTGGAACTCGGGACCGGGATCATCGACGCCGAGCGCGGTGCCAAGGTGTCGGGTGCGAGATTTGCCTATCTTCTCGGCGACGCGGTAATGATGGAGTTCGCTCTCGTTCGGTTCGCGCTTGATCGGTTGTCTGCTGCAGGGTTCACGCCTGTCGTGCCGCCGGTACTGGTCCGTGAAGAGGCGCTGTTCGGGACGGGTTTCTTTCCGGACGATGACAACCAGGTATATCAGATACCCGGAGACGATCTGTATCTCGTAGGCACTTCGGAGGTACCTCTTGCCGCCTATCACGGCGATGAGATATTTGTTGAAGAGGACCTGCCCCTCCGTTACGCCGGGTTCTCCACGTGTTTTCGACGGGAAGCGGGGGCAGCGGGCCGTGACACGCGTGGGATCCTTCGCGTCCACCAATTCGACAAGGTCGAGATGTTCTCCTTTTGTCATCCGGACAGATCCTGGGAGGAGCACGAGTTCTTGTTCAGTCAAGAAGAGGCGTTGATCCAGGAACTGGGGATCCCCTATCGGGTGGTCAACGTGTGTACGGGGGACCTGGGTGCTTCGGCCGCAAAGAAATACGATGTGGAAGCCTGGATGCCGGCCCAGGGCAAGTTTCGCGAGATCACATCTTGTTCCAACACAACCGATTATCAGTCGCGGCGCCTCAAGATCCGATACAAAGGCGAGAAGGGAAACCGGTTGGTTCACACGTTGAATGGCACTGCGGTTGCGATCGGCAGAATGCTGATAGCAATCATGGAGAACAACCAACGCTCCGATGGAACCGTTGCCGTGCCCGAAGCTCTGGTGCCGTATACCGGTTTTGAGGTTTTCGCGGGGTGACCAACGAGGCGGTTTTCAAAGACATCGCCGCTCGGTACGACCGTATCAACAGCTGGCTCTCATTCGGACAAGACGGGAAGTGGCGGCAGCGCGGGATCGATCGCCTTCCCGACGGCAAGGTCATCGATCTCGGAGCCGGCACCGGAGCGGCCAACCGCCAGCTGGCTCC
>JAHEJY010000140.1 GCA_024638625.1 Actinomycetes bacterium
GGCAACATCGGTCGCGGACTGATTGCACCGATTCTGGATAACGGCGGATACGACATCACGATCGTGGATGCCAACCAGGATCTGATTCGCGATCTCAGCGAGCACGCAGCATTTGACGTCCGCCATACCGATGGCGAGATCGAACATGTGACCATTGCGCATGCGGTGGCCGCCCAGGACGAGGAAGCGGTTGTGGCGGCGGTAGCGCAGGCCGAACTCGTGGCAACTGCGGTCGGGGGAGCGATCCTTCCGATCGTCGCTCCGCCGATTCGAGACGGTCTCAACCGGAACGACTTGCCGGCGGTCAACGTAATCGCATGCGAGAACAGCCACCCGAATTCGGAGCTGCTAAAAGAAGCGATGGGAGCGGAACTCACCAGAAACAACGTCGGATTCCCCGAGGTAGTGGTAGACCGCATTGTGATTCCGGCGGAAGGTTTGGACGTATCGGTCGAAGCAACGTTTGAATTCTTTGTCGATGCTGCGGAGTGGGTTGGCGGTCCGCCGCCAGAAGGCATCCAGTTGGTTGATGACGTCAATGCGTACCTCACGAGAAAGCTGTGGCTGGTCAATGGACTCCATGCCGCGACGGCGTTTCAGGGACTCAAGATGGGTTACGAATTCATCCATCAGGCAATCGCCGACCCTGCTATCGCAGAAGACGTCGGGACGATGGCATCCAACATGGTTGCGATTCTGAATAGCAGACACCCGCAGATGACCAAGCAGCACCTCGAGGCGACCGCAGCTGCGTCGCTCCATCGCTTCGCCGATCCTTCGATTGCAGACGCGCTGATCAGGGTCGCTCGCAACCCGCTGCAAAAACTGGCCGGAGACGAACGACTTCTTGGTCCGGCGACCGCAGCCATGGCCGCCGGCCTCCCGATCGAACCGCACGCGAGGGCCATCGGGTCGGCTCTTGCGCTTCCTGGGCAAGCCGATATTCAGGGTCGGGATGACCTCCTCGCAGAGCTGAAATCGACCGGCTGGCAAGAACTATTGAAGCGAGAAGGCCTGTCGCCGGATGACGCGCTCTTCACCGCTATCGAACAGATAATGGATGACCAAGGAGAAACTATGGAAACCACCATTGAGTCGATCACGATCTTGAACCCCTCGGGTCTGCACGCGAGGCCGGCTTCGAGCATCGTCGAATATATGAAGACATCGGAAGCTTCGGTGACGATTCAGAAAGGCGAGAAGGTTGCGAACGCGGCCAGCATCCTGAGCGTCTTGACCCTGGGCGCCTCCACCGGTGATGAAGTGACGGTCACCGGCGAAGGTGAAGGCGCGGAGGAAGCCGTCTCGTTCATCAGGGGCGTGTTGCTATCAGAGGAGGAAGAATGAGCCGAGCGGACAAGAACGGACTATTGGAGGCGGCTACCCGCATCTTCGACGCGCAGCCCGATCCCAGCGGGGCAGCTGACCTGACGTCGGAGAAAGGTGTCATCGTTGTCGAAGACAACCCCGCACAATTCAAAGCCGCCTTCAAGCGCCTGAAAAAGGTTGACGGGCTCCGCTGGATCGTCATCAACCGCGAAGATCTCTTTCTCGCGAACTCACTGTCCATCGGGACGAAAGCCGGCATCATGGACGCCGACGGTAACGTGCTGAAAGCGGCCCGGTAAGCCACGCAAACAGGCAGTCGGCAGCCCGGCGGGCGGCCTGAAGCACCTCTGCTAGGCGCCGAGGTACCTGTTTCTGAAGTCGACGGCCGAAAGCTTCTCTAGATCGGCCTGCATCTGGTCGATCAGAAAGGTGCCGATGCCGGTTACCGGGATCGCCTTCGCCCCGGTCGCCTTCTCGAAAACGACTGCATAGGTGTCATCGGGCGTCGGATGTCCTCCGAAGATGGAAACCACCTTGTAGAACATCGCCGTGATCCGGCCCAGCCGTGCGGTAGGAACGGTGCGGATTTCGTAGACTTCCGCAGCCGACAACTCCTGTTTGGTGGCCATAACACCTCACTTGTTAGATCGCGAGAGCAAGTTTCGCACTCCGGGACGTTTGCAAGTAGGTCCGTATGTAACAACGTTGCCCGCCCGCAGGATCCCGATATCATGGGCGCCCGTGCGTCTGAATTCCCCTTGCATGTGAAATGAGGGTGCCGAGCGGGCATCACAGCTCCTCAGATCTGCCGCTCGGGTCAGCCGGCGAAACAGCCAAACGCTTCGTTGATGATCACAAGGTCCTCGAGTGCTACATCAGATTCGCTTGCCCAATCGACCACCAGGCCAGACGTCGTCGCAGTAACCGGATTCGGCTCGCAGCGAGCACCGTCTCGAGGTGGCGGATCAAACGAAAGCGAGCCGGCCACGATCGGAAAACGGGCGTGGATGACCGGCACCGGGAGGCCCTCTTCGATGGCATCGTTGCACCAGGTCACCATCAGGTCCTTCCCCATGAGGAGCTCCCCCGCCCAATTCTCGTCCGGGAAAGAGACCCGTCCTGACAGGTCAGGCGTCGACGCGTCCTGAACGTTCAGTATCAAGGCAACGTGTTGATCCTCGCTTGCGACACTAAACCCGATGCCGCACGGATAGTCGACCGACAGGTCCAGGGAGGTCTGAGCGTCTGCCACGACGGTGAGTGCGTCAAAGACGACAGCCGCTACTTGTTCGTCACAGAAGCTTGTGACGCTCCCCCAGTATCCGTCGGCGACACCCGATAGGTTGGCGATCGGTACCAGCGCAGCCAAGCCTTGTATCACCGACCCGCTTCTCACGATCTCGCCGCCGGAACCAATCCTGCGACCGTCATCAGCCACCACGGCGTCACTTGGCCAGATGATCATCGACCCGCCACCATCGTCGAAGACCAGCATCCAACAACCGCTTTCGGATTGGTTGACCACACCGCCCATGAGCGCTCTGGTTCCCGGGTACACCTCGCCGTCGATCTGACGAGCGATTATCGGTCCCGTAGTCGAATCGTCGCCGGAACCGGGAGAAGGAGTCGGAACGCCACCGTTTCCGGCGATGGCGCCTCCCCCGCATGCGGCCAGCACGATCGATCCCGCCAGAACCAAACCACGGACGGACCGTACCATGCTTTTGCCTTCTCGAGAGCCGTGTTGCTGACAGGTAGACGCTCGAGTGCAGAACGATGTTTCCCGAAATGTTGGCTCCCGTCCCTCGAGCCCGGTCGTCGCCATTCGATGCCCGATCGACTGAATAGGCTCACGCTATGAACATCTCTATCAAGAGAGTCTGGGATCCCCGTGAGTCCACCGATGGGTCGCGTTGGCTGGTCACCAGCCGCTGGCCACCCGGGGTCGCATCCGACAGCCTCGCCATGATCGGCTGGATCCGTGAGCTCGGACCAGATCGAAAGATGGAGAAACTCATGCGCCGATCATGGGCTCAGTTTGAGACGGAATATCGAGATACCCTCCCGTCGCTCGAGCGGTACTGGGAACCGATCGTTCGCCAGGCCCGGCTGGGTGCCGTAACACTTCTGTACACAGCCAAGGACCGCCAGAACAACCACGCCCGGGTACTGGCAAGCTTTCTCAATGACCAGCTCACAACAGACCGTCCTCGAAAAGGAGCTCAATGATCCTCGAAAACACCTCCGCAATTGTGACCGGCGGCGCTTCCGGCCTTGGCGAAGCCACCGCCCGGCTCCTCTCGAAGGAGGGAGCTTCGGTCGTCGTGGTCGATCGATCAGCAGAAAAGGCAGATGCAGTCGCTACCGACATCGGCGGCCGGGCGGTACCCGCTGACGTCACCGACGAGGAGGAGGTCGGGCAGGCGGTGAGGACTGCTCTAGAGCTTGGCCCCTTACGCTCGCTCGTGAACTGCGCAGGCATCGGCTGGGCCCAACGTACAGTCGGCCGGGACGGCAGTCCGCACGGATTGGATACGTTCCAGAAGGTCATAGCGGTCAACCTGGTCGGTACCTTCAACTGCATCCGGCTCGCGGCTGCGGCCATGGCCTCCAACGATCCGGATGAACAAGGCGAACGGGGCGCGATCGTCAACACCGCCTCGGTGGCAGCCATCGACGGCCAAATCGGCCAAGCCGCCTATTCAGCATCAAAGGGTGGCGTCGTCGGCATGACGCTGCCGATCGCGCGTGACCTCGCAGCGATCGGCATTCGGGTGTCGACCATCGCGCCAGGTCTGATCGACACGCCACTGTTCGACTCGCTGCCGGAGGAGGCCAAGACTGCGCTCGGTACGTCCGTGCTCTTTCCTCAACGGCTGGGTCAGCCGTCGGAGTACGCGGAGCTTGCTGTCTTCCTCCTTACCCACCCGTACATGAACGCCGAAGTCGTGAGAATGGACGGCGGCATTCGTATGCCGCCCAAGTAGCCATGGGTGCCGATCAGGACGACGTCGACGCGCTGGTAGCCAGCCTCGACCTCGAGGAACTCGATCGCAACCTCTACCGGGGTCATCCCACCTACTGGGAACGGAAGCGGCTCTTTGGTGGGATCGTCGCGGGTCAGGCGTTGTCAGCCGCATATCGAACGGTGGACGGCATCCACGTTCATTCCTTGCACTCCTATTTCCTACGGCCCGGCGACCCATCGATCCCGGTCATCCTCGACGTCGATCGCATCCGCGACGGCCGCTCCTTCGCCACCCGACGCGTGGTGGCGAGACAGCGCGGCGAGGCCATCTTCAACCTGGCGGCATCATTTCATCGTGACGAGGAGGGCTTCGAGCATCAACAGGTCACACCCATCCTCCGGGGGCCGCTCGAATTCTCGGGTCCGGAGGATTTCGGGATGTCGCCTCGCGACTTCTTCCCCCACAACTGGCAGACCCGCGGCATACCGATCGAGATCCGCTACGACCGCGCTCCTTCCGAGTGGAAGCCCGGAGCACTGGAACGTCAGATGTGGTTCCGGATCAACGGCGAGCTTCCCGACGATCGCTCCGTGCACAACATCATGCTCACCTATCTCAGCGATTTGGCCCTCATGGGCACCGCGGTCAGCGCTCACGCCCCCAGTTTCGACAATCTCATGGGTGCGAGCCTGGACCATGCGATGTGGTTCCATAGGCCCGTCAAGGCCAACAACTGGCTCCTCTATGACATGCGGGCTCCCTCGGCCTCAGGAGCGCGGGGATTCAACATCGGACACATTTACACCGAAACCGGGATCCTGGTCGCCTCGGCTGCGCAGGAGGGATTGATGCGGCCGCTCACCCGGCCGGTGGACATGTGAATCGCGCCCGGGGCCGGCTGAGAACCCCGGGCGATCTGCTTGGTAGGGTTGGCGGCATCGAGGACAGAGGCGACGACCACTCGTAGCAATCCGTTTCTCGGTTGCGCAGACCGAGAATGCGGACGATTGCAGACCGGCCCGCGGTCGGCCCGGCAACCCGGAATTGGAGTCATGTCAGAAGGATTGAAGCGCACTGCTCTGCACGACCACCACGTCGAGCTGGGGGCGCGGATGGTGGAGTTTGCAGGTCATTCGATGCCGGTCCTATACGAGACCGGTCCGATCGAAGAACACCACATCACGCGTCGCAGCGTGGGCATCTTCGACATTGACCACATGGGCCAGGTCGCGGTGGCCGGGCCCGATGCACTCGAATTTCTCGAGCACATGGTAACCAGCAATATCGGCGGGCTCTTGGCCGGCCAATCACGATACGGTCTCCTGCTGCGCGAGAACGGAGGCGTCGTCGACGATGTATTCGTCTATCGGCTCGACGACCATTACATGGTCGTCATCAATGCCGACAATCGCGAAAAGGACATTGCTCACCTCCGTCGTCACGCAGAAGCCTTTGACGTCGTCCTCGAGGATCGATCCGACGAGACATACATGCTGGCGGTGCAGGGACCCCGTGCAATCGAGCTTCTCGAGAAACTGACGGACCACAATATCTCTGAGATCGACCGGTTTGCGGCGGCGAATGTCGAACTTGTCGGTGTACCCACGGTGGTTGGACGAACCGGCTACACCGGCGAAGACGGTGTCGAGCTCTACTTTGGCGACGAAC
>JAHEJY010000141.1 GCA_024638625.1 Actinomycetes bacterium
AGGCCGGCCAGGAGGAAGGTGGATGCCGCCTCGGCGTATTCGTGCACCATCTGTTTCGGATCATCAGCTTGTTTGATTTCTCGCCCGGCCGCCATGATCACGTCGTTGATGAGGCGACCAACGAACCTCGCGGGGAGCACGCGAAAAACGCCCGCCTCACAACCGGATACATAGAGGTCGACGAAGGCACCGGCGAGCCCGCGATGAGCCAGGCCGATGCGATGCTGAGCTTCGTCCGACAGGCGCTGTACTTCGGTGTGCAGAAGGAGACCAACCTCGTCAAGGCCGACAAACTGAACCATCCGAACAACCAGCTCGGCGAGCTGAACGTCGACAGGTTCGCCTATCGGCAGATCCGCCACCAGTTGCTCGGCCAGGAGCGGGAGTCGGGCTTCGACCAGCTCGACCATCATCGCCTCGGTACTGGCGAAGTATTCGTAGAACGTGGTACGGCCGATGTCCGCGGCTGCCGCGATATCGGCATGTGACGTCTGGTGGAAACCGAACGTCAGAAACTGTTCGACGGCGGCGTCAAACAGATCCTGTCTGGTTTGTTCCCGACTTCGGTTCCCGCTCAAAGCAGCCACTCCGGTATGGGTCGCGATCGTAAAGATCTTATGCCGTCCGACTTGGTGTCGGAAGCTCGCGAGGCCCAGCCTGATGGACAGGAACTCAACCCGATGAGGAGAAACCTGATGAAACGACTGGCCGTCGGTTTGGCGATCGCAGCGACGCTGATCGGTTGCGGAGCCGAAGTTACATCTCCATCCTCGAGCGTGACAGTCTTAGACGAAGCGATCACCACGAGCACAACGACGGCCGACGTCACCACGACTTTGCCGCCTGCGGATGTTCCGGACGAAATCACTTTTGTCGGCGCCGACGGAGTGGAGTCGACCATCACCGATACGAGCCGGATCGTTTCTCTGAATGGAGACATCACAGAGATCATCGCAGCCCTGGGACTCGCAGACCACCTCGTGGCCGTCGACGTGACAACCACGTATCCGCCCGAAACAGATGCGCTTCCCCGGGTGGGATTCGGCCAACAGTTGGCACCGGAAGGTGTTCTGGCGTTCGAACCGACAGTGGTCATCGGCGACACGCAAATCGCACCCGCAGAATCCATCGAACAGATACGGTCAGCCGGTATACCCGTCGTCATCATTGAAGTACAGACAGAACTCGCAGGCATCGAGACCAAGATTGGACACATTGCCGGGGTACTAGGTGTTCCGGCCGCCGGTGTTGAGCTCGCAGCTGCAGTGAATGCAGAAATCGCTTCTGCTACCGCTATGGCCGGGGCCGGTGCGCAAGAACTACGGGTGGCCTACCTGTACGTCCGTGGACCTCAGCAAGTGTTCTTGTTCGGTGAAGGGATGGTCACGAATGCCTTGATCGAAGGAGCGGGGGCGGTCGACGCCGCAGCCGAGACGGGGGTTTTCGGAGCCGTCCCACTCACCCCGGAGGCGCTGGTGGCCGCAGCGCCCGATGTGATTGTGGCTCCTGCGGCAGGAGTCGATGCATTGGGCGGAGTAGATGCGCTCGTCGACATCCCCGGGGTCTCACAGACACCGGCCGGTGCGACAGGCGACTTCCTCGTCTACGAAGACGGATTCTTTCTCAACTTCGGGCCTAGAACCGGACAAGCACTCGCCATGTTCGTCGAAGACCTTCAGTCCGGGAAGTAACACCGTTCCGCGTCGAACGAGCACCGGGATCCGTCTCGGTCCGGTGCTGTTCGGCCTCATCATTGCGCTCATCGCCTGCGCATTGCTCAGTGTCAGCGTCGGCGCGGTCGAGATCGATCCCTCGGAGGCAATCGCAGTCCTGGCTCGCCGCCTGGGTCTGTCCTACGGCGACGAACCTTCCTTCCGGTCGGCGGCCGTCATCTGGGAGATCCGGTTGCCCCGAATCTTGTTGGGCGTCGTTGCGGGCGGCGCCCTCGGGTCGACGGGTGCCGCCCTGCAGGGCCTCTTTCGAAATCCGCTCGCCGATCCACAGCTGCTGGGGATCGGCCCCGGGGCGTCGGTCGGTGCTGTTCTGGCTTTGGTCGTCTTGAGCGATGGCACCAGCGGCGCCATCGCAGGTGGCACCCTCGGAGCTATGGCAACCGTCGTGTTCGTACGGCGTCTTGCAAACGACCCCGCCCCCACTCCGACCCGTCTCGTGCTGAGCGGCATCGCGCTGGGTGCGGTGCTGTCAGCCTGGGTTGGATTCCTCGTGTTTTCCGTGGGGCGCAACGCCGTGCCACCCATCGAGTTCTGGCTGCTGGGCAGCCTGACCGGGGCGACCTGGCGGGTTCTCGCGTCCACGGCGGTCATCTCCGGCCTGGCGATCGTCGCCCTCGTCGCAAATGCACGGTCTCTGGACATTCTCAGTCTGGGAGAAAGCGAAGCGTCTCACGTCGGAATCGATGTCGAACAGGTGCGCACCATCACGCTGTTTGCGACCGCGGTAGGTTTGGGAGCAACAGTCGGGGCAGTCGGAGTGATCGGATTCGTTGGTCTCCTGGTCCCCCACCTAGCGAGGCGCCTGACGGGACCCACCCACAAATCTCTGATCGTGGCATCTGCCCTCGCGGGAGCCATCTTCGTCACGCTCGCAGACGCGGCAGCCAGAACCGTCGCTTCACCGGTTGAGGTACCGGTGGGATTGCTAACAGCCGCGATCGGCGGTCCCTACTTCCTGTGGCTGATCCGCCGGGGAGTCCAGGCATGACGGACCTCCTGAGCGCCACCGACCTCGTGGTGACAATTGACGGGAAGCAGATCATCGACAATGTTTCGCTGAGCCAGTCCGCAGGTTCGGTCACGGCGGTGATAGGCCCAAACGGAGCTGGAAAATCAACCTTGCTCGCCGTGCTGGCCGCCGACCGGCCGACGACCTCGGGATCCGTCCGTTTTGGCGAAGCCGATGCCGGTCTGCTCAGTCCTCTCGATCGAGCCCGGCACCGCTCGGTTCTGAGACAGACCAGGGCATTCGACATCCCATTCAACGTCTGGGACGTTGTCATGATGGGGCGGCATCCGTATCGACGCGACCCTTCGAACTCCCGCGCTGCCGATGACCGCGCGGTCACCGATGCTCTGGAGCGATGCGACGTTCTTGACTTTCGGGATCGGGTTTTCGCCAGCCTCAGTGGAGGCGAGCAAGCCCGCGTATCGATGGCAAGGGTGCTCGCCCAGGAAAGCCCTCTGGTCCTCCTCGATGAACCGTCGGGCGGCCTCGATGTGGGCCATGAAGTGCTGCTGTTGAAACAATTGCGTCTCTTGGCCGAGCAAGGCTGCGGGGTCGTGGCGGTGTTTCACGATCTCAACTCGGCGGCCGCAGTGGCCGATCGGATCGTGGTCCTCCACAAAGGGCGCCTCGTAGCAACGGGCACTCCTCGCGAGGTATTGGTCGATCACACCATCAGCGAGATGTATGGTCAGCCACTCCGCGTTCTCGACCATCCGTTTCGGGACATTCCACTGGTGCTACCAGACACATGATCCGCCCGACTGGCTGTCGGATGATCCGGGCATCACAATCTCCGCCGTGATTGAAGTCATCAATTACCTGCCGATCGCGTCAACTGCTGTGGCGGTGGCATTCTCGAGGGTGCTCTACCGACACTGGCGTCGCAACCCGCAAGCCAAACATGTGATGTGGTGGATGATCGGTGTCATGTTGTTCGGGGCAGGCACACTGACCGAGGCTTTGACAACACTTTTTGGTTGGCACGAACCGATCTTTCGTTCCTGGTATATCGCCGGAGCGCTCCTCGGTGGCGCCCCGCTCGCGCAGGGAACCGTATATCTGCTCCTCAAGCCGGCTACTGCCGACCGGCTGGCCCGCTGGCTCATGGGCTATATCTCGGTAGCCGCGGTCTTCGCGATTGTCACACCGCTCAAAGTCGAGCTCGTCGATGATCGATTGTCGGCTGAGGTCATCGGATGGACCTGGGTACGCCTGTTCTCCCCGCTGATCAACACGTATGCCTTGATCTATCTCGTGGGTGGCGCCATCTACTCGGCGATCAAATACCGAAGACAGAGCGGGGCTGCTGCGAGAAGAAAATGGGGAAACATCTTGATCGCCATCGGAGGTCTGCTCCCCGGGATAGGCGGCGCCTTCACGCGGGCCGGGTATGTAGAAGTGCTTTTTGTAACCGAACTTCTTGGCTTGTCGCTGATATGGGCCGGATACCACCTCATCGCCGGCGATCCCAATCCATCGATCCACGCCTCACAACGGCCGGTCGCTGTGCCGATCGAGCGGGTGTGACGTGTCCCTAGATCACGGGCGCAGCGTTCGCCAAGAAGATGTCAGGGCATCACTCAATTCGATTTGGGCACAGGGGGCATCGGCGCCAGGGGGACCGCGCCCAGGACAAGGGGGGAAGCACGACCGCTAGGGGGGCGGTCGTGCTTGTCTGCCTCACAACCCCTGATACGCCCGTTGGTACGCGAATGCGTATGTGCCCGCATTCCACACCTGGTGGGGAGCGCCGCCGGGCTCGCCGTCGGATGCGGACAACCATTCGTGAAAACCCCAGGCACCGTCTGCGGCCAGGTTGTTGGCTTCCGCAAGACGGTTGAGCATCTTCGCCGCTTCGGCCCGCCGACCAGCCTTGGCCAACGCTGCGACGTGGAACCCGCCGATGTAGGGCCAGATCGCCCCATTGTGATATTCACCTGGTGCATTGCGCCATCTGGGATCCTGGAGCCGGTCGGCCTCTGGATCGAAGAGCCGCCACCGATCTTGACGAGGGTCCACTGGCTGAGGCCATGTCTTGGTCGGAAACGGATCTGCGACCCCTTCGGTGTCGAGGAAGTCGAGAATCCGATCTGTTTTGGTTCGGTCTGCGACGCCTGAGACGATTGCCAGGAGATTTGCCAACACATCGCAGAGATCGACCCACGTGCCGTAATCGATACTCGCCAGATAGAAACCTCGATCGGCCCGAATCGCCTCGCGAAACCCGGCCTCAGCCGTCGGATGCGGGAGTCGGCTCGGTCGTTGGCCGAATTCGACGTGGTCCAACAGCGAAACCAGGGGCCGGTCGGTTGACGGCCAGAACAACGTAGTAATCCGATCCCGCACGCCGGCAGGATCGAGCGGCACAGGCTGATCGAGGGTCACTGCCATGGTGGCAGCATGGAGCACGCACCAGTAGTAGAGGACGTTCACCTGAAGCACTTTGCCCGACCTGCTCAACGACGAATCCATCCAGTCGGTGGCACGTGCCGAATCAACGAGTCCGAAATTGTTGGCGTCCTGGCTTCGTAGCCATGCGACAGCCTTCACCACCGATGGCCATAACTCCCTGGCCGTACCGACATCATTGGTCGCGTCCAGGTATTCGCCGAGCGCGATGACGAACCAGGCACTGGCATCCACGCAACCCGCATCACCCCAGTCCCAATACCCCTGATCAGGCCAGAACGCCGCGGGCACCTGCCCTGCACTCGACAACCGCGTGGCTAAACCGCGGAGCGTCTTTTCGGCCGTTGTGATCAATAGAGGATCAGCCGATCGCGAGGCCCCCAGACACGTGATGGCGGCATCACGAGACCAGATGCCGGCGTAGTGATCCAGGGCGGGAGACGCCGAAAAACCTTCTTCCCGTGCTGCTCGCCTCATCAAGTCATTGGCCTGCGAATATCCCTCGTCGATGAGATCCATGGTCGAAGACTATGCATGGTTCCTGGTGCTAGTCGCTCGGCTCCAAGGTCGCGCTTGGCGTCACCATTGCAGATTCCATGCGTCGTGGTGTCCAGAGCCTGTCCATCGCCGCAACGAGATTGGCGAAGAACTGCCTTCCTCCGATAGCGTGAACGAAATGCCATCACCACGCGAACCTCTGGATCCAAGGAGTGTCCCGGCACCGGCGCATCCCGACCATCGCCGCCGGCCATTGCCCTGGCAACAACCCAAACCGGCCGAAGAGGACCCTGATGCGATGCGTCGCATCGAAGCG
>JAHEJY010000142.1 GCA_024638625.1 Actinomycetes bacterium
TGACATCGACCTGCCGGTCGAAATAGAGCGAGCCGGCTGCGGCCAGTTCGGCTTCGGCCTGGCGGCGTTGGGAAGCCGAAACGTCCGCAAACAGGTGGTACCGAACCGATTCGCCGGGGTCCTCTGACACTTGCCAGACACCGATGATCCGTCCCCGGGAGACGAGAGTGGCCGCAGAATTGCCGCCGCCGTCATAAACGAAATCGTGCCGACCTGGTTCGAGGAAACGTTGGCGGTCCCGGTAGCCCTGCACGTATGGGTCGAGCAGCGGTAGGGCTTTGACGTCAGCTCCCGGATCGGTGTCCGAACTGCGATCGGTTACTCGGTACAGCGGTCCCGGCCAGCCATCAACGTTCACCTCTTCGACATCGTCATGGAGGTGCTTGATCGCCTCCCGGCACCTCCCCTTGGTGATGCCGGTCCACCATGAAATGTCGTCGATCGTTACTGGACCGTAGGAACAGATGTAGCGAAGCACCAGTTCCCGGACGGCGGCACCTTCGTCCCACCGGTGGAGATCGACGTCCGGGAGCACGTCGCGCCACCGATGATATTGACGGATACTCGATCGCCAACTCCGGGGAGGGGCACCGCCTACCAAAACCCCCAGATCGCACAACCGGCCAATTACTCCGGAGAGATTGACCCCTGTGTCGACGGCGAGTTCCTTTCTCAGCGCCCGAACCGTCATCGGCCCCTCGGCCAGCGCCTCGTCCACTGCTCGTGCGAGCCGATCGAACTCTCTCTGCGAGAACTCCGAGTCGCGCAGCCACCTCCCTCCAAACGGCTCTGCGATATGTCGCGTCGCGGCGGCCGCGATCTCCATGAGGTCGTGGGGAAACACAAACATCGTCAGCCGCATCGCCCTTATACGAGCCAACCGCCAAGAGCCCCACATCTCATCCTCGAGGTCTTTCCGTTCAAACCCGGCCAGCCGTGCCCGGAGGGACAGATACGGCGTGGGCTGGCTGGTGTTATGAAGACCTACGATGTCCGACGCTATTGCAGTGATCGACTCACCCGGTTGAGGTAGTGCATGGTGAGCGGCGGAATTCGCGAGCGCTTCGTCGGCCGTGAGCTTGATCATGTCCAGACTGTATGCCCATCACCCCGACGCTCGCCACGCAGAGGCGAACAGGAAGCGACGCTTCGTCGCTCCCTGTTTCGCCAGGCTCACGCTTCTACGACGACCTTCGCTCTCATCCAGGGATGGGGAGTGCAGAAGTACTCGAACTCCCCTACCTCATCGAAGGTGTACGACCAGCTGTCATCGGGATAGAGAAACCCGGAGTCAAAACTGCCGTCGACCGCGGTGATCGTGTGCAGCGCCTGCGGATCGTCCTGGGTCCAGGTCACGGTCTCGCCCACCTTGATGCGCAGTATGTTGGCGCTGTAGTCGGCTGGATCTTCGTCGGCGCTGAACTCGTCGGGCGCATCCATGGGCTGCAGGTCACCGGATCCAGGCCTGATCGAGACGGTTGGACCGCCGGCGGGCGGCGCTTCGGGTCCCGGATCTGGCGCGGGGACGGGAGTGGCCGCCGAGAAGATCTCGGGATTCACGTCACCTTCGATGGTGATGAGCCCCAGAGCGCCCTTGTCGAAGGTTCGAGCAAGCGCGTGATCAACCAAAACGATCGTCTGGGGCACCTGTCCGATCAGCTCGACGACTGTTCCACCACCGGCAGGCACGAGGGTGGTCTGCGATCCCCGAAGCGGCGGGTTGATGAGGGCAGCTTCCTGGTATACCGCGTCCCAATGCGATCCAATCGGATGGAAATTGGAATCGAGGTTGAGACCGGCATTCACGAAGTAGATGCGGGCCGTTTCGCCCACTGACATCTTCAGCGCGTTGTCACCGGCCAGAGCCCCGACGGCACCGTTGAATACGACATAGCTCGGATCCTCATCGGTGATCGCCTGACGATCGGTCTCAACCAGGCCGGGGCCTTCACCGTCGGTGTAGAACTCCGACTGCACCATGTAGAACTCGCGCTCTACCTCTGGCAGGGGTTCGGCCGGGTCGACAAGAATCCCGCCATACATGCCGTGTGAGATATGAAGAGGGACGTCGTCGTAGGCGCAGTGATACATGAAAAAGCCCGGATAGAGGAGACGGCCTTCGATCGTCTTGGTCTCCCCCGGCGCAACTACAAGATCGGCTGCTCCGCCACCCTGGCCGGTCACAGCATGGAAGTCGACATTGTGGGGGTGCGTGTTTCCCGGAGGGTTCGTGAGCGTGAACCGAAACACGTCTCCGACGCGACCTCGGATCACCGGCCCCGGCGTACCGGCGACAACGTTCGAATCACCATTCATCCTGTAGCCCCAGGTTTCGTATTCGGTTCCTGTGTTTGGATCGATGGTGACGACGTTCTCGACGACCTCGAAATGGACGTCGATAATCGCCTGGGTCGTGCGACCCGAGGGCGGCGGCATCTCTGGCGCGTAGGCGGTGTTGATCTCGGTGGCTGGAGCGAGCGAAAGCTGAGCAACCGGTGTCAGTTCGGGAATGATGCTGGTTCCGGCCTCTAGTCCGGTTTCCAGTTGGACGTCGGCCAGAAGCGAATCCACTTTGTCCGCCACCAATCCATCATCGACAGAGTTCCGGCTTGCGGTGATCCACAACGATCCGATGGCAAGCCCAACTCCCACGATTCCTACGAGCACACCGATGACCGCCAGGGATCCAAGCGTGTAGTGCGGATGCGGCTGTAGTGGCTTTTGCGGTGGCGGAGGATGCCGCCGTGCTTCTTCTACGGTTGGGCGGTCGAGGGTCTGCACCATCGTGAACTCCTTTCCTATGTCACGAGAACGGGAATCTGACCCAACTCGTCGATTAGTTTGTCCTGAGCCCTGCTCCAGAGCTGATGGAGGGCACATTCGTCGACACCTGGACAGATCGAACCGCGTAGCACACAGCGGTTGCTCGGAATCTCACCCTCCACGGCCTCTATGAGTTCGAGCAGGGAGACCTCGGAGCCCTCGAGTCGATAACCACCATTGGGCCCCCGGTCGGAGGACACCCACCCGCTTCGAATGAGGGGTGCCATCACCTGGGGCAGGAAACTGGCAGTGGTACCGATGGTCGATGCCAGGTCCGAGCCGGCGGTCATATTCGCGGGTGATAATGCTCGCAAAGCACGCATGGCCAGCTCCGTCTTCTTCTGCAGGGTGAATTGCATAGTTGCATACTCATCAACTATGCAATTATTGACTAGGGCCTTTTGGCCCGTGATGGCCTTCCCGGCCACCGGTCTATTTCGTGAGCGGATTCGGGCAGACGCTGCCCATCTCGCTCGTCACGACGTTGGCCACGGCTGCGATGATCGCCGGCAGGTGTTCCGACGATCGGGCGCCTGGCGAGAGTTCGAGCTGAGCCCCGCCGAGCTCGGGAAGGTTGACCGGATTGTCGGGATGCATGCCTTTCAATCCAGTCGGCATGGAATCGGGGTTCATGACTACGCGCAGCCGGGTTCGGTGCTTGATCGCATCCCCGATCGCCGAGGCGAATCTCCGATTGCGACCACCGACCAGCACCGTGTCCTCGAGACCCCGTCTGCCGAAACCATGGAAGGACACCGCCAGGGCGATGTGCTCGAGGAACAACCGCAACTGCCGGCTATGGCCGGGTTTGTGGGCGATCGACGGGATATGCCATGCCATATCGTTGGGCTGAACGATCGTATAGTGACTCGCCCCGGTGGCAGCGGCCACCTGGAAGGCCGCTTCAGCCGTCCCGGACTCCAGGCCGCCATGCAGGGCCATGAGACCAATCGATCCCGCTAGCCGCATTTCCTCCTCGACGCCAGCGGTAGCAATCAACTCATCCAACATGACCAGCATCGTATCGGGATGCTGATGGTTACCGATGCGCGACACACGCTCGTTTCACGCTTTCGATTCGACGCGAGTCGGTGCCGCAGCGTCGACGGCCAGATCGAGGAAGCGATCAACCATCAGCGACGCGAGGACCGTGAAGGTGATGGCTCCACCCCACAACTCGGGAGTCCAACCGAGGTCCCCATCGATGGCGATCAACGCGAAGTAAGAAGACCACATCAGAGCCGGTGGGAACGCAACGACGATCCATCGGGCCGGCGCCCGGTAGATCAACAGGTCCATGGCGAAACCCGCCAGAACTACGGACGGAAGACCGACGAACTCCTTGTCGAAGCCGATGATCACGAGAAGGTTGATCACCACCATGTAGGTCGTCACAGCACCGACCGGGAGCTGCCAACGTCGCGAGGCCAACAAGAGCGGGGCAAACGTGATCAGTGTGGCAGCCATGATCGACAAAAAGCCGAGCACAGCCCAGAACTCGTCGTTGCCTGGCTCGTACGGAATTCGGTATAGACCTGTTTGGGCCGGCGCCCAGGCGTACTGGAAGAAGAACGCCGCCAAGGAAGTTGCCAGGGTCAGCGAAGCCAAAGCAGGGAAGAAGTCGCCATATGATGGCGTCGAATCATTGCGATCTCTCCAGCGGGCACGGAACGGACTGGAGATGATCAGGCTGCCACCGACGAACAGGAGCAGGTGGGTAGGGCTCAGAAGGGCGTCGAAGCTGGTTTCCACACCGAGGAGCTCATGCCATATCGCGTCACCGAATCCCCCGAGAGCGAAGATGCCGATGCCATACATAGCGGGGCGATAACCCTGGGGGGCCCAAAAGATGTCGGTGCCGATCTCTGATCTGTACCGGAATCTGACGACGACCAACCAGGAGGCCAGAGCAACGAAACCGCTATAAAACAGCGCGTGCCAAGGTGTCCAGAACGTCTCGAGTTCGGGATTGACCACGTGGTTGTAGGCATCGACGAAGATCCCAATGACCGTCCACAGGCTGAATGCGATGGTGAACAAGTCCTCACGCCGAGTTGTACGTTCCACGCCACAAGATTACGCGAAGCGGCTGCGGCAACCTCCATGCCGACGGACACGGGCGCCAGAGACGGCTTCCCACTTGCGTCGATTGGTCACACGATGCAGACGGGGCGGACCGGGTAGTGGACACCACCCATCCAACAAGCGATCATCCAGATCGAGGCAACTCCCGAATCGAGGCCCCTGATCAGATTCAGCATCTCTCTCAGCTCAAGTCACGGATCGGACGGCCCAACCATCATGATCGAAAGGGCCAGGGCCGCCTACAAGGCGGGTTTTGCTTCGCTGACGATCGGCGACCACCACAACATGTCCGTCCCGTATGTCCAGAACACGCCGATGCTTGGACGTCTGCTGGCCGAATGGCCAGATCGCCAGGCCGGATGCCTCTTCATCGTGCCCTTCTGGCCTCCGCTACTGATGGCCGAACACATCGGCACCCTGGCGGCGATGACACACGGGCGGTTCATCGTCCAAACCGGAGTTGGCACCGATCTAGACCAATTCGCGGCAGCAGGCGTCGCCGGCACCGATCGAGGGAATCGGGTCGATGCCACCATCGATGTAGTGAAGCGAATGCTCGACGGTGAGATCGTTTCAAGCGACGTGCTCGGAATCCGCAACGCTCGCGTCGGGTTGCTGCCGTCCGAACCGGTGGAATGGTGGATCGGTGGCTCGGTGGAGAAAAGCCTCGCCCGGGCGGCACTCCTGGGCGACGCCTGGTACGCATCGCCGGCGACCAATGCAGAAGTTGGAAGTGTGCGGTTGCAGCGCTATCGCGCGCTCGGAGGACACCGGGCGATCGTACGCAAGGACGCGCTCATCCTCGAGGACGGAGACCGGGCCCGTGCGATTGCAAGAGACATGGTCGAACAGGGGTATCGGGGCTTCTCGGAAGACCAACTGATCATCGGCGATCCCGACGATGCCGTTGAGCAGGCATCACTCTATGAAGCGGTGGGATTCGACGAGATCGCTATCCGATGCATGTCAAACAATCCAGCTCTCGCACTCGAGACCGTCCGGATGAGCTCGGAGCTGATCGCAGGCTGACGGTTGTTCGTA
>JAHEJY010000143.1 GCA_024638625.1 Actinomycetes bacterium
GGAGTCACCCCCTCGGAAAGAACTCCAGACGGAATCAGCGTCAGGGCAAACCGCTCGTCACCGATGACGATCGTGTGCCCCGCATTGTTCCCACCCTGATAACGGATCACGAGATCCATCGACTCAGCGAGTACGTCTGCGACTTTGCCTTTGCCCTCGTCCCCCCATTGGGCCCCGATTACCACAGTTGCGGGCATATCACTCCAGTCTGAAAACAATGCGGCGTGGCCGCATCGTACCCGAATCCCGCCAGGGCTCCGGCGGCCAACATTCACATAGCGGAGCAGGAGTCGCCGCACCCTGAAGTAGCGATCGGGCTTAGGCTCCCGGCCCATGGCGCGCGCGGCTCTCCTCCTCGGCATCCTCCTGCTCCTTGCAGGATGCCGTGAGCAGGTGGACGCAGGCGGATCGAGCACGTCGACCACATCGGAGGTTCCGACCTCCACGACCACGACGAGACCTCCGGACACAACTGCCATTCCAGATCCGGGTACGACGTCCACGACATCGACGACGACCACCACCACCACGCTGCCACCGCTCGTGGGATTCGAGCTCACCCAATTGGCATCGGGTCTCAGCCGCCCCACGTTTGTGACAGCTGCCCCGGGCACCGACGACCTCTTCCTGCTCAACCAGACCGGCCGGGTGCTGCGGCTGGCCGCAACTGCGATCGAGCCGGAGGTGGTCCTCGATCTGACCGACCGGGTGGGAGCGTATGGCATCGAACAGGGGCTGCTGGGATTGGCGTTTCATCCCGAGTTCGACCGCAACGGCCGTTTCTTTCTCTACTACACCGATCTGCAACAAAACTCCGTGCTCTCGGAGTTTTCGGAGGATTCCGGTGTTATGGATCCCGACTCGGAGCAATTCCTCCTCCAGGCCGAACAGCCCACTGATCGACACAACGCCGGCATGCTGGCGTTCGGTCCGGATGGCCTTCTGTATCTGGCACTGGGTGATGGCGGCAAGGCATCGATTCACAGCCAGGATCCCAAAACGGTTTTGAGCTCGATTCTCCGGCTGGATGTCGACGGTGCAACACCGTACGCGATACCCGAAGGAAATCCCTTCAAGGGATCGGAGGAGGGAGCTGACGAGGTATGGGCATACGGTTTGAGGAATCCGTGGCGATTCTCCATCGATCCGGTCGATCGACTCATGTACATCGGCGACGTCGGCCAAGAGCGTTTCGAAGAGGTCGACGTGATTTCGCTCGATGAGCCCGGCCACAATCTCGGCTGGATTCCGATGGAGGGTACGGCGTGTTTCCAACGGGCCTGTGTCCCGGAGGACTTCACGGGTCCCGTCCTCGACTACCCCCATTCCGAGGGTTGTTCTGTCACCGGCGGATACGTGTACCGGGGCAAGGCGATTCCGGAAATCGATGGCACCTACTTCTACGCAGACTGGTGCGGCAGCTGGGTACGGAGCTTCACATACGTGGATGGCGCGGTCACGGAAGAAAAGGATTGGACGAACGATCTCGGCAAGGTAGGCCAGGTGACGAGCTTCGGCATCGACAGCCGCGGCGAACTCCATATTCTCACCAGCGAGGGCTTCCTCTACCGATTGGACCCGGTCCGGTAGCCTCCGCGCAATCCAGCAGGAGGAAGGCGTGGGCGACGCATTACAGGAATGGTGGGCCGATTTCGGGACCTTTGGAGTCGCGTTGTTGAGAATTGTCCTCATTCTGGCTGTTGCGTTCCTCTTGAATCGCATGGCGCGTCGGGTGATCCGGGGCTTCCTCAATCGCCTCAAGGAATCACCGGATCAGCCAGACCGCCAGACAACTCGCCAGGAAACCCTCGGCATGGTGCTGCGGTCCGCGGTAACGATCGTGGTGTTCACCGTCGCGGTCTTCATGGTGCTTTCGGAAGTCAACATCGACCTTGCTCCCCTCATCGCATCGGCCGGCATCGCCGGAGTGGCTATCGGCTTCGGCGCACAAACGCTCGTCAGGGACTTTCTGTCCGGTTTCTTTCTCCTCGTTGAGGATCAGTTTGGAGTAGGCGACGTCATCGATGTCGGCGAAGCCAGCGG
This sequence comes from Actinomycetes bacterium, assembly GCA_024638625.1. Lineage (GTDB taxonomy): Bacteria > Actinomycetota > Acidimicrobiia > Spongiisociales > SHLN01 > JABDOU01. The sequence continues at coordinate 2,044 of JAHEJY010000143.1, forward strand.
GACCGTTGAGGCGCTCAACCTCCGAACCACCGAAATCAGAGACGTCAACGGCACACTGTGGCACGTTCCCAATGGCGAGATCAAACGGGTCGCCAACAAGTCACAAGACTGGGCCCGGGCGGTGCTCGATGTGGAGGTTGCCTACAACACGGACATGAACCTCGCCATGCATGTCATCAAGGAGGTAGCGGACGCCGTGTGGCATGACGCGCTCGAGAACGCCACGATCACCGAGGAGCCACAGATCTGGGGTGTTGAGAACTTTGGGGAGAACGCCATATCGATTCGTCTGGCGATGAAGGTTCAGCCCGGAGAACAATGGTCGACCGCCCGCGAAATCCGCCGTCGCCTGAAACTGGCTTTCGACGAACACGGGATTGAAATACCGTTCCCGCAGCGAGTGATGTGGATCAAGCGGGGAGAAGACGACGAGGGACCGATAGATCGTCTCGACGAGGATTCATTCCTGCCGCGAGGCGCCCCCGACGAGGTCTAAGCCTCTTTCTCCTGGTCCGACGCAGCGCGCCGGGCGAGGACGATCCATACCCAGAGCCCAACCGCGGTCGGTACAAGCCAAACCCAGGCAGCCATCGTTGTTTCGTTGGTACCGACGATCGAGGGTTCAATGCCGGGACCAGAATCCGCATCCCCGGTTTGGAGCAACACAAAGCCATCGGGAATGGCGACCTCGACGAACACCCGTACCGCTTCGCGATCGAGCACAGCCGGCAGCAGATCCCACTCGAGAGTCGACCCGGTCACGCGATCGGCATTGTGATCGATCAGTCCGCCCGGAATCTCAACGCTCAAAACCATCCCGACAATATCCCGAATATTGGTCGGCGCGGTAGCCACCAGCCTCTCCGTGGCGTCCTCGAGCTCTGGTTCGGCTACGGCGTCGAATCGGAGGACGTCTCCGGTCTGGCGGATCATCACAACGTCCAGGATCGAATCGCCGTCCGTCAGGATCGCCGAAACGTCTTCGGCACCCAGGTCTGCGAAGGTTATGCCGACACCCGTCAACCCGTCGACTTCGAGCTGTCGGGTTGCGCCGGTATATCCGGCAGCACCGGAGCCGAGACCGGCTGCCAGATTGGCTGCGACATCCAGGGGGGTGTCGTCCTGGCGTCCGACGAATGCCGCGGCCTCGTCATCGAGCAACACCCTCGCCTCAACTGTCGCACCGCCGTGTTGATCAAAACTGACAAGGGTGCGAGATTCTGCCCGGCATGCCGCCAGAAGAAGACCAAGAAACAAGATGAGTAGCGTTCTGGATCCGTGGATATCTTTGATATTGACTCGCTGTTTCCGCAACTGGTGCTTGCCCTGGGGCTGGCGCTGCTGGCCGGCAACGGGCTAGCGCTCGTGCAACACTATCGGGGCAAGCGCCCTGCCGACGTCGAACGGAAGCTGCACCTGGGGCGTGCCTGGTTTCTGATTGGGGTGGGTGTGATTCTGAGCACGTGGGGAGCGGTCACCCTCGCCACCCGGGCCTGAAACAAACGAAGCATCTGCCACGGTTTCGCCTTCGGGGGTGCGAGTAAAGTGGCAAGCCAATCGCGGGTGTAGTTCAATGGTAGAACACGAGCTTCCCAAGCTCGGAACGAGGGTTCGATTCCCTTCACCCGCTCCGCGACTCACCCACTCCACGATTCACGCACTCACAAAGGATTGAACCAACGGAATGCACGATCGAGCATGATTTTTTCAGATCGCACCATGAAGGAAGCCCTCGCATCAGGCCAGATTGCGGTCGAACCACTGGAAGAATCATTTATTCAGCCGTCGTCCATCGATCTCCGCGTCGCCGAGGTGTTCCGAACGTTCGAAAACCACAAATATCCGGTCATTGATCCCAAAGCGCCGCAGGACGATCTGACCACCGAAGTGAAAGCCACGGAGGAGCACCCGTTCATCCTTCACCCGGGCGAGTTCGTTCTGGGTTCTACGCTGGAGGTGGTGCGCCTTGGTGATGACGTCGTCGCCCGCCTGGAAGGCAAATCTTCGCTGGGCCGGCTTGGCCTTCTCATCCACTCGACCGCCGGCTTCATTGACCCGGGTTTTCAAGGTCACATCACGCTCGAGTTGTCCAACGTTGCCAACCTTCCAATCGCGATATATCCCGGCATGAAGATTGGCCAAATCAGCTTTTACCAAATGACGACCCCTGCCGATAACCCATATGGATCGGCCGCGCTGGGTTCCAAGTATCAGGGTCAGCGTGGGCCAACTCCGAGCAAAATGCACAGGGATTTCACCGAAGACTCGTAGGACATGACCGAAACCGCCCGCGCCACATGGAAATATGCAGCCCTCGCCACCGTATTCGTCGGACTCGTTGCGCTCGCGTCGTTTGTAGTCACGAGGCAGGCAGCAGGAGGAACGCCGCCCGACGCGATCTATTCGGTGAACGGCGAGGCGATCACGCTTACCTCCGGAATCCCGGCCCCGTGGCACGATGATGCCTGGGAACGATGGATCGAAATCGTACCCGCCAACCGGAGGGGACTGGTGGCCGAGTTCCACGCACTCCCGCATTCAGATGTCGGAGGCCTCGTGGAAGCGAGGTCGAACAGCCTCCAGAACTGGAGCCTCGCGATCGGGCCCCCGGCCTCTGACGCCGACCTCGACAACACCCTCGTTCACGAGTACGCCCACCTCATCACACTGAGTCCAACTCAGGTGATTCCCGCGACCTCGCGAGAGGTGAGAGATTCTTGCACCACATATTTCACCGGCGAGGGCTGCGCCAGGCAAGGAAGTATCTTCGACCGATTCGTAGAGGAGTTTTGGTCTGAGGACGACCTCGCAAGAGCCCGATCCGATCCGGCCGCGCTATATGGAGCTGACCCCGACGCGTTCGTGACGAGCTATGCGGCGACCAACCCGGGAGAAGATCTGGCCGAAACGTTCCGATTCTTCGTCTATCGCAGCCGTCCCCGCCCGAACACCGTCGCCCAATCCAAGATCGCATTCATGTGGGAAGTTCCGGAGCTGGTCAGGATTCGCGCGGAACTCCGCTCCGAACTCTGATCGATTCCTTGCCTGCCCGAACGCGAAAGTACCCCGCCGAAGCGGGGTACTTTCTCGGCTTGCCTGGCGGTGCTGAGGAGGAGTCCAAGGAAGGGAGAACTTCCGCAAAGCGGAGGATCTATTTGGACAGTGCCAATCAAGCCTTACATATGTTTTCGGCGCCGCTTACGCGACTCTTTAACAACAATTATCTGACCCCGATATTCCCCTCGTGACCTGGCTATTCCGCAGGTCCCATGCGGGTACCGAACCTGTGGGCGCGTTGTCCGAATCGGCAATAGGCTGAGATCATGCTCTTCTCGAATCCACGTTGCCTCCTGAACTCGGCACCGCAGCCATGACCAGCCAGGGTCCGGTAGAGCCGGTGATCGGCCACACGACCTGGAACTACGTTATCTCCACCGCGCTTGGCGAAAAGACGTCGATCCAGGCGACCACGTCGCACTACATCGACCAGATCGAGCGCGCGGGCGGTGTCCCGGTTCTCTTGCCTGGATCAGACCCGTCGATCCTGGAGGTGATCGATGGGCTCGTCATTTGCGGAGGAGGCGATATCGCTCCTGCCGAGTATGGCAAGAAGAACACAGGTCTGAGCGAAAACATAGATCCTGACGCCGATCACAGAGACATCAACTTTGCCCGGCGGGCGAAGGAGCTGGGCCTGCCCACGCTCGGCGTCTGCCGGGGATTGCAGGTCATCAATGTGGCCGCAGGTGGATCGCTCAACCAGCACATGCTCGGTAGCACCGAGCATCCTGAACTATCCGACTCGATCGAGATGAACAACGAGCACCGCCAGCTGATTTCGGTGGTTGCAGGATCTGCGCTCGAACGGTTCTACGGCGAAAGCACGGACGTCAATTCGCTCCA
>JAHEJY010000027.1 GCA_024638625.1 Actinomycetes bacterium
GCGGATTTGAGGTCGACCGGCCTGCCCGAAGCTACAAACTCCCGAACCACGGCTGCCGGCGCCGGCTTTTGAAACATCGTCCGAAAGAAACGCTCGGGGTTCGAGGAGAACAACGCTTCGGCGACGCCTGGCTCTTGAAAATGAACCCAATAGTGGTCGCTGCCATGGCGTTTTCGCTGAATCGAAATCGGGGGAGCCGGCGCCAGCGGATAATGCGGGGTGTTGAGCGAGGCCACCCCCCGAACCCGGTCAGGGTATCGCTGGGCCATCGCCCACACCATGGCGCCGCCCCAGTCATGTCCGACAAATACCGCTGATGGGATACCGAGGGTATCGAGCATGCCTGCGAGGTCAGCGGTGATGTCGTTCGCGCTGTATCCGTGTTCCGGAGCGTCGGATGAGCCGAACCCCCGAAGATCGGGAGCAAGCGTTTGATACCCGGCGGCTGTGAGCGCCGGGATCTGATTGGTCCACGAGTGGGCCAGCTCCGGCCATCCGTGGCAAAGCACGACAGGAGGTCCTTCCCCGCTGATCGCAATTCCGAGCTCAATACCGTTTGTGGGGAAGCGGGTCATCTCCATCGGCGCATGTTAAGAAGTAATCCGGGCATCTTCATAGACTCAACGGCTCATGAAACGCCGCGTTCCGATCCTCATCGTTTTCGCCCCAATCGTCGTCGTTTTCGCAATGGTCCTCGTCGCGTGCGGCGGCTCCGGCAATGATGCCGGATCTGTCTCAGGTGCCGGATCCGATAGGCCTACAGGGGGCGCCGCCGAAGTGGCACCAGACTTTTCGCTGAAGCTCGATGACGGTTCTACGTTCGTGCTCTCGGAGGCAACCAAACCGACCTACCTCGTATTCTGGGCCGAGTGGTGAAGCGTCTGCCGAAGAGAACTCCCGGTGGTCAATCGGGTGACAGCCGAGAACCAGGATGAGATCAATGTGATTGCGGTCGCCGGGCGGTCGTCCTATGAGAAATCGGTGCCGACCGCCAATGAATATTTCGATGGTCACGTCGGGTGGGCATACGACGAGGAGTTGTGGCAGTCGTACGGCATCCTCAGCCAGCCCATCACCGTCCTCATCAACCCGGACCGGACCTTTGCCGGTGACTGCGACACGCTTCCGTCATGTTCGGTATACGGTTTCTCGGGGGAAGAAGGAGTTCGGGCCAACGTGGCCCGCTTGCTGGGCTAGACGAGCTGCGCCTTTCGCCAGCCCCGCACCGAGTTCACGAGGCCGATCGCTTCGCACGAATCCAAATCCCTGATCCTGAGTACCCGTTCGTTGACCTTGCCCTGCTCAATGAGGTGCTGCCGGTAAATACCGGGCAGACAGCCAGACTCGAGGGGAGGCGTGTACCAGACCCCAGCGATACGCATCACCAGATTCGAGATCGTGCTTTCCGTGAGTTCGCCGTGGGCGTTGATCAGAATTGCATCGTCGGCCACAACCTCCGATCGGGCACGGTCGTAAACCACCCGATGCGTAGTTTTGTGAAACAGCAGACGATCGTGGGGTTGAACCGGAGTGCCGGCCAGTTGAACGGAGACCTCGTCGGCTCCATCTATGTCGTCGGCAAACGGGGCGGTCAGCGTCCCGGTCGCCGTAGCCGTTGCGGCGCCATTGGCGTCCAGTTCCAGTCGAACCCGGCTTGGCCCGTGTACATCCCGGGAAGCCATTTTGAGCGCGACCTCGAGGTCGGCGCGGGAACACGGAAAATCGAAGTAGGCGGCAGATCGCGCGAGGCGGTCGAGGTGCTCATCGAGGAAGAAGAATTCACCTTCCCACCGGAGCGTCTCGAAAAGACCGAAGTCACGACTGGCACCACTGAGCACCGCCGTCTTCCACAGCGCCTCCTGGTATTCGCCCGCAGACGTCGAGTCCCAGGTAATGCCGCCGCCGACCCCGAACTCGGCAATCCCGGTCGCAGCGTCGATCGTCACGGTGCGAATAGCGACATTGAACTCGGCATCGATTCCGTCCGGGCCAGGCCGTATGATGCCGATCCCACCGCAATACACCCCCCTGGGATCAATCTCGAGTTCCTCGATGATCTCCATGGTTCTGGCTTTGGGTGCTCCGGTGATGGATCCAGACGGAAACAGACCCGCGAAGACATCTCGCAGTCTCACGCTGCTGTCAAGGTCGGCCGTGATCGTCGAGGTCAACTGCCAAACCGTCTCGTACCGTTCCAGCACAAACAGCGGCTCTGCTCGCACCGAACCGATCCTGGCGAGCTTTCCGACGTCATTTCGCAGGAGGTCAACGATCATGAGATTCTCGGCACGGTCCTTTTCGGAAGAACGCAGCCAGGCTGCGCGCTCCTCATCCTCCTCGCTCCATCGGCCGCGCCTGGTTGTTCCTTTCATCGGCTTTACCTCGATACGACCTGGCGTCCAGTGAAAGAAGAGCTCCGGTGAAGCGCTCGCTATCTGATGCGAACCGATGTCCAGGAAGACCGAGTAGTCGCCACGCTGGGCGGTGACGAGGTCGGCATACAAGCCCTTGGGATCACCCCGAAATTTCGATCGAAGCCGAAAGGTGTGGTTGACCTGATAGCTCTCACCCGCGGCGATATAGGCGCGAATCCGGTCTATCGACTCGGAATAGGTCCGTTCGCTGATATTGGGATACCAGCGCTCGACTTCGTAGTCGTTTCCGACCGGACGATTTACCGCGATCCGATCGGCAAACGCTCCGAACCACACGAGAGGCAGATCGGGGTCGGGCGGGTGCGTGACCAACGCCGAATCGAAAGCGGGGCCCGATTCATAGGCGACAAAACCGGCACACCAGAGACCGTCGTGAGCTGCCGCTTCGACGGCTTCGAGTGTCCCGATGACGTCGTCGAGTTCGTAGGCCACCATCACCCGGACAGGTCGGCGTAGTTCGAAGGAACCTCGCCGGTCGTCGAAGCGGGCGGATACGTTGTCCAGGGACACCTGGAAAGACTACCGGCGGGGCGATTTCCCGCTTTTCGTATAGCATTTGCGTTCACGGACCGACAACGGTCGCCCCACAACGACAGGTTGATCAGACATGTATGCAGGTGACGTACATCCCCACCACGCTTCCGAGGCTCTTTCCCTTGATCAGGATGCCGTACTCGTAGATGTACGAACCCCGGGAGAATGGGCGAGAGGCCTTCCGGCCGACCACGACGTCAAACTGGTCTCCTGGCAATTCCCGGATGGAACGATCAACCCCGATTTCATCGATCACCTGTTTGAGGAAGGGATACGTCCCGATCAGGCGGTGTACTTCCTCTGTCGTTCGGGTGCCCGTTCACAGTCGGCCGCCGTTGCAGCCACCGCACACGGTTTCGCACAGGCCTTCAACGTCGCGGGTGGTTTCGAGGGCAAGCACCCTACGCCGGGATGGCGGGATCTTCTTCCATGGCACGTGCCGCCGCCGGTGTAGCCCGCTTTGAGACCAGCGCCATCCCGATGATCGCCAGTCCGCCACCGACGACCAGCGGTACGGTGACCCGCTCTCCCACCAGGATCACACCCAACAGGATGCTGGTCAACGGGGCGGCATATCCGGTGATGGCGACCTGAGACGCCGGCAGATACCGACTGGAGAACAGTGTTGCCAGGAACGGGAGAAGGCTCGATCCCAGCGCCAGCCCGATGAGCACAATCCAGCTGAACCTATCTAGCCCCGCGAGATTCGGGCTTCCGGCCGCCAAGGGCGACGCGATGACCGCCACTACTCCACCGGAGACAAACATGGGCACGGCGAGTGAACGGGTCTCGAAGCGAGGAGCGAAGTTTCTCATCAACACGGCGCTTCCGGCGCCCGAGACGACACCCAGGATTCCGAGGGTCCCTCCGATGACCGTGTTGCCGGAGCCGTCAGCTATGCCGCTGTCACCGCCGGCGATCAGCACGATGATGCCGATCAGACCAACCAGCAATCCGGTTACCTGGCGCCGGCTGAGTCGCTCTTTGAGGAAGATCCATGCAAGCGCGCTCGTCAAAGCCGGTATGAAGGTCAGGATCACCGACTGAAAGCTGGCTCCGACGTACGCCAGCGCTGAGATCATGAAGAGCGGAGTCCCGGCGATACGCGGAACGCCGATGAGCATTCCCACTTTCCAGGCTTGTCGAGAAGGCCTGATGCCGAGCCCGAGTGCAACCAATCCGACGACGGCGGTCACGATCGCAAGCCGGACGGCAATAACACCGGCGGCGGTTGCGCCGCGATCCATGATGATACGAACCAGAGGCGAGGCGACTCCCCACCCGAGAGAGGCGAGCGCCACCCCGATCCAGGCTCTTCCGACGCCTTTTGGGTGGCCTCCTTTGACTTCTCTATACATCGGCCGCCAATCGAAAGCCCGTGTGACCTGTCGAGCTGGTTGGTGTGTTGTAGGTACGAGACGAAATCCGATACCGGTTGCAGTATGAGTCGTGGCAGAGGTACGAGCCCCCCTTGGTGACTCGACCGGGTCCTGTTTCCGGACCGACCGGGTCGGTGACCGGAGCATCCGAGTGGCGGCTGGTAAACCAATCTGCGCACCACTCCCAAACGTTGCCGACACAGTTGAACAAGCCGTAGCCATTGGGTTCATATGCTGTCACCGGTGCGGTTCCGGCGTATCCATCTGCGCAGGTGTTGTGCCCGGGGAAAGTCCCTTCGAAGATATTGGCCCGGATTCGGTCATGTAGGTGGAACTCGTCACCCCAGGGCCAGATCCCCTGTTCCATGCCTCCAAGCGCCGCACACTCCCATTCGGCTTCGGTGGGCAGCCGCCCTCCGATCCAGTCGGCATATGCGCCGGCGTCACGCCAACTCACGTGGACGACCGGGTGGTCGAGTCGATCTTCGACGGAGCTCCACGGGCCTTCAGGGCATTGCCAGTAGGCGCCGTGCACCTGTCGCCACCAAGGTGCGTCAGCCACGGCCCTGGTCTGTAACAGCGGATTCTCCGAGAGCAGTCCTGCGAATACGAACGACCACCCGTACCGCTCGGCGTGGGTCTGATAGCCGGTCGCTTCGGCAAAGACCCTCCACTCCGCGTTCGTCACGGTGGTTGGAGAGATGCGAAATCCCGAGACCTGGACGATCCTCGCGGGACCCTCACCATCCGATGGAAACACCTGCGCCAATCGATGGTCGCTACCCATGGCGAACGCACCGCCATCGACCACGGTCCAGGCCGGCATCCGGCGGTTGTTGCCTGCGGTATCGCCCTGGGCGCCTATCCCGTCGTCATCATCCGCTCGATCTGAGGAAGGAGAACAACAGGCGCCAGACATGGTTGTGAACGTTACTCTCCGGCTAACCCGATCCTGAGAGTTCGATTTGCCACCGCCGTTGGGCTACCGTCTCGACATGCGAATCCGGGTGTTAGCTCTCGTCCTGACGCTCGCCAGCGCCGGTTGCGCCGGGCCCAGCCGCCCGATCTCCAGCGTTCCCGACATTCCCACCACCGTTGCGCCGCTACCCGTCCCCCCGGCCGCGTGCTCCCTCAGTCTGGATCTGGGTACCGGGGCCCGGGTGAGGACCACCAGCGGCACTTCGGATGGCGTTCTCTTGCCGGACGACGTGATCGTTGCAGTGGACGGTACCAAGGTTGCATCGGCCGGTTCCCTGCTGGCGGCGGTCGAAAATCACGGGGCCGGTGAAGCAGTCGATATCCGTGTTGTTCGCAATGGTTCGGATGAAACCGTCACGGTGAATCTTGGGACGGGTACGTCAGGGGTCCCGCGTCTCGGCGTCATCGTTGTCACCGAACAGGAGACCATTCCGGCATCGGCCGCTCCTGTCAGCGGTATCAGCGGTCGGTTTATTCGTGCCATCGACCTCGCGGGCAAGGTGTATCTGCTAGACGCAGCATCGGCATCATGGCAGGCAACCGGGCTGGAAGTGAGCCCGCAGGAGATCTGGTTCGTTTCTTCGGGGGAGCTCTACCGGCTCGAGGTCTCAGCGGACCAGAACGAATTGCTGTCGTCACCGTTGCGCGGCGGTGAAAGCGTGACACTCGATCTAGGGGGTCGCCGGGTATCGACGGTGGCAGGCACGTTCAACGGCGCAGTCATGCTCGTCTTCGACATCGGCGATGACAACACTCTGGCGGCGTTCGATCCAGGGTCTGGAGGACAGCTCTGGGAGCTCTCACTCGGCGAAACCACAGGCCGGACGATCGCCTTCACGAACCCGATTCGACCATCGGTTGCCCTGGTCGCGAGTGCCGATCCGGAGACGCTCGTTGGCGACGTATCGATACTCGGTACGGACGGAACACCGTCCGACATCGTCGTTACGCCGGAAGAAATCGGGGGTGGTCGGCTCCTGGGTTGGTACGACGAAGACACGCTGCTATTCAGCGATTCGACCGACAATCGGCGCATCATTTCCCTATCGCTCGAATCTCGTGATGTTGCGACGCTTGCGTTGCCAACACTTGCCGGATTGACGCGGTTGCAGCCGGTTGGCGATGGACGAAACCTGATCATCCAGCTCGACGGAGATATTGCGCGCATTGAGGCCGCGGCGGATGGCGAACCGATCACCTTGACACGAAACTGCGAGATCGGGGTTCTGACCGATTTCGGATGGAGTTAGGCGGCTAGTGGTCTTCGACCCCACCACCGGTCTCATCGGTTTCAGAATCAGCCGTGGTCGCATCCACCTGGCCGTTGCCCATCCGGGTTTCACCGGCATCGGACTGCGCCAGCCCGAGCGCCCGGGCATGTGAATCGGCGTTGCTTGCTGCGAAGCCGATCGGATTCTCGGTCGTGATCGATCCGGATTCGGTGCCGATGATGGCGGCAACCTCACCGCCAGAAATGGTCTTCTTCTCCTGCAGCAACCTTGCAACGGCATACACGCTCGTCTTGTGCTCTTCGAGCAGCTGATAGACCTCATCGTAGAGCCGCTGCAGACGGCGTTCGATCTGTCCTCGAAGGGTCGATGAGATCCTCTCGGTGGGGTCGGGGGGTTGGTCCAACGCATGCTGGGGCAGCCCGGCCATCGAGGCGATGTTTTCACCCATCGCATATACCCCGACCATCCGGCTCACCACCGTCGTGGCGTTGCGCAGATCACCACCCACACCCATGGAGTTGTCCCCCCCAAAGAACATGCGTTCAGTAGCAAGCGACGCCAGGGAAACCTTTACGTCGAGTTCGAGCTCGGACTTCCATTGCGTAAACCGATCTTCCAGCGCGATCGACGAAACAAATCCGCCCGTCTCGCCCCTGCGTTCGATGGTCGCAATATCGATGTCGGCATAGGCACGGAGCAAGTGGGCGGCGACTGCGTGGCCGGCTTCGTGTATTGCTACTGCGAACTCTTCTCGCTCGACGTATTCGAAACCCTCGGCCGGCCCCATTTCCTTGAGCGTTTTGGCCTTCCAAATGTCTTCCCACGTGACGACTTCGCGATCGTCGCGCAGGGCGAGGATGAGGGCCTCATTGACAACGTCCTTGATCTTTGCTCCGGAGTAGTAGGGCGTCTTGAGAGCCAAGTCATCGATCTGCTTCTCGGTCAGGTCGTGTTCGATCTTCTTCAGGTAACCCTTGAAGGTCGTGAGACGTCCGTCCTTGGTCGGATAACCGACCTTGTAGATGCGATCGATTCGGCCTGGCCGAAGCAAAGCCGGGTCGAGCACGTTTGGCATATTGGTTGCCATCATGATGAAGATCCGATACTTCGGTGCAGGCTTGGGCTTCATGCCGAGCGCCTTGCGAACTTTGTTGCTGATACCGCGAGGTTTGGTGAGCCCCGAAATCTCGGTCAAGAGTGCTTGCAACGTCCCCATGCCGCCTCCGCCTCCTCCTCCACCCATGCCCATGATCACCCGGTTGATCCAGCCACCCCGGTCTGGCTCCTCCTGACCGGCGGCACGGTCAAGGCTGTGGTCGATCATCGTCAGCGCCTGGCTGCTCAGGTAGAGATCACCGTTGCACACGAGGTTGGACATCCCTGGATCGGCGGGTTGACCGGGAGGCCCTCCCTGGGCCAGCGAGCCACGCGAGCCGAGCGAGTCAGCCTCGTCGAAGAACACAACGACTCCGCCATGTCGTAGGGAAAGCTTGCGAAGCTTGCGAAAGAGGCCTTTGACTTTGAGGATGCCCACGCCCATGAACATGTTGATGAAAGCACCAGGATCGACAAAGACGAACGGGACCCCGACCTCGCCTGCCGTAGCCTCGGCCATGAGCGTTTTTCCGGTGCCAGGGGGTCCCCACAGCAGCATGCCGCCCGGTATGTAGCCACCCTTCTCCTCGATTTCATCCGGCTTTTCCAGGAAACCAACGTTTTCGGATACCAGGTCGAGTACGTGGTCCTGGCCCCACACATCCGCGTATCTCGTCGTAATTTCCTCCGGCATGACCGTATCGACCCCACCCCTCGACAGGAACCAGAACAGGAGTCCAAATTGGGAGATGAGCAACACCGGATACATGAGGAATATGAAGTACTGCTGGAGGTTGCGAGCCGCGATCCGCGGAAGATTGATGATGGCCTCGACCGGATTCGAGACGTCCGCGACGAAGTAATCGAGGATGGTGCCCAGAACGAGAAGATAGATAGCGATGCGGATGTACCGACCGAGCCGAAACCGGGTCCAGGGCTTGAAGCGTTTTTGAGCCTGGCGTTCGAATCCGCCGAAGACGCCCTCGTGCCACAGCCGGTGATAGCCCGCTGAACGTTCGGACAGCAGGTAGTGCGCCTGGCGCAGGACTTCGAGCGGAAACACGATCATGAGAAAACGACCGACATTCGACTGCCACATGTCTGCGATGGCGTCCGTTGCGGTCACGAAAGGCGGGTTAATCCTGGTCAGCAGCATGAAGCCGAAGACGAACACGATCAGGGTCAGGAATTTGAGACGATCCCAGGTTTGTGATCGTCGCCGGACATCGGCGTTGACGGCTTTGCCCTCAGCCACGTTCGTCATTCCGCATCATCGTGTATCGACCAACCAGGAGTTGATGACCTGCTCGATGTCGGCCTGGTTGTCCGCAAAGCAATCCAGCGAACAGCCGATGGCAATCGAGTAATGCCGCGATACGCCCGGATCCGTTATCGAAATGAAGTAGGCAGCTCCGTCGCTGCTCGTGATCGGATCGGTGTACATCACTGCGACCTCGATTCCGTTCCACGTGTCGTCGAAAGCGAAATCCTTCTTGACGAGCTCCTGCGAAGGCAGACCTTGATAGGGCAGCACGACGTCGCTCAAAACCCGGCGCGAGACGAGATCGCGCACATTGAGAGGAATGTCGCGAACGGTCGTTACTCCTATGGGGAACGCAGATGCTGCCACGGGCTCCGAGAACGCCCCGGCGTTGGCAAGACCGCCTGCCGCAAAGGCCATCTGCGAGATCACGGGAAACGAAACACTATCAGAGGCATGCACGAACGGAGGATTGGCCACCTCCGCGTTCGAATAGACCTCCCAGTCGTCCGGCAACTGAATCAGCGATTCCTCCGTCGAGTCGATGTGACGGTTCGCAGCCGACCCACCGCATCCGGCCGCGATCAGTCCGAAGATGGCCAGCCCGAAAACGGCCAGCCCAACAACGGTGATCCTGGAGATAGTCCTTCCCATATACCAATCACGGTAACGTCTTGAAAGTGCTATCGGTAACCTTTGACGGAATCCGGAAAGGACAATATGGACCGGGTCCGAATGCTCTGGAAGATGGCGTCATCGCTTCCCGACTCATTTGACTCTCGACTGAATCGGTGGGCCGTAGACATCGCTGACCCGAAACCGGAGGAGCACCTTCTCGACATCGGTGCCGGTGTCGGGCCGTCGTCGCTCGTTGCCGCCTACCGTGGCGTTCAGGTAACCGCCCTGGAGCCGTCCCGTTTCATGAGATCCGGCTTGTCGTTGAGAAACCGGATCGCAAATGGCCCGATCAACGTGGTGAAAGGTTCGGCAGAAAGCATCCCCCTCCAGGATGAAGCTGTTGATGTAGCGATCGCGGTCAACTCATTCCATCATTGGGAGGATCGCCAGGCCGGCCTCGGCGAGATCTATCGCGTGCTGAAGGCGGGCGGACGGCTGTATCTCATCGAAGAGGAGTTTGACAGCGACGACCATTCGATGGCTGAGGCGATGAGGCATTTCTTCTCGTCCCATAACGATCTCGCAGTCGATCCACTCGTGGCAAAAGACGAACTCGCCGAAGCCGGGTTCACGTCTGTGGAGATCCGATCTGAAACCGTTGATGACGAGCCGGTCAGGGTGTTTTCGGCTCGTCGCTGAGGGAAATCAATTCTCGGCGGGTCCCGTCTCGTCACCTTCTTTCAGGATCTCTGCGTTGTGTTCACCCAACCGTGGGGCAGGGCGGAGATCTACCGGTTCGTCCGTTGGCGCTCTGACCACGTGGTAGTCACCGGATTCGGTTGGGTACGTTTCAACGGCACCAGCACCGTAGGCACCGGTCATGGCATCGATTACAGACCGGATGGGCGCATGCGGCACATCGGCCGCTCGCAGCAGATCGGTTGCGGCAGCGGTCGACATCCCGGCGAGTGCCATGGCAACCATGTGATTCACGGCGTCTGCAGACACCGCACGAGCTGCGTTGGTCTCGAGGCCCTCGACCGGCGCAAGCTGCAGGGCGTCTGCAAGCCGGGCCCAGAACTTGTCCCCGATAACCGCAATTGCGATCCACCCGTCGTCCGTCGGGAAGGCACCGTAAGGGAGCAAGGTGTGGTGGCCACTGCCAACGGGGGCCGGCTCGATCCCGGTCGTGGCCGCCGAGGTCCCTACGTACGAGAGAAGAGTCATCGTCGCGTCGACCAGCGGCACCTCCACACGCGACCCGGCGCCGGTGCGGAGCCGGCGTACATAAGCGGCGAGAGCCGCGATCGCAGCCCACAGGCCGGTCGAGAGATCACCAACGGCTACACCTGCTCGCAGGGGTGGCCCGCCCCGTTCGCCTGTTACCGACATGATCCCGCTCTCGGCTTGAGCAATCAGGTCATAGCCGGGGTCGTTCAAACGCTCGCTGGCCGACCGGAAGGCTGGTATCGAGACCCAAACCAGGTGCGGATGCCTGGTCATGATCTCTTCTGGTTCGAGCTTCAGGCGTTGGGCTGCCCTGGGCCGGAAGTTCTCGACAACGATGTCTGCTCGATGGAGCAATCGATCCAGACTCGCCATCCCGGCGACAGACGCGAGATCGATGACCACTCCTCGTTTGCCGGTGTTCAATGAGGAGAAGTACAGCGAGCGTTCGCCGATGAACGGACCAATGTTGCGCGCCGGGTCTCCCTCGGGAGGCTCGACCTTGATGACATCGGCGCCGAGTTGTGCCAGCGCCTGGGCTGCGAATGGACCCGCCAGAATCCGGGAAAGGTCGACTACCACTACTCCTTCGAGCATGAGCAGGTCATCGTTTGGGAAAGGGTCACGGCATCATTCCAGGATCCGCCGGGCGACTTTGACAACCGCTTCGTCGACCATGTTGCCGGAGGCGTCCCTGAAGGTGCCCTGGCCGGCTGCTAACGCCTGCTCGTACTCCTCCAACACGTGCACGGCCCAGGCGACCTCTGCCGCGGTAGGCGCCAGTGCATCATTGAACACCTCGACCTGCCGGGGGTGAATGGCTGGACGGCTTCGGTACCCGATGTCATAGAGCCGCCTCGTCTCGCTTTCCAGTTGTTCCATATCTTCGAAATCAGGATTCACCGGACCCAACGGCGGCTCGATACCGGCTGCTGCGGACGCGACGACGAGCTGGAGTTGTAACGTCGGCCACGCATCTGATTCGGCGGCTACCCCGAGCGATGCCCCGAGATCGATCGCACCCAGCATCAGCTGGCGTACCCGGGGAGCAGAGGCAATTGCGAAAACGTTGAGCAGAGCCATCGGTGTTTCGATGATCGGGAGCAGTTCTAGAGCCCCCTCCGGCATCCCGTCGGCTTGTTCGAACGGCTCCAGAGCTTCGGCGATCAACTGGATGGTTACCCCATCGTTGACCTTCGGCAGCATGAGACCCCGCAACGGATGGCGGATGACGGCGGCCAAATCCGAGAGGCCGGCTGTACCCGAGTTGATACGGACCCAGATCTCCGGTCCGGTTTCGGTCTGGGCCGCGATCCACCGGGAAGCGTTGATCCGGGCGTCCGCCTTCTGATCGGGCGCCACGGCATCCTCGAGGTCGACGATGACAGCGTCCGCGCCCCGGGTGGCCGCTTTGGCGAGCATGTCATCCCGGTCTCCCGGTACGAATAAGTAGGAGCGGGGTAGCACGTCAGGCCCGATGCCGGTCGGCGAATTCGGCAAACTGGTCGAGCGACTTCCCGACGTCTCCCGGGTCGTCCTGTCGCAGCTGAAACAGCACTGTCGTGAAGCCCAGCTCACGCAGAAGTTCGATGAAGTCATCCTTGGGACGGGCACCGAAAACGCCCAGTCCGATCGAATCCGGGTCTCTACCTGAGTCCTCCGACTGCTGTCTCAGTTCCGCCACCTTGGAGGGCAGATCGGTCCGGCCCGGAATCGGCATCCACGAATCGCAAAACTCGATGATGTCGGCAAACGTCTTCGGGCCTCCTGCGCTCCCCAGGCTGATAGGGGGATGAGGCTTCTGAAGGGGCTTTGGCCAAGCCCATGACGGCTCTAGGTGGAGGAGGTCCCCGTCGTAGCTGGCCTCGTCTTCACGCCACAGCTCCTTCATCATGAGTACCTTCTCCCGGAGAAGGGCGCGGCGTTGGGTGTAGTTCACGCCATGCTGTGCCATCTCCTCCCTGTTCCATCCGTAGCCGACTCCGAATTCGAAACGGCCGCCGGAGAGCACATCGATGGATGCAACCTGTTTGGCCAACCAGATCGGATCACGCTGGGCGACCAGAGTTATGCCTGCTCCCAGGCGGAGGTTGACTGTTGCCGAAGCCGCCGCCGTCAGCGCGACGAACTGATCGAACGTCTCCGAGTAGTAACCGGGCAGCGGCGGTGCCCCTTCGCGACCTCCCCAGGGGGTCGCTCTCGATGTGGGAATGTGGCTGTGCTCGGGAAACCACAAAGAACTGAAGCCTCGATCCTCAACTTCTTTTGCGAGCGCGCCAGGCGGAGTGATCGAGGCGGTGGGAAAAACCGAAACACCGAATTCCATGTAGCCATTCTCCCAGATGGGCCAGGTTCTCCCAAGCTGCCGTGCATAGGCTCTTGCGATGCAGCCGAACATCCTTCTCATCCAGGCAGACCAGCTGGCACCGCAGTTTTTGCCGGCCTACGGCCATCCTGTAGTGCAGGCTCCACATATTGATCGCCTCGCCGAGGGCGGCGTCGTCTTCGACGCCGCCTATTGCAACAGTCCCCTATGTGCTCCATCCAGGTTCTCGATGATGACGGGGCGCCTCCCGTCGCGCATCGACGCCTGGGACAATGCCAGCCAACTCAGCTCTGAGGTACCGACCTTTGCGCATTATCTCGGCGACCTGGGATACCGAACGGCTCTGGCCGGCAAGATGCATTTCATCGGCCCCGATCAGCTCCACGGATTCGCCGAAAGATTGACCACAGACGTGTACCCATCGGACTTCACGTGGACTCCCGACTGGAACGATCCGACCCGCTTGCTCGATTGGTACCACAATATGGACGTCGTTCGCGCCTCCGGAGCCTGCTACCGCTGTTCGAATCTCGATTTCGATGAAGAGGTGGCTTTTGCCTCTAAGCGCTGGCTCTACGACACCGCAAAAACGGGGTCGAGCGATCCGTGGTTGCTCACCGTGTCTTTCATCCAACCGCACGATCCGTACCTGGCGCGACCCGAATACCTGGCACGCTATCAACACTCCGACATCGATCCGCCCCTGGTCACCATCGCCGATGTGACCGATGATCCTCATTCGGCTCGACTACGGGCTTCCTATCAGAACGATCGAAGACCGGTGACGAGAGAGGAAACTCTCGTGGCCAGGCACAGTTACTACGCATCCATCAGCTATCTCGATGATCGAATAGGCGAGTTGATGCAGACCCTCGATGAGACTGGTTTTGCGGACAACACGGTGATCGTCTTCACGGCTGATCATGGCGACATGCTCGGTGAACGAGGTATGTGGTTCAAAATGAGCTGGTTTGAGAACTCGGCGCGTGTTCCGTTGATCATTGCCGGGCCCGGCATCGAAGCGGGCCGGTCGGCTGGAGCCGTGTCGCTGGTCGATCTGCTGCCGACAGTCCTCGACCTGGCGGGCGCTGATGCGGCTGAACTCGCGGCGACCCCGCTCGAGGGAGCTTCGCTGCGCCCGTTTCTCGTTGGTGGAGAGGGGCGGGATCAAGTGATAGGGGAGTACTTCGCCGAGGCAACGTCCTACCCGTCGTTCATGATCAGGCGCGACGGTCTCAAGTTCATCTCGACCCGGGGCGACCCAGATCTGCTATTCGATGTGGTGGCCGATCCGCTCGAGATGAATAATCTCGCGACCGATCCTGATTTCGCCGGAGTCGTGAATGCCCGAAGAGCCGAGATTCGAGACGGCTATGACCACGAGTCTCTCAGGAGAAAGGTGATGGAGAGCCAGGCGCGCAGGTTGTACCTCGCGCCGTCCATGAAGGAAGTCAAATGGGACTTCGAACCGCCGTATGACGCAGCCGGCAAGTACATTCGCAACATCTTGCCCATCTACGAGCTAGAACGCCGATCTCGATTCCCCCATGACACCTGAGGAGCTGGCCGGCACATATCGCCTCATCGAATGGGTGGCAGAGACCCAAGGTGCTCGATGGGAGCCATTCGGTCGAGAGACCCAAGGTCTGATTACGTATACGGTTGACGGCAGGATGATCGGCATGCTCTCAAAAAGTGATCGCCCGCGGTCAACTGCAGCGCATTTACCTGCGGCACCCGCAGACGAGCAGGCGGCCATGGCCGCCGGCTTTTTGGCCTACGCCGGTACCTACAGCCTCGACGACCTGACCGTCACGCATCACGTTGAGATGAGCCTGTTTCCGAATTGGATCGGGAGCGATCAGGTGCGGAAGATCACCGTCCACGAAGATGGTGACGTGGAACTCAGAACGCCCCCGGAGCTGAGCCGCTCGGGACGAACCGTTGTCAACCGGCTTCGGTGGCGACGCATCGAATCCACCTGAATCAATAGTCTGGGCGCTGTCGCAGCCGTTTCGTCTCGCTCCTGCGTCGCTTGTCATCCCGGCGTTTTTCTTTTGCCGACCGGGTGGGTTTCGTGGCTCTCCTCGACTTGGTCGGGCGGAACGCATCCACAACAATCCCGGCCAACCGTTCACGGGCGTCCAGCCGATTCCGATATTGCGACCGCGTCCGGTCAGAGTTCACCCGAAGAACTCCACCGTTGGCCCGGGCTCCGGCGTTCCGCTTGATAGCGGCCTTTTGAGCCAGGCTGAGGGAAGGTGAGTGCTGATAGTCCCACCTCAGCTCGACGCGAGTCGCCGCTCGATTGGCATGTTGGCCACCGGGTCCGCCGGAGGTGGTGAATTCCCAGTCGAGCTCAGACTCCGGGATGGTGAAGTAACCGGGGATTTCGATACCGTCCATGACCAGATCGTACAAGTCTGTCGCGATGAGCCGGCTGACGAGACTGACCCCGGAGCCAGTCACCCTGGCTCCGGGGTCTGCCCTCGACTACCGGGTCATATGAGAAACGGGAATCTCTGGGCTAGCGGGGAGCGACTCCACCACTTGCCAAACCCCCAGGTTTCTCCGGCGTCGGCTATCCCGATCCCGGCCAGAACCACGGCGTAGACGAGATGATCGTCCAGCAGCGGATGGTGGTCCGGGGGGAGATATGCCGTCCACATCAACACCAGCAAGATGGCACCTGTGACGGCCGCTACTCGAACGCCAATGCCGGTCAACAGGGCAACGCCGATTCCCAGTAGTCCGACCATGAACAGCCAGTCGATAAGGGCGTTTCCGGCAAGGCTCTGATAGAACTCTGCTAGAGGGCCTCTGGTTTCGAATTCGAGGAATCCCGATGTCGGTGATCCTCCGTTCAACCAGGCGTTCTCCGCTGCCGTATCGAATCCAAGACCCAGGGTCTTGTCGAAAAACGCCCATAAGAACGTGGCTCCGAACATGATGCGCAAGACCGCCCACACATAGGAAGCCGGACTACCAACTGCACCGCTCGGCGACCCACTCTCGGGCGTGGGCTCCGGCGAATACGAGCGGGTGGTCATCGCAGCCAAGAGACACAGCCCCTTTCTCGGCACGAGTCCTGCCGCGATTGACGATCGCATCGAAATCGGCCACCGTCTAGGGCCTCCCGTCACTACCTGCCACCACTTGTGCCCGCCATCTGGCAGTTACTCCGGGCTCCCATCAAGAGCGGTTACGTTCCCTCCGTCCTGTGCCGGGCCACGCCGAACAAGGTCAACGATCTGCCAGCCGGGCCTCTCGAAACCTCATCGTTGGAGGCGTGCGGCAAGCGCGGCGGCCTCCGACCGCCGCTTCATGCCGAGTTTGTGCAGCATATTGGACACGTAGTTCTTGACCGTCTTCTCTGCCAGTGACATCTCGTCAGCGATTTCTCTGTTCGTGAGGCCTGCTGCAATCAGGTCCAGCACCCGTCTTTCCTGGGGGGACAACAGCTCCATCTGGCTGTCACCTGTTTCGCCAGATTCGTAGCGATCGAGCGCGGCCTGCGCCTCCGCATCGATGTGCGCAGTTCCGGCGGCCGCCGAGATGATTGCCTGTCCTAGTCGATCGGTATCCATGCTCTTCAGCACATATCCAAGGGCCCCGGCATCCAATGCTTCCCGCAGACTCTGGGGATCGGCGTAGGAGGTGTGCATTACGCACGCCTCCACGAGTTCTGAAGCCAGAAGCTCGCGACACAGGTCCGTTCCATGACCGTCGGGTAGTCGCAAGTCGACGACGGCCACGGCTGCGCCGGCAGTCTGGGCGACATCCACCGCCTCTGACACCGAACCCGCTTCTCCTACGACTTCGAAGCTCTCGTCGCCGGCGAGATGATGAATGATCCCGGCGCGAACAATGGCATGATCATCGACAACGAGAACGCGAATCATGGCCGTATGTTAGGTGAAGGCCCGTGTCCGGGAATAGGCGGGGCCTTCCTACCAGGTCTCGGGATCCGGTTGCGTCTCGGAAAACACCCGCACGGCGAACGTCGCCGCCTCCGAACGGCTGCGGAGATCGAGCTTGCGGAGTAAGTTCGACACGTAATTCTTCACTGTTTTTTCCGCCAGGTAGACCTCATCGGCTATCTGGCGATTGCTGAGACCATGACCGAGCAATTCGAGAACCCGACGTTCGCGCTCAGAGAGTTCCGCGAGCTCCGACGGTCCTTCGCCTTCATGACGAATCGAATGAAACAAGTTTGACGTGAGCGCCGGGTCAAGAACCTCCTCGCCCGCGTATACCCTCCGTACCGCGTCGATTATGACACTCGAATCCAGCGCTTTCAGCAGAAATCCGGAGCTGCCGGCTTTGATGGCCCGTTGGAGCGCCTCTTCATCTGCATGCGAGGAGAGCATGAGGACCTTTACGTCGGGAAAACGGGCCAGAATGTCGCTGCAGACAATGCTTCCGGCGACATCGGGAAGCCGTTCGTCGAGAATAACGACATCGGGCGAGTCGTACCCGACGCGTCGGATTGCTTCTGCGCCCGTTCCGGCTTCGCCCACCACCTCCATATCATCCTGCAGATTCAAGAGTGAGGCGAGGCCTTCCCGGACCACCTGGTGGTCGTCGACCAGCAAGAGTCGCATCGGGCTATCCAACGGGAACTCCTCCAACTCCGCCCGCGCGGTCCCGTAGGCTTTCGGCATGGCGATGACACTCAGTCCCGACCGGCTTGGAGAGCTTTTCAAGGCGGCCGCGGACGTGGCCGGTCAATCTGATTTGCGCGAGGTCTTGTTTTCGGTCGTGCAGACCGCGATGCAGGCGACCGGTGCTTCGTATGGGGCCCTGGGCGTACTCGGCGCCGATGGGAAACTGGATGAGTTCCTGCACGTGGGCCTCGATGAGGAAACGGTGGCCCGCATAGGATCGCCTCCCACAGGCAACAGCCTGCTCGGCACCGTGAGCCGGGGAGCCACGATCCGCGTCTCCCACATCTCCGATCATCCTGAATCCGTTGGCTTTCCGGACCACCATCCCCCCATGGAGGGCTTTCTCGGCGTGCCGTTGCGAACCGGTGATCTGCTGTTCGGCAACCTCTATTTGACCCAGAAAGACGGTGGTTTCACCGAGGAAGACCAGGTCGCGGCAGAGACACTCGCGCTGATCGGCGGAACTGCCGTGGTGAGCAATCAGCTGCATACCCGGCTCAACCAGACCGCTATCTTCGACGATCGTGAGCGGATTGCGCGTGACGTTCACGACGCGGTCATCCAGGATCTCTTCGCCGTTGGACTGTCGCTGGAGGGTGCTTCCCAGCGTGTCGACGATCTCGATGCTCGACTGATAGTTTCGGGTGCCATCCAGAGACTCGATGAATGCATTACCTCGTTGCGACACGTGATCTTCGATCTCACCCGCCATGGTTCGGACGATCGGTCCGTGACGACGGAGGTTTCGGAGCTCATTCAAGAACTGGCGGAGTCGTATGGAAGCCGGGTCGACCTGACATTCAGCGGGGTTTTCGGCGACATTCCGGATCCGATCGGAGATGCGATGATGCATGTGATCAAGGAGGCGACGTCGAATGCGCTGCGTCATAGCGGTGTGACAAATGTCTCGGTGATCGTCTCAGGGGGAGCGTTGGATTTTCGAATAACCGTCAGCGACAAGGGATCAGGTTTCGTCGCAGAGGACATCACACCCGGCATGGGCCTCAGGAACATCCGCCAGCGAGTGGTTGCGCTGGGTGGGTCCGTAGAGATCAACTCCCATCCAGGTGAGGGAACGGTGGTGACCATCAAGCTTCCCCGTCGGATCTAGTTACGCATCGGCAACGTTGGTCGCGTCGAATACTGACCACAGGACGTCTTTGATGCTGGCCATGCCGATCAGCTCGCCGTTGTCCATGACAGGAAGATGGCGATAGCCGGCCGTCAAGAGCCAACTCGCGGCCTCTTCGACATTGACATCTGCACCGATGGTGTCGGGATCTGTGGTCATCCAATCCCGGACCGTCGTGGTCTGCAGACTGGCGTGCTGGGCGACCGCCCGCAAAATGTCTCGCTCGGTGATAACACCGACCAACTCACCTCTTTCGGTTACCGCCAACGCACCGATCTTCTGCTCTACCATTTCTTCGGCGGCTTGGGTCATGGTGAGATCGGGACCGCACAAGAAAGCGGATCCACCCACCAGTTCTCGTATTTTCATTTCCGCTCCCTTCTTGCAGGTCGTCTCTTCAGATCGTCCTACCTAAGCATCTAGCACTGAAACTACCCGGCCCAGGGTCATCTGGCCCTCGCCTTCGGGCCGAAAACCCGCAGTTCGACGGGTTTGCTAGCTCTTGGCGATGTGGACGTCGCACGAAGCAAGGTGCAAAACACGGTGCGAGGTTGAACCGAGGATCAGCGACTTGAAGCTGGACATGCCCCGCGAGCCGACCACGATCATGTCGGCGCCGATTTTGGACGCATACTCGACCATCGCATCCGCCGGGTTGCCACTGAGTGTTTCGCGGGTCACAGAGGCAGACGTGGCTGCGAGATGGGGTTCCACGAGCGCCCAGGTCGCAACGGCGCCCTCGTCCTCGATCTGAGCGAAATCAACAGCCGGGACCGGAGCTGACATATAGAGGGCAGCCGGAATGTGTTTCACATGAACGACGTGCAGTTCCATACCGAGGGCCTCTGCCAATTGGATGGCCCGCCGGATCGCCACTTCAGAATGGTTGGCGTTTTCGATACCGACCACGATGCTCATCACTGCCTCCTGTCGTTGGCGTACCTCAAGCGTACGCGACCTGGACACCTCAGATAGGGCACGTTGGCTCGACCGCGGTGACCTACGACTGTTCTCTCTGGCGACGTTGGGCACCACCATAGGACCGTGAGACGTTCGACAACCGACGCGAGAGCCGAATTACGCCGCGACGTGTCGCTGCCCTTGTTGGTTCTCTATGGACTGGGCACCACCATCGGCGCCGGGATCTACGCGCTGGTCGGCGAAGTAGCGGGCGCCGCAGGGCTCCATGCTCCCCTGAGCTTTGTTGTGGCGGCGATATTGGCAGGTGTCACGGGCCTGGCTTTCGCCGAATTGGCCGCACGCCTGCCGAAAGCGGCGGGCGAGGCGGTGTTCGTCGAACACGCGTTCGGCCGGCCGGCGTTGACTACAACCATCGGCCTGTCCGTTGTAGCCGTGGGTTTGATCGCAGGAGCAGCCATCACCACAGCGTTTGCCGGTTATCTCGGCGAGTTGTTCGACATTCCGGACTCGCTGGCGATCGTCGGCCTCATCCTCGCCCTGGGCGCCGTATCGGCGACAGGAGCGCGTAGCTCCGTCATGGTTGCTGCCGGATTCACCGTGGTCGAAGTGGTCGGTCTTGCCTTGATCATCGTCTTCGGTTTGGATAATGCCGATGTTGGCCTCGTAGGTGGCATGCTGACACCTGATCTCGACGCCGGCGTTTGGCTGGGGATCCTCGGAGGGGCATTTGTGGCCTTCTTTGCCTTCCTGGGTTTCGAGGACATCGACGCCATGGCCGAAGAGACACGAGATGCGAGAAGCGTATTGCCGAGGGCGATTCTCATCACTCTCGCGGTATCCACCATGCTGTATGTGGTCGTGGTCGGGCTTTCCGTGCTCGTGGTGGATCCTGCCGTCTTGTCGCAGAGCGACGCGCCCCTGGTACTCGTGTTCGAGACGGCCGGCGGATCACCAGATCTCATGGCGACGCTCGGAACTCTCGCCATGGTCAACGGCGTGCTGGTCCAGGTGATCATGGTGTCGCGGGTCTTTTATGGCATGGGTCGGTTGGGGAGCTTGCCCCGGTTCCTCGGTGTAGTCGAGCCTCGCTCGGGTACGCCGATCGCGGCGACCGTCATCGGAGTAGCTCTGATGCTGGTGCTTGCTCTCTCGTTCGAGCTCGGTGTGCTCGCCCGCCTCACATCACTGTTGACGATCGGTGTATTCACGACCGTGAACGTCGCGCTCGTGAAAATCAAGAGTCGTGACGGCCCAGTTGATACGTTCGAGATCCCGGGCTGGGCTCCGGTGCTAGGCGCCGCGGTCTCGGCGTTGCTCCTGGGAGGCGAGCTTCTCAGACAGTTCGGCCTCTAGGGCAATCGAGCTCTGACGAACCGGGCACTCAGGCGACCTCGAACAGGCCGGCTGCCCCCATCCCACCGCCGACACACATCGTCACGATGCCGTAGCGACCGCCCGTTCGTTTGAGGTGCCGCAGGAGTTGTCCGACCATGCGCGATCCGGTCATGCCGTAGGGGTGCCCGATCGAGATAGAGCCTCCCATCGGGTTGAGTTTCTCGTCAGGGATCTCGAGCTCCCGTTGGCAATAGAGAACCTGGGAGGCGAAGGCTTCGTTGAGCTCCACGATGTCGATGTCGTCAAGCGTGAGACCGGCCGTCGCTAGCAGCTTTGGCACAGCCTTTACCGGTCCGATGCCCATCTCATCGGGATCGACACCTGCGACCTCGAAACCGCGAAACGTCCCCATGATGTCGACGCCCAGATTGGCGGCTCGCTCGGCCGACATCACGACCGTCGCCGATGCCCCATCGGAAAATTGGGAGGCGTTGCCGGCCGTCACCGATCCGGTTTCGGTGTCGAATACGGGTTTCAGTGCGCTCAGACCTTCGAGGGTCGTGTTCGGACGGTTGCATTCATCGACCGAGACAACGACCCCCTCCTCAATGGCGGGTGAACCGTCTTCTTGTTTGACCGTGCGGTTGACTTTGATGGGAGCGATGTCTTCGTCGTACCAGCCTTGCTCCTGTGCCTTCGCGACCCGCTGCTGGGAAAGCAGCGCGTACGCGTCCTGGTCCTCGCGGCTTATGCCGTATCGCTTGGCGACTATCTCGGCGGTCTGCCCCATCGACAGATAGATGCCGGGAACTTCTTTCGTCAACTCCTGATTGTGGAGGTCCATGACCCGCATGTTCTCGTTCTGGACCATGGTGATCGACTCGACGCCTCCAGCGACGATCGTATTGGTCCCGTCAGCCATGATCCGGTGCGCTGCCATGGCTATCGTGTTGAGTCCCGAAGAACAAAATCGATTCACGGTGACACCGGGGACCGAGGTCGGAAGGCCGGCGATGAGGGCGGCGATTCGGCCAACGTTGCTCCCGGACGGCCCTTCGGGGAGCCCGCATCCCATGACGACATCGGCAACCTCGTCATTGGCGACCTCGGGTACGTCCGCCAGCGCCGCTTTGATGGCGTGGCCCGCCAGGTCATCGGGACGCGTCATGTTGAACGATCCCCGGTAAGACTTTGCCAGGGGGGTGCGCTTGCTGGCAACGATCACGGCTTCGGCCACAGTGTTCTCCTTGGTGTCGCGTAGTGGTGGGTGGTGGCACGGTCCAGCGGACCGGCTCAGACAACCTACCTGGTCAACCCCGACGGGGCCATGGGTCTTCCCGGGCCGGCGTCAGTCACATCACGTGAGCGGAGCGCTGGCAAACAGGACATGGAACGGTACGCAATAGATCACCACCGACCCGATCTCCAGGAGGTCAGCGGGGATGTCGTAGTTCTGGTTGCCGATATTTCCTTTCAGACTCCCGAGATCGACATATCCGGAAATGTCGTCTCGCCCGGTCGGGTTGCTCGCGGGGACGGCCAGCACGTGAAGGTCAGGTCCGTTGGTGACCTCGAAATCTTCCAGCCTCAGCACCCGGGACCCGTCGGCCAGTTCGTATACGGTGGCGCTTCCTGAGCCCTGATGGAAGTCGTCGGCTCCCGAGAACGAACCAGACAACAGGGCAGTTGGCTGATCTTCGGGCATCGGATCTGCTGACTCGCTGTCAGGTTCCTCGGCGGCATCAGTCATCTCTTCTTCGACCTCAACCCGGGTCATCCCGTCGGGAACGGCTGCCGCCGCAGACATCGGGAACTCTTCATTCACCTCGGCGTCGAGAAACAGGGGAGAGCCGAGCCACCAGGCAACCCCTGCGGCCGGAATCGCAAGAATGACCAACGTCCATCTGAACCAACTCTTTTGCCACAACGATCGCACAGTGTCTCCTACTCATTGTTTCGAGAGCATCTTCGCAAGATTCCCCGGTTCAACGCCGGACCAATTGGCAAAAGTTCCGATGATCCAAAGTTTTTCGGATATCGGTCTCGGCCTTGTCTCAGATCACTATTCTTGCGCCCGTCGACTCGATCGACAGGCCGAACTGAAGTTCCGGTGACAGCACCGGCGGCTCGGCCCGCATGACTGAAAGGCGTAACGCTTTGAACCTGTTCGTAGGAAACCTGTCGTACTCAACCCAGAACTCTGATCTTGAGCGACTCTTCACCGATCACGGAACCGTGACTTCGGCCGCCATCATCAATGACCGAGAGACAGGTCGTTCCCGGGGCTTCGGCTTTGTCGAGATGTCGACACCGGAAGAGGGCCGTGCGGCCATCGAGGCACTCGATGG
>JAHEJY010000028.1 GCA_024638625.1 Actinomycetes bacterium
ATCGAGTCGCCTCCCTTGACCGCCTTGGCCACCCGATTGACCGCATCACCGATGACCACGTTGCCCGCTGTCAACTCGACGATCGCCATGGCTTCCAGGATGGGCACGCCGGAGCGAACCAGTACGCCGAGCGTGCGGGCGAACCGGCTGATGGCGGTCTTGTGGTTCATGGTTCCGAATACGGGGGCACGTAGCTTGAACGCGTCCCAAACCCGGCGGCCGGCTTTGGTGTTGATCCAGCGCCGAAACGCGTAGACGGCACCACCGAACGCTGGGAAGATGATGTACCACCGGGAGGTGAGGACGCCGGAGGCTCCGATCAGGATTCTCGTTGCTATCGGCAGTTGTCCACCGACGTCTGCGTACATGTCCACGAATTGAGGAACCACGAACAAAAGCATCAGCGTCACAACGCCCGCCACCATGCTCAGGACGACGATCGGATACGCCATAGCCGACTTGATCTTGCCTCGCAGGGCAGCAGCAGATTCGAGCGTGTCGGCAATGCGCTCGAGGGTCTCGTCGAGCACACCAGCGGCTTCACCGGCCTGAACCATTGCCACAAACAGCGTGTTGAAGACTTTGGGGTGCTGTTCGAGGGCAACACTGAGACTTGCTCCCCTTTCGACGCTCGCGCGGACCTCGCCGATGGTTTTCTTGAGAGGCTTTGAGACGGTTTGTTCTTCCAGTACGTAGAGCGATCGCAACAAGGACAGACCCGAGTTGATCATGGTGGCGAACTGTCGGCTGAAGATCGCGATCTCTTTGGGCTTAATCCGGTCGGTGATGCCCGGGATCGTGATCTCTTTTTGGAGTCCGTCGGTCTTCTTCTCAGCCACCCCGAGCGGCGTCATTCCGCTTTCCTTCAGCGCGCGTATGACCGCTTCCTTGGAGGAGCCCTCTAGCTCTCCTTCGATGACCTTGCCGCTTTTGGCGTCACGAACCTTGTAGGTGTACATCGAGGCCATGGCTAACCGCCCTGCAGGAGACGTTGCATCGCCTCTTTGTCGTTACAGCGTTCCAATGCCAGCTCACGCGTGATCTTGCCCTGCTTCGTTATCGCTGCGAGCGCCATGTCCATCGTCTGCATGCCATATTTGCCGCCGGCCTGAATCGCGCTCGGGATCTGATGGACTTTGCCGTCGCGCACGAGGTTGCGAATAGCCGAAGTGGCGATCATGACCTCCACCGCTGCTATGCGTCCCTTGCCGTCGACCGTCGGAAGGAGCTGCTGAGACAGAACTGCTTGCAGCGATCCGGCCAACATGACCCGGACTTGCGATTGCTGATGTGCCGGGAACACGTCGATGATGCGCTCGATCGACTGGGGCGCACTCTGGGTGTGGAGCGTACCAAAAACGAGGTGACCCGTTTCGGCGGCGGTCAGAGCAGCGCCGATGGTTTCGAGGTCTCGCATCTCACCAACCAGGATCACGTCGGGGTCCTGTCGCAGAATATGTTTGAGCGCTTCGTTGAATCCGAGCGTGTCAGTCCCGACTTCGCGCTGATTGACGATGCTCTTTTTGTGCTTGTGCAAGAACTCGATGGGGTCCTCAACCGTGATGATGTGACTGGCCCGCTCGGTGTTGATGAGATTGATGATGGATGCCAGCGATGTCGACTTTCCGGACCCGGTGGGACCGGTCACGAGCACAAGGCCGCGGTGCAGGTGTGCCAGCGAGTTGACCGCAGCCGGCATACCGAGCTCATCCGGGTTCATGATCTCATTGGGAATTGATCGCAAGACGGCCGCAACCGAATCACGTTGGAAGAACACGTTGACACGAAACCTTCCGCGGCCGGGTAGCGGATGCGAGGTGTCGAGTTCACGGGTTTCTTCGAAGCGGGTTCGCTGCTCAGCCGTCAAGATGTCATAGAGAATCCTGCGCAATTCCGCCGGCATGAGAATGTCAAAGCCTTCCATGGGCTCCAACGAGCCGTGAACGCGCACCATAGGAGGTGAGCCGGCCGTCAGGTGTAGGTCGGAGCCTTGCTTTTCGATCAACAACTCGAGGAAGTCATTGAGGTGTACCTGCTCGATGGTGGTCGCGGGCGTCCGGCGTGGTTCTTCGTCGAGTCCCATGAAGAACGAATTCAGCATCTCGTCGATACCCGACTGGCTGGCCAAGGCCATGGTCACCGCGGAACCGCAGACAGTCTCCAGGCTGGACTGGATATCGCGCACGAATGGATTGGCTACGGCCACGAGCACGCGGCCGTCTTCTACCTTGATCGGGATGGCATTGAAACGATGGGCCGTGTCCGGGTCGATTCGTGAGACAGCTTCCGGTTGGAGAACCTCATCGTCAACGTCGACGTACTGCATTCCGATCCTGTCAGCCACCGTGGCGAGAAGGTCACCCGACGAGACATGGCCCTTCTGGAGCAATGTCCGAACGAGCGGAACGTCCGTTTCCTTCTCTTGAACATAGAGCGCCTCGAGAACGTCACGGCTGAGGAGTCGCTTATCGACGAGAGACTCGCCGATTTGTTTGGAAACCCGATTCACGCCACAACCCTCATGATCTCTTCGATCGAAGTCATGCCGGCGCGTACCTTCTCCATGCCGTCATCCCAGAGTTCAAGCATGCCTTGCTCCTTGGCGACCACCTTGATCTCGTTCGATGGGCGATTCTCGACAGCCATGCGCCGGATCTCATCTGAAATCAACATGACCTCGTGGAGGGCAAGTCGGCCGCGATAACCGTTGGAGCATGCGCCGCAGCCTTTTGGATCGGCGGCATAGATATCGGAATGTGACACTGAATCAATCTGCTCATCCGACCACCTGGCCTTGACCAAGAGCTCGCGATCAGGTGAGAAGTCCACCTTGCATTTCTTGCACAGGCGCCGCGCCAATCGCTGTCCGAGGACCGCATCGAGCGACGACGAGACCAGGTAGGGCTCAACCCCCATCTCGATGAGGCGTCCGATGCTGGACGGAGCATCGTTGGTATGCAAGGTCGACAGCACGAGGTGACCGGTCAGGGCGGCCTCGATGGCGATTTGGGCCGTCTCCTGGTCACGGATCTCACCAACCAGTGCGATATCGGGGTCGGAACGAAGGATCGAACGCAACGCCGCCGCAAACGTGAGGCCCGCCTTCTTGTTCACCTGAACCTGGGTGATTCCCTCGAGTCGGTACTCCACCGGATCCTCAGTCGTGATGATGTTGACCTCGGGACGGTTTAGAACATTGAGCGTGGCGTACAGTGTCGTCGACTTACCAGAACCGGTAGGGCCGGTCACCAGAATGGCGCCGTACGGCTTGGTATAGGCAGATTCGAACCGAGCCAGCGTTTGGGGCAAGAACCCCAGATCAACCAGTTCGAGAAGAACCGACGAACGATCGAGGATACGAAGCACAACCTTTTCGCCGAATACCGAGGGAAGCGTTGCAACGCGCAAGTCGACCGGTTTGCCATTCATTTTGAGTGACATGCGGCCATCCTGCGGTATCCGTCGCTCAGCGATGTTGATGTCGGCCATGATCTTCAGGCGGCTGACCAGTGCGTTCGAGATTGCTTTGGGTGTCGACATGACCTCGTGCAGAACACCGTCGACCCGGAACCGGACCCGGAGGTCCTTTTCTCCTGGCTCGATGTGAATATCGGAAGCGCCTTCGTTCACGGCACGGGTGACGATCGTGTTGACGAGCTTTACGACCGGGGCCTCGTCGACGGCTTCCTTGAGCGCTGAGAGGTCTTCGGTCTCCTCCTCTTCGCCGAAGTCGGCGAATTCGGTCACCGAGTCGTTGTACGAAGACATCCGTGCGATGGCAGCCTCCACCGCGCTGCGCGGTGCCACCCGTGGCAGGATCTCCATACCGGAAATCGAGCGGATGTCATCCATGGCAAGAACATTGGCCGGATCCGCCATCGCAACAATCAGTTTGTCTCCGTCAAAAAGAACGGGCAGAGCGGCATAACGCTTTGCAATATTGTCGGGAATCAGAGCTGCCGCGGTCGGATCAACGGTGATCTCTTCGAGGGCGATGTACTCGATACCGATCTGCTTGGCGAGGACTTTCACGAGATCGGTTTCGTCGACAAACTCCTGGTCGACGAGGATGCGCGTGAGCGACTTGCCGGTCTCACTCTGAATCTGCTGCGCTTCGTCGAGCTGCGCTTTGGAAAGCACGCCCTCTTGCACAAGCATCGAGCCGAAATGACGCGATTCGGTTCTCAACCCTGTCTCCTTAACTGTGTCGCCATTATTTCGGCTTGCTCAGTTCAGGTCTTGAGCGTGTTTACAAACCGGTAGAGGTCCGCATTTTTTCGCGAGGTGCGGGCAAGCCTGTCCACCACTCGAAGCTGAGGGCGGCTTGTTGCACGAGCATGTCGATACCGGAAACGAATGGGATCCCACGTTCAGCGGCGGAAAGAACTGCGGGAGTCGGCTGGTCACCGTATGTCATGTCGAACAGGCCGGTACTGGATGCGTCCACAGCCGGAGGTAGCTGCTCTGCCGACATGCCAAGCGGGGTGGCGTTGATGATCGCGCCCGGGAATGTCTCTCCCCAAGGGACCACGGTGCCCGCCAAACCCACCGACTTCAAGAGCAGGGCGGCGGCGCCTGGATTCCTCGCAGAAATCCCGATGTTGCCGGACATCATTGGAGCGACCGCAACCAGCGCTGCCGCCGCCGCTCCACCGCTTCCGAGAACGAGAACGTCGCCGGTCGGCAACCCGGCCCGTCGCCAGCACGCGCGAATCGCCGGTATGTCGGTACTGATGCCCATGAGTTTTCCATGGCGCACCATGAGAGTGTTCACTGATCCCGCAATCGCGGCGTCGGCCGACACGACCTCAGACGATGCGTATGCGCGGCTCTTGTGCGGCATGGTGACATTCACTCCCGTGAGAGCCCCCTTGGCAACCTCGGCTATCGCCAAGGAGAACCCGGGTCCATCAACCCGTCGCGCCTCGTAGACACCGTCCAGGCCGTGATGAGACAAAGCGACCGTATGCATGGCCGGTGATCGAGAGTGGCTCACCGGATCGCCCAGCAACGCCAGGCGAATCACTAAAACACGCCTTCAGCCCGCGCTTTGGCGACCTTTTCGTTGTGTTCTTCGAGCGTCTCGCTGAATCCGTGACTGCCGTCAGGGTCGACCAACACGTAGTAGTAATAAGGTGTGTCCTCGGGATCACCTGCGGCGATGAGCGACCTCAGTCCTGGAGCCGCGATCGGTGTCGGCGGCAGACCCTCCCGGACGTAGCTGTTATACGGCGAAGACGACTGCTTGTCAACATTGGTCGGTACGCCGCGCTCGCCTCGCCCGTATACCAACATGGCATCGATCTGCAGCAGAATGCCGTCCCGAAGCCGGTTGTAGATGACACTGCTGATAATCGGCCGATCAGGGTCGAGTTTGGCTTCGGCCTCGATGATCGACGCGATGATCAGCGTTTCGTACGGTGTGACGTCGAGCTCCTCCATTCTGTTCCATTCAGCCGCCTCGACGCGCAGTTGCATCTCGGTGGCCATCTTCTGGAGAATCGTGGCAGGTGCGGCATCTTCAAAGAATTCATAATTGGCAGGAAACAGCAGTCCCTCCCAATCGGCCAGATTGCCTGGAGTTCCCGGAAACAACGGTGACACCACGCCCCCGCCGAGCAGCGCATTCGCATAGTCGTCAACCGAGTGCGGCGACTGCTCCGAAAGCGATTGAAGAATCTCGCTCACCCAGAGCCCCTCCCGAATCTTGACGGTGTAGACGTCTTTCAGCTCAGGTCCTCTTCTTAGGATCTCAACAGCCGCTTCGGACCCCATACCTGTGATGAGGTCATATGTTCCGGCCTGCAGCGAGAAGCCGAGCCCGTTGGCTTTCACGTAGGACTCGAATTCACTGGCCCGGTCAACTACACCGGCATCTGCCAGCACGTTGCCGATGTCTTCGGCGCTCGATCCGGATTCGATATCAACGATGACCGACTGGCCTGCGACAATGGTGGTTTGGGCCTCGCCCCCGAAGGACGAAGCCAGGCGCGTTGCACCCCATGCGACAACGGCCAGGCCCAGCAGGCCAATGAGAATCCCGAGCCAGACGGGAAAACCTCTCGGTGGCTTCTCGTATTCGATCATTGGCGATCCAGGTAGCTCTGGAGGATCATCGCCGCCGCCACACCGTCAATCGCCTTGCGGCGGTCACGGCGCCTGGCGCCCGCTTCGACCATCGCCCGCTCCGCCAGCACGGTCGTAAACCGTTCGTCTTCGACATCGACCGGCAGGCCGGTGGCGCCCGCAACTTCAGATGCAAACAGTCCAGCGTTCTCGGCCGCGATACCGCCATGGCCCGCCAGCGAGGTCGGCATGCCGATCACGATCGATTCGACATCGTTTTCGCGAACGACTTCCACGATGGTCGCCAGAGCTTTGTCCCGTGCACAAACCATGAGGGGAGAAGCTATCAGATGACCCGGATCTGACAGTGCAATTCCGATCCGTTTCGTCCCGTAGTCGATACCCATGAGGCGGCCCATCACGACAACACCGCCCTGGCTTTCTTGCCCATCGCCTCGACTGCCTCCACGACATCGTCCCCTCCCGGTCCTCCCGCCATGGACAGCTCTGGATCTCTTCCGCCGCCTCCGCGAACAATGGAAGCTCCACTTGCCACGATCTCCGCTGCCGAGGTGCCTTGCTGAACGAGATCCTTTGAAACCAGCACAACCAGGCTGGCTTTGCCTCCACGATTGGTGCCAAGTGCGACTATCGATCTCCCCAAACGGTCACGCAATTGCAGAGCCAGGAGGCGGAGGCCATCAGGCGTCGTGTCCGTTACCGATGCCGCAACCACTTTCGCGTCTCCGACCGTCTCGGCCGCATCCGCGAGAGCGCCGGCCGCCTCGCTGCGATGACGCTGCTCGAAATCGGCGATACGGCGTTCTTGGTCTTTGACGCGGCCTAGCAGCGAGCCAATCGCCCCCGGCAATTCTGCCGCTGTGCTCTTCAGCAGACCCGCACCTGCCCGAACGGTGTCCCGAAGCTCAACCATGTGCAGGTAGGCATCGGTTCCGGTGAACGCTTCGAACCTGCGGATGTTGGCACCGATCGACGACTCGGTCGAGATCAAGAGCGGACCGACTTGCCCGGTCGATACGGTATGAGTTCCGCCACAGAATTCGAGCGAGTATCCCCCGGCAGACACGACCCGAACTTCATCTCCGTACTTATCGCCGAAGAAGGCCACCGCCCCCATTCTCTCGGCCTCTTCCTTCGTCGCCTGGACGGTACGAACCCGGGCGTTTTCGATGATCCGTTCATTGGTCAGCCGCTCCACCTCTGCGAGCTCATCGGGCTCCAAGGCAGCGTGGTGGCTGAAATCGAACCGCAGCCGACCCGCTTCGACCAGCGATCCGTTCTGACGAGCATGGTGGCCCACAACATCACGCAGCGAAGCGTGGAGTACATGTGTTCCAGTGTGGCTCTTGCTGACACGTTCCCGCCGATCGTGCTCGATCTCGGCATGCGCGTCCTGGCCGACCTGAACACTGCCACGGACCACTCTGGCCTTGTGACCATGCAGTCCCGTGACAGGTGCCTGGGTATCGACCACGGCGAGCGTTCCGGAGTCTGTGACGATCTCACCGGTGTCGCCCACCTGGCCTCCGCCCTCGGCATAGAAAGGGGTTCGATCGAGAAACACCTCGACTTCCTCGCCTTCGGATGCTGTGCTGACCATGTCGCCTTCGCGGACAATCGCCAGAATCTGAGCGGGAGCCGTCTCAACCTCATAACCCACAAAGTCGGTGTTGCCGGTTTTGTCGAGCACTTCCCGGATGATCTCGGCTGCCTGGAAATCGTCGGAATCGAAGGAAAGCAGGCGTGAGCGACGGCGCTGTTCCTCCATCGCATCATCAAAAGCATCTCTATCGACCGTGGCGCCTCGTTCGGTGGCGATCTCGGTGGTGAGCTCAACAGGAAACCCGTAGGTATCGTGCAACCGAAAGGCTACGTCACCGTCGATGACCGCCTCGCTCGAGCTTTGGAGTGCATCTTCCAGCATTGCGTAACCGGTTTCGAGCGTTCTGCGAAATCCGAATTCCTCGCGCTCGACGACCTCTGTGATGAATTCGCGATCTTCCGTTAGCCCGGGATAGGCATCGGCCATGATGTCGACCGTCACATCCGCCAACAAGGGCGTCACCGTGTCTTCACATCCGAGTTGCCACGCGTGCCGTACGGCCCGCCGAATCAGTCGGCGCAGGATGTATCCCCGCCCCTCGTTCGACGGCACGACTCCATCGCCGATCAGAAAGGTCATGGTCCGGCCGTGGTCGGCGAGTATGCGCAAACTGATATCTGTGTCATCCCCGTCGCCGTACCTGGTGTCTGTAGCTTGCGCCGCGGCCTCCAGGACCGGCCAGACTGTGTCTGTTTCGAACACCGAACCCAGGTCATTGAGAACCATATTGAGGCGTTCGATGCCGGCTCCGGTGTCAATGCTCTTCTTCGGTAAATCCCCTACAACGTGATAGGGGTGGTCCTGGATGTTCTGCATGAAGACGAGGTTCCAGATTTCAACAAAGCGATCCTCGTCTCCTCCAATCGGACCCCCGTCCCTACCGTGTTGTGCGCCCCGGTCATAGAAGATCTCCGACGCAGGGCCGCATGGACCAGGAATACCCATCTGCCAGAAATTGTCTTCTTCGCCCCGCTGCAGCCGCCCGGGCGGGACACCAACTTCGTCGATCCAAATCTCTGCGGCTTCGTCGTCGTCCTTATACACCGTGAACCAGAGCCGCTCCGGATCGAGCCCGAAGCCGTCCGTCACGAGTTCGTAGCTCCAAGGAATGGCTTTCTCCTTGAAGTAGTCGCCGAAGCTGAAGTTGCCGAGCATTTCGAAAAACGTGAAATGCCGTTCCGTGGTACCAATGATGTCGATATCAGAGGTGCGGGCACATTTCTGGATCGAGGTGGCGCGCAGGTAGGGCGGTGGCTCGTCACCCAGGAAGTAGGGCTTGAACTGCACCATTCCGGAGTTGGTCAGCAGCAGCGTCGGATCAACGGGGATCAATGAGGAACTCGGCACGATGACGTGGCCTCGCTCTTCGAAGAAACCCGAGAACGTCCGCCTGATTGAGTTGCTATCGGGCATGAACGGCCAGATTACTACCCGGTCCTACTCAGCCGGATGAGCTTCCAGGGTCTCGCGAACCTCGGGGTGGAGCTCGATTCCGAGCTCGGCCAGCTGCTCGGCGGTGACAAGACTCGGCGAAGACGTGAGTGGGTCGAGTCCGGTCTGGGTCTTGGGGAAGGGCATGACCTCGCGAATGTTCGGTTCGTTTTGCAGAACCGACACCAGCCGATCAATGCCGAACGCAAAGCCGGCATGGGGAGGCGTTCCGTAGCGCAGGGCCTCCAGGAACCACCCGAACCGCTGATGAGCCTCCTCCGGGGCGATACCGAGGATATCGAATACTTCCTGCTGCACAGCCGGGTCATGGATCCGGACGGATCCCGAACCAAGCTCAACACCATTTACCACGAGGTCATAGGCATTGGCGACTGCGGTCTCAGGTGATTCCCGCAGTTCCTCCACCGACCGGGGAGACGTGAACGGGTGATGGGCAGGGACGAGTCCCCCGTCTGGCGTGACATCAAAGACAGGGAAATCGGTCACCCATAGAAACGACAGGTTTTCGTGTCCGGCTGGTCGTCCGTGGTCGAGCCGCAACTGACCAAGCACCTCTGATGCCTCCCTGGATTCATCTGCAACCAACAACAGGACATCTCCGATCCCGGCGTCCATGGCAATGGTGATCGAAGCGAGCTCAGAGGCTTCGAGGAACTTGGCAATCGGAGAACGAACCTCGCCGCCTTCTTCGATCACCATCCATACGAGTCCCTTGGCCCCAAGTTCCTTGGCACGGTCGATGATCCCATCGAGGTGGCTCCGGCTCGTCTCGGAGGCGCCGATATTGATCGCCCGGACAACTCCCCCGCCCTCGACGACCGATGCGAACGCCTTGAACTCCGAGCCTGCGAAGACCTCCGAAAGCTCAGTTATCTCCATACCGAACCGCAGGTCGGGTTTGTCCGATCCAAATCGGTCCATCGCGTCCTGGTAGGTCATCCGGGCGAGCGGCAGATCCAGCGGAGCACTTCGAACCGCCTCTACTGCATCTGAGACAACGGCTTCGATGGTCGCCAGCACCTCGTCTTGTCCCCAGAACGAGCCTTCAAGATCGAGCTGGGTAAATTCGATTTGGCGGTCGGCGCGAAAATCTTCGTCCCGGTAGCAGCGAGCGATCTGGTAGTAACGGTCGACGCCCGCCACCATCAGCAACTGTTTGAAGAGTTGGGGTGATTGCGGAAGTGCGTAGAAATGGCCCTGCCTATGACGGCTCGGCACCAGCACATCCCGCGCACCCTCGGGCGTGGATTTGATCAGCGTGGGAGTTTCCACCTCCATGAAACCGGCCGAGTCGAGGTTGTGGTGGATCGCAGCAACGACCCTGGAGCGGGCCTTGAGATTGGCCGCCATCCGGTCGCGTCTCAGATCCAGATAGCGGTATTGAAGGCGCACGAGCTCATCCGTTTCGACCGCATCGTCGAGCTGAAAGGGAAGCGGTTGGGATGTGCTGAGCACTTCGACCGTCTTCGCGGCTATCTCTATTGCGCCCGTCGGAAGATCCAGATTCTCGGTTCCGGCCGGGCGAGCCCGGACCTCTCCGAGAATCTTCACGCAGTATTCGCGCCTCAGATTGCGAGCAACATCGGCCAATTCAGGAACCTCATCCGGAGCGATCACTACCTGCACCAAACCGGAGGCGTCGCGAACATCCACGAACGCCACCCCTCCCTGGTCGCGAATTCGGGATGCCCAGCCGGCGATGGTAACCGTCTTCCCGGCTGCGTCGGCATCCAGATCGCCGACGTACGTATCTCGATATGCCGTCACGTGTGCCTCATCATGGGAGTGACGGGAGCCTACGCCCTGAACGATTGGAGAAACGGATTTGAAGCCCGCTCCCTGCCGATGGTTGTCCTGGGACCGTGTCCAGGAAGCACATCGACGCCATCGTCGAGCGTCAGGATCTTTGCCTCCATGGACGACATGAGAGCCGCCAAATTGCCTCCAGGCAGATCTGTTCGACCAATCGAGCCTGCGAACAGCTGATCGCCCGAGAACAAGACATCATCGATCAAGAAGCAACAATGGCCCGGAGTGTGACCCGGGGTATGGATGACATCGATCTCCAGGCCGGCCAGGCTGAGACGGGTCCCGTCTACGAGATCGACATAGCTCGAGGGTGGGCGAACATCGAGATTCATCTCCGAGGTTCCAAAAAGAGCTGCCAGCTGCTGTTCGGGTGCCAACGCGAGAAACATATCGTCGGGATGAAGGTGAACCTCTACTCCGGTCGATCTGGCGAACGGTCCGGCGCCTCCCAGGTGGTCGATGTGAGCGTGGGTGACCACGGCAGCCACCGGAATCAGCTCATGTTTGCGGAGTAACTGGCCGATTCCATCCAGGTCGGGCGGACAATCGATGACAACCGCAAACCCACCTCGCTCGGGACCAACCACGTAAGCGTTGGTGTCGGCGAGCCAGAGCGGAGCGCTATCGATCAACACGTACGGATGATACGTGTCTAGTCAGCCCGCGGACCGCCGTTTTAGCCCTCGAGGTAACGCCGTGGGGTGCCGAAGAGAAGACCTATGAGAGCGCCCACCATTCAGATCCCTTCATCAAACACCAACCCCGGCCACGAAGACGGGTTCACACTCATAGAGGTCGTGGTTGCCGTCGCGCTCGCGAGCATCGTCTTCATAGGCCTGGGTGCTGTCATCAACGCCAGCATCCGCTCGACCCAGGCGCGGCGCATGGAGCAACAGGCCCTTGCCATCGTCACGGAGGCGAGCGAAACGGCTGCCTCCCTCTCGTACGCCGAGCTGGCGCTGCTCGACTCCGACCCGACCCACGGTTTTACAGGTGGCGACACTTGGGACCCGGATGGTGCCGGACCGCTTCCGGCCGAAGATCTCGTTTTGGAATCGACCGGTGGCGCCAACCCCCACGTGCGTCAGGAGACGCGCAGTAACGTCACCTATACCATCCAGCAATGGGTGACCTACGGCGATTCCGACCCGACTGACACCGAATTCCAGGACTTCAAGCGGGCCATCACCGAGGTGAGTTGGGATCTCGTCAACACCACCCAGACTCGCCGAACCGAGTCGATCGTCTTCAAGCGGGCACAGGGAGAGGCCACCGGCGTCGAGTTCGAACTCGCCGAGTATGCGCATCTCGTTATCGACGCGGTTCCCGGCGAGAAAATCCTGTTCCCCAACGTTCTGAGCAACGTCGGTGGTGCAACCGATAGCTACGACATCGACATCGTGCAGGAAATCGGCTGGATCGCCGAGCTCACTCGCAACGACGGATTGCCGCTCGTTGACACCAATGCGAATTTCCTCCTGGATACCGGATGGCCCGTTGGCCAGGCCGCAGGCACCGACCTGGACCTCGATTTCACGGTGGAGGTGCCGGCGGATGCGGAACCGGGCGATTATGACTTCATCGAGATCACCTTCATCTCGACCAGCGATCCGACCGTGTCAACGGTCTTCGAGTTCGTTGCCCAGATTCCGGAACCGCCCAAGGACACCGGCGGTGGGCCGACAGTCCCATGAGAAAAGCCTTGCTCCCCGTCGAGTCAGATGATGCGGGTTTCACGCTCATCGAGCTGACCATGGCGATGGCTGGCGTTTCGCTGGTCATGGTCATGATGATCGCCATGATGGGCGCGGTCACTCGCGTCGACAACGACACAACGAACGAGAAAGAAGTCCTCGACAACCTACGATTCACGCGTCTGCTTCTGGAACGTGAAATTCGAGAAGCCGATGTTGTGTTCGCCGATTCCAACGACTTCCGGCTTCACATCTGGAGCGACGCAGACGGCGATGACACCCTGGACGCCGACGAAAACATCGTGTGGACCCCTGCCTACGAGGGCGGGGGCGTGTTCCGGCTGCAGCGGAGGGACGGAGCCGGCAACACGCTGCTTGACGATTCCCTCCTGGTACTGCCGGCCGATGGCAGCCCGCTTTTTGGCTACGACTCACCGCCGCCCGGGACCGGCCGTGTCACACTCACACTCGAGAGTGAATTCCGGCTCGGTAACTCGACGGCAGCTCGCAACCTGGTCTCCCAGGTGTCCTTACGAAACTCCAAAAACGCCGGAGGTACGGGTCCATGAAGACCTTCAAAAACAGTGACGACGGAATAGCAATCATCTGGGTGGTGCTGGCGGCAGCCTTCATTGCCGGACTGTCCACGGTATTGATATTCCGGGCGACTTCAAACAGCGATCAACAGCTCGCTGAACGCCGGTTCGACACCGCTTTGTTCGTCGCAGATTCCGGATTGAATGCTGCTCTCGAGCAGTTGTATCTCGATCCCGATTTCTTCAATGCGCCCACCGACCCCACCTTCCCGGACGAATCAGCCGAAAAGCAATGGGTGCTCGGCGAGGTGGCCTCGATGGACGCTCTCGGAACGCTGGACCTGGAAACAGTCGAGGGCGGTGAGTATGCCTACGTGCGACCGGAGGACTCAGAAGTCGTCTACGCGATCGGCTTTTCCCCTTCCTACGTAGACCCGGATGCATCGACGAGGGTGATCAAAGTCGATTACACACCGGACATCGACAATACCTATGTCTTCCTTCCCAACTTTGGCATCGCATCCGGAGGCGACGTCACCGTAGGCGGTAATGGAGTCGGCGGCATCAAGGGAGGTGCCCACTCAAACGGGGACCTCGTAAAGGGGAACAGCAAGACCGAGGTCACCGGTTGTACAAGCGGTGACGATTCCAACGATTTCGAGCCAGACAACCCAGCAGAGTGCGGACCCGGGGTGGGCGTGACTGAAGAAATCCCCGACGTCATTCCGACCGAGTTTCATGGGTTGAGCACGGTCGACCTCTGCATTGAAAGCGGCGCCACGGTGATCCGCGAAGGCGGAGCACTCAGTGCCAAGCCAGGCAAACCTTGCACGGGAGCAAAGATCCTTGCGTCCGCCGCCTCCTATGGATGGAGCCGAGGGGGCCGGGACTGGACGTACAACGGCGGATCGACCAAGTCGGAGGTCTTCTTCATCGCCGGCGGCAACGCCGTGATGAAGGGTGATTCTCCGCCGGGCGGTATCACCGTGATCGTCGATGCCTGGGACAAGACGATGTGCGCAACCCAGGGTGGCGACCTGTCCATCTCCGGGAATATCCAGCTGTCGCCCCACACCTCAGCCAAAGACCTGATGTTCGTGATCGGCCGCGACCTCTCGATGGGTGGTACCTCCGACGTGTTCGGGATCATGCTCACCCACGAGCAGTTCGATATCGGAGGTAATCCCGGTGCCAACAACGCTGTGATCGGATGGGGAGAATGCGACACTCCCGGGTCCCCGGAGCCCACCAGCCAGATTCGCGGAGCGGGAAAGATCACGTACAACGGTGGCTTGGAAGCACCGCTCTATGGCGGCAAGAACGCCACCGGCCTGGTCATCATCGACCGTTGGGATGAGCTGCAGTAACCGTCAGGTTACGTCCGCAGCCGATAGGCCTCGAATACGCCATCGACGTTGCGCAGTGCCTTGAGCGCACGGTCCAGTTGGCCCGGGTCCGAAAACTGGACCTCGTATCGAAGCACCGCCACCCGTTCGGCGTTGGTGCCACTCGAAGACGCGTAGATGTTGGCGTCGAGTTGTGACAACACCTCGGTAACGTCCCGCAGCAGCCACGGGCGGTCGAGCGCCTCGACCTGAATCCATACCGCGAAGCTGCCGATGCGGTCGGCTGCCCAGCTCACATCGATCATGCGATCCGAACGCTCGTTCAGCGAGTTCAGGTTTGTGCAATCAGACCGATGCACGCTTACGCCTCTCCCAACGGTCACGAACCCCTCGATCTCATCTCCCGGAACCGGCGCACAACACTTGGCCACTCTGACCATGACGTCGGTCGCACCTTCCACAATGATCGAGGGCCCGGGCTGGGGACGTGAAGGGCGAATCGGATCAAGCAGATTGCCGCCGCCATCGTCATCGTCGGGTTCGACCTGTTTCCACAGCCGGTTGGCAACCGTCGACGCGGCGACGTTGCCCTCACCGACGGCTAGGAACAACATATCCGTATCGGCGTAGCTGAGGTCCTCAGCGACCTGAGTGAGAACTTTGTCACGAGCTGCAGATGTCAATCCGAGGCCGAGTTTGGCGACGGCTTTCATCACCGACTCCTTCCCGCTCGATTGGGCCTCATCCCGCCGCTCGCGGTTGAAGTGCTGGCGGATCTTCGAGATCGCTCGATTGGTGACCGTGAACTGGAGCCAATCACGGCTTGGGCCGGCATCCGCTGCGTTCGAAGTAGTGATCTCGACGATGTCCCCGGATTTGAGCTGGGTTGACAACGGAACCAGACGGCCGTTGACCCGGGCTCCGTTGGTACGGTTCCCGATCTCGCTGTGAATGGCGTACGCAAAATCGACTGTGCTGGCGCCTTTGGGAAGCGTGATCACTCTGCCCTTCGGTGTCACCGCGAAGACTTCGTCCCGGTACAGATCCAATTTGAGACCGGCCAGAAAGTCCTCCGGGTTCTCGTATGTGTCCTGCAGAAATCGGATGTCCGACATCCATTCGAGATCCTCGGGCGCCCCCTCCTTGTAACGCCAATGGGAGGCGATGCCGTATTCGGCCCGGTGGTGCATCTCATGGGTGCGAATCTGTACCTCGAGCGGCTTGCCGTTCGGCCCCAGCACGGTCGTGTGAAGGGATTGGTACAGATTGAATTTTGGTGTTGCTATGTAGTCCTTGAACCGACCATGGACCGGTGCCCACCTCGAGTGAATGACACCAAGCGCTGCGTAGCAATCCTTCACGTCGTCGGTGAGGATGCGAATACCTATGAGATCATGGATCTGTTCGAAGGGTTGCCCGGTGTTGACCATCTTGCGGTAGATCGAGTAGTTGTGCTTTGGTCGTCCGGATATGTCTGCCTTGATACCGGACGCCGTCATGAGCTCGCCGGTGGTGGCAACCGCCTGCTCGATAACGGCTTCCCGGGCGGGGGCTCGCTTGGTCAGCAACTCGGTGATTTCGGCGTTCCGACCCGGGTGCAAAATGGCAAAGCACCGGTCCTCCAACTCGTGCTTGATCTCCTGAACCCCAAGCCGGTGGGCCAGCGGTGCATAGATATCGAGTGTTTCCTGGGCGGTGCGCTCTTGTTTCCACTGCGGAAGCGGACCGATGGTTTGGAGGTTGTGCAGGCGATCGGCCAGCTTGATCAGGAGCACGCGGACATCTCTTGCCATGGCGACGGTCATCTTGCGAATCGTTGCCGCCTGTTGCTTCTCCTTGGTGTCGTAGTCGATGCGCATCAACTTCGTCACGCCGTCGATCAGCGCAGCCGCCTGCTCTCCGAATTGGGATCGTATGTCATCGAGCGTGAGATCGGTGTCCTCAACGGTGTCATGGAGTATCGCCGCCACGACCGTATCGATATCGAGCCCATAGTCGGCCAACCGCTCTGCGACCGCGAGAGGGTGCAACACGTACGGTTCGCCGGTCAAACGTATTTGCGACGCGTGCGCCTCAACGGCCAGAGCGGCTGCTCTTGCGATAGCGTCGGTGTCGTGTCCGGGCCGGTGCCGCTCGAACAGATCGACCACGCGTTGGATCGAGTCGGCGATGGCGCTGTCGTAGTCGACGTCGGAGCGCGTGGATAACCCCTCTGGTTCACCCCCGTCGAGCTTTGATTCGAGCACGCCAGATCCTCTAGTACGTAATCAACGAGTGTATCTCGACCCCGTTGATCTTCGACCTGCCGTCGAGGAACGAGAGCTCGATCAGAACCGAAAGCCCGATCACCTCGGCGCCCAGCCGTTGCATCAATTCCACGGCTGCGGCCGCGGTGCCACCGGTCGCCATGACATCGTCGGCGATCACGACCGTCGACCCGGGAGCGACCGCGTCGAGATGTACTTCGAGTGAGTCCGTGCCGTATTCCAACGCGTAGTCGATGCGTTCTACTTT
This sequence comes from Actinomycetes bacterium, assembly GCA_024638625.1. GTDB lineage: Bacteria > Actinomycetota > Acidimicrobiia > Spongiisociales > SHLN01 > JABDOU01. The sequence goes on from JAHEJY010000028.1 coordinate 17,042, forward strand.
GGAGGGAAGCTTGCCGGGCTTGCGTATCGGCACATGGCCTGCGCCCATCCTCACAGCCAACGGTGCGGCGAGAATGAACCCGCGCGACTCGATGCCGGCGACGTAATCGACCTGAAGCCCTTCGTAAGGGACCATCAGCTGATCGAGCGCATGCTCGAAAGCAAGCGGACTGCCAAGCAGCGGTGTGATGTCCTTGAACATGATGCCGGGCTCCGGAAAGTCCGGGATGTCGCGAATGTACTCAGTCAGATCCATTTCCATACCTTACGGTTCAGCGTTTCCGCTTCTTGGGCGCCCGGGGTGCCGCGCCACCCGGGCGGGTTACGGGCCCGGTCCCGGGTTCAGCCGTGTCCTTGCCGGTACCCACATCGGCTTTTGAGATGGGCTCCGAACCGACACGATCCTTGAGCAGCGACAATACCGGCGAGGCTACGAAAATCGACGAATACGTCCCGGCCGCGATGCCGACGAACAATGCCAGCGCAAAATCCTGCAGGGTTGTGGCACCGAGCAGCAGAGAACCGACTATCAGAAGGCTGGCGATCGGCAAGAGGCTGGTGAGAGAAGTGTTGATCGACCTCATCAGCACCTGATTCATCGAGACGTTGATCACTGATCGGTAGTGCGGGATCCGGCCGGCATCCTCCTCGGCTCGTAGATTCTCCGAAACCTTGTCGAAGACCACGACGGTGTCATACAGTGAGTACCCGAGGATGGTCAGAATGGCGATAACGGTTGCCGGCGTCACTTCCAGGCCCGTCACGGCATACACCCCTGCGGTGATGACGAGATCGTGAAACAGCGCGGCGAGCGCGCCCGCTGCCATCGCGACCTCAAACCGAAGCGAGATGAAAATCGCAATGACGACGAGAAAAATGACCAGGGCCCGAATCGCCGATGACGCGATGTCTCTGCCGAACGTCGGCCCCACCGATGTCACGCTCGATTCGGTGGATCCAGCCGCCTCCGTCACCGCCGCTATGAGTTCTTCCTGCAAAGTGTCCGAGATCGCCTCCGTCTGTACGCGCATCACCTTCCGCGTTCCCGAATCGAGCTCTTGAATCTGGGCTCCATCGAGACCAAGCGGCCGCAACGCATCCCGCAACTGGCCGATATCTATCGCGTTGACGTTCTCGACCTCTACGACGGTGCCGCCAGAGAAGTCCACTCCCAGATTCAGCTGATTGAAGATGAGCGCACCGAGTGACCCGGCGATGAGAATGCCAGAGACGATGAATGCCTTGGTTCTGTTTCCGACGAAGTCGAATTCGGTCTCGCCCCGGTATAGGCGGCCCATCATGCCGGCACCTCCTCTGGCGCCGTGCGCAGTCCTGCCGCACCCCGAATAGAGAAAGCGCCGCCGTCACCGAGTGCTCCCCGGGCGACCAGCGCAACCGCATTGCGCGTGAAGAAGTAGGCGACGAATACGTCGATGATGGTGGCAAGCCCAAGGGCCAGGGCAAACCCCTTCACCGGCCCGATGGCGAGGATCCACAGCAGCAGGGCCCCCACAAACGAGACGGTGTCCGCCGTGAGGATGGTCCGGAATGCTCGCGCGAAACCGGACGTCGCTGTTCGCCGCAGCGGCAGGCCTTTCCCGAGGTCCTCCTTGATTCGTTCGAAGAACACGATGTAGCTGTCGGCCGTGATGCCGACCGCCACGATCAGACCCGCGACCCCTGATAACGTGAGGGTCAGGCCGGCCGTTATGCCGAGGAGCGAATACACCGTAACCAACAGGGATCCGAACAGCGTAAGGCCCAGGACCGCCACGAGCCCCAATACCCGGTAATAGGCAATCAGAGCCAGCGCCACCAGCGTCAGGCCGATCAAGCCGGCCACGATTCCGGAATCGAGTGAGTCGCCGCCCAGTGTCGCCGAGACATTCTGGACGCGATCCTGTTCCAGCACGATCGGCAAGGCGCCGAAACGCAGCACGATGGAGAGGGCATCTGCCTCCGACTGGCCCTCGGGCCCGCCGCCGGTCGTTATCTGAGCACTACCGCCACTGATTCCGATGGCCGGGTTGACCGATGCGGCAATGAACGGTGTGCTGATGACTTCGCCGTCGAGAACGATGGCAAAACTGCGCCGTTCGTCACCAATCTGGAATTGTGCGAGCTCCCGGGTCGCCTGCGCAAATGCGTCGGCGCCCTCTGCGGTGAACCGCAGGCCAACAGACCATTCGGAAGTCTGCGGATCGAGCCCGGGAGCTGCGTCGGCGATGTCGCTGCCAAGTGCGAAAGCGGGGCCCACCCGCACCGGGAGGCCGGTCTCCGTGAGAAGGATCGCCTCCTCGGCGGGGTCGTCGTCGGCAGGATCGATCGGGGTCAGACTGCCTTCGATGTCGACGGAACCATCCTCGTTGACATCGGACGGGTCGATCAGGGGGAGCACCTTGCGAAACGAGAGTTGGCCGGTAGAGCCGACCGCCGCAATGGCCTGCTCGCGGTCGGTTACTCCCGGCAATTGCACATCAACCTGATTGTCGCCGACGATCTGAATGACCGGTTCCAGGACTCCCCCGAGGGCACTGATGCGGCGGCGCATGATTTCGACGGCGTCGTTGAGCTGTGCCTCGGTCGTCTCGGACGGCGCCTGGAGCACGACCTCGGTGCCACCGGCCAGATCAAGGCCCAACTTCGGCGGGTTTCCGGTTGTGAGGAACCCGGCGACGCCTCCGTAGGCGAGCGCCGCGACGATCAGGATCGAAATGATTCGACCCCGGACTGTGGGGCCCTGAGCGGCCGGGGGGCCGGCCTTACCGCCTGCGGCCAGGCGAGCAGCGCGGCCCTTGGGGGCGTCGGTCACGCGTGCGGCTCTTGTAATGCACGACGCAACAATCGCAGCCGGGTCCCGCCGTCGATCTCGATAACTGTTTCGTGTTCATCGAGTTCGACGATCGTGCCGATGATGCCACCAATGGTGCGAACTCTGTCTCCAACCTGGAACGAGGCGAGCATCTCTTGACGCTGACGCTGCCGCTGCCGCTGGCGAAACATGATGAAGAGGAAGAACGCACCGATGAGAACGATCGGAAGCAGTGAACTGGTGGCGTCTGCGGCTTGAAGGGCTATCACGGACCGATATCGTAGTTCGGTACGATTCGTCTACTCCTCATCCGTTCCGGAGCCTTCCGGAGACCGGAGCGCAACGACGTTCTGCTGATATGCAGCAAATGAACCGGCGGCGATCGCCTTCCTCGCCCCCGACACGACCGAGAACGTATACGCCAGATTGTGGATGCTCAGAAGACGGTGAGCCGCGAGCTCCTTCGTGGTCACGAGATGCCGGAGGTAAGCACGTGAATAGTGCGAGCAGGTATGGCATCCACATTCACGATCTATGGGTTCGGGATCTGCCCGATGGGCATGGCCTCGCAGCGAAAAATCGCCTCCCGCACTCAACACTTTTCCATGCCTGGCAAGGCGTGTGGGCCAAACGCAATCGAACAGGTCCATCCCGTGCCCGATGGCGTCAAGCAAGCCTTCTGTGTCACCCAAACCCATGACGTAGCGCACCTTGGTCGCGGGCAATTCGGCGACTGTGGCCCGAAGCGCGACCGTGCGATCCTGGCCCGACTCCCCCACCGAAAGACCCCCGATGCCAAACCCGGGAGGATCGAGCGCTGCCAGCTTCCTCGCACTTTCACCGCGCAGCTCTTCGTCGGTTCCGCCCTGGACGATGGGAAACAGATACTGATCACTCCGCGACTTTGCCGCCATGCTGCGTTCAGCCCATCGCAGCGATCTGCGCATCGCCGAGGCGACGACGTCACGGGGGGCCGGCAGTCCGACCAGCTCATCGAGCTGCATCGCCACGTCGGCACCAAGGTTCTCCTGCACCGATACCGCCCGTTCGGGTGTGAGATACACCTCGGCCCCGTCGTAGGTCGACCGAAATGTGACGCCCTCCTCCCCGATCTTTGGATTCAGCGAAAAAACCTGGTAGCCGCCCGAGTCCGTCAGAATCGGCCCGTTCCAGTTCATGAATCCATGGAGACCTCCGAGGGATGCGATCAGCTCATCACCCGGGCGCAACATCAGGTGATACGTGTTGGCCAGAACCATCGTCGCGCCGAGCAACTCGAGGTCGGTCGAATCAAGAGCTTTCACAGACGCACGGGTGCCGACCGGCATGAAATTTGGCGTCGCCACGTCTCCATGCTTCGTAGAAAAGACACCCGAGCGAGCCGATCCATCTCGCGCCCGCTCGACCCAGCTCATCGAACCCAACCCATCATCGCATCGCCAAAGGAAAGAAACCGGTACCCACGATCGAGCGCAGCCGAGTACGCCGCCCGCCACGCATCTCCGAACAACGCAGCAACCATGACCAGCAGAGTGGTGCCCGGCAGGTGAAAATTGGTTATCAGCCCGTCAACCACCCGACAGGTATAGCCAGGCGTGATGTACAGATCGGTAGGACCCGTATACGAGCGGATTTCGCCGCTTGCGGCGGCGGACTCGAGCGCACGCACCGCCGTGGTTCCGACCGCTACGACACGGCCACCTGCAACCCTTGCTCGCGCAATGGCTTCGATAGCCGATTCTTCAACAACAACGTTTTCCGAGTGGATCCGATGATCTTCCACGTGCGTTGAGGTGATAGGCCGGAACGTATCGAGCCCGACTTCGAGAACCACCGACGCGATCTCGATGTTGCGGGATCCCAAACGATCGATGAGTGCGGGCGTGAAATGCAGCCCGGCGGTTGGCGCCGCAGCTGACCCGGTCTCGGCCGCGAATACGGTCTGATAGTCGTCGCGATCGGAAAGGCCCGTCGTGATGTAGGGCGGGAGGGGCATCTCACCTGCCTGCTCTATCGCTTCCTCGATATTGCCATCCGTTTCCAGAACAACGCTCACAATGCCGTCACCGTGATGTTCGAGAATGGTCGCGACAATCGGGCCCGCCGAAATCACCTCTCCGACGCCAAGCTTCCTGGCAGGCCTCACGAGAGCTTTCCAGGTGCTCGATTCACCATTCCCAGAGTTGCCTTCGCCCTCGAGGCGCCCGAGCAGCAGCACCTCGGCTGCTCCCCCCGTGTGGCGCCGACCCGGGAGGCGACTCGCCCTCACCCGGGTTCGATTCACGACGAGCAGATCGTGTGGTTCGAGAAGATCTGGAAGATCTGAGAACATATGATCCCGCAGGCCATCGAGCACAAGCAGTCGGGCCGCGTCGCGGGGGCTCACCGGTTGTTGGGCGATCGCCGAGCGCGGCAACTCGTACGAGAACTCGGCCAGTTCCACTAATCGAGCAGAGTCTGCTGATGGTTCGAGACGACTGGCGGAATCCGCTTCATGTGCTCATACGCAGCAGCAGTTACGACCCTTCCGCGGGGGGTGCGTTGCAACAATCCCTTCTGAATGAGAAACGGTTCGTACGCGTCCTCAATCGTTTCCGGTTCCTCACCCACGGCAATGGCAACCGTCGAAAGACCCACGGGACCGCCTCCGAACATGTCGATCACGGCTTCGAGAATCGCGCGGTCGACCTGATCGAGGCCGGCTTCATCCACCTCGAATGCCCGCAAGCCATCTTGTGCGGTCAAGGTCGTGATCGCACCGTCCGATCGCACCGTCGAGAAGTCGCGTACCCGTCGCAGCAGCCGATTCGCGATCCGCGGGGTTCCGCGGCTGCGCGAGGCGATGATGGCGGCACCCGCTTCGTCGATCTCGACATCGAGGATCGACGCCGAACGAAGAATGATCTGGCCGAGGTCTTCCGGTGGGTAGTAGTCGAGCCGTCCCACCTCGCCGAAGCGGTCACGGAGCGGTGAAGATATCTTGCCGAGCCGGGTGGTCGCCCCGATGAGAGTGAAGTGCGGAAGGTCGAGCCGGATCGACCTTGCCGATGGCCCTTTCCCCACCATGATGTCTAGTTTGAAGTCCTCCATTGCGGAGTAGAGGACTTCTTCGACCTGCCGCGGAAGGCGATGGACCTCATCGATGAAGAACACATCGCCTTCGGCGAGGTTGGTGAGCTCCCCGGCGAGATCCCCCGGACGCTCGAGAGCCGGCCCGGAAGTCAAGCGGAGTTGTCCTTCCATCTCGTTTGCGAGGATCACGGCCATCGTGGTTTTACCGAGTCCCGGTGGGCCGGACAACAGGACGTGGTCGAGCGTCTCGGTTCTCGACTTTGCCGCCTCAATCATGATTGCGAGCCGTTCCTTCAATGGTTCCTGGCCCACGAAGTCACTCATCCTCCTGGGTCGGAGGGTTGCCTCGGTCTGATCCTCGTCGAGGGCAGACCCCGCCAACAATCCTTCTTCCCTCATGTTTGTCCCAATCGTTGAAGTGCATCCTTGAGCATGGTCTCGGTGTCGCCTTCTCGAAGATCGACCATCACATCGCGTACCTCGGCCGCGGCAAAGCCGAGGGACTCGAGCGCCTCTCGCACCTCGCTGTGGTCAGATGCGTC
>JAHEJY010000144.1 GCA_024638625.1 Actinomycetes bacterium
TGAGGCTGCCCCGCGGTCCCCATCCTGCTGGCGCGATGAGTTTTGTCTTGAGAGCGACACCGTGGCGTTGAACGGCTGCGATGGCCGGCTCCAACATGCCCTCGGTTGGCCCATCGGGACCAACGATGATGTCGTGTCGGTCCCAGTTGATGTCCGCACCGGCGGCCTCGATGATCCGCAGAACCGGCGGTGTGATTTCCTGAGCAATGCCTCCGCTGACGATCAATGCAAGACTTGTCATATTGCAGCTACCAGCGCACTCGTGATTTCGGTCGTGGTTGCCGTGCCCCCGAGGTCTCCGGTCAAGCTCTTGCCCTCCGCCATGACGGTCTCAACTGCATGCCGCACCCGGTCGGCTGCGCTATTTTCCCCCACATATCGGAGCATCATCTCCGCAGACAGAATCAGTGCGATGGGGTTGGCGACACCCTGGCCTGCGATGTCGGGAGCGGTGCCGTGTACGGCCTCGAAGACCGCGGTCGTTTCTCCGATGTTGGCCCCGGGAACCAGGCCGAGCCCGCCGACCAGTCCTGCGCAGAGGTCGCTGAGGAGATCCCCATCGAGGTTTCCGAGAATGATCACGTCGTGCGAGCTGGGGTCGAGGGCAAGTTCCATGACCACGTTGTCAAACTTCACGAAATCGACCTGCATGAATGGGAATTCGTCCGCGACTCTGACGGCGCTTTCAACGAAGAGACCTTCCGATTGAGGCATGACTGCGGTCTTGTGAGCTACCGTGATCTTCTTGCGCCCCTGGTTTCGAGCGTATTCGAAACCGAATCGAACGATCCGCTCCGAGGCGGCCCGGCTCACGATCTTGAGTGCCTCCACAACCCCGGGAACGACTTCGTGCTCCCGGCCCGCGTAAAGACCCTCGGTATTCTCGCGGACGACGACGAGATCGACGTTCTCATACCTCGAAAGCGAGTGCCCCGGGAGCGACTGCACCGGACGCAGGCACGCGTACAGGTCGAGTTCCTGACGGATTGCCACGTTGATCGATCGCCATCCGCTTCCCACGGGCGTCTGCAGAGGACCTTTGATCGCTACCCGATTGTGGACGATTGATTCCACGGTTTCGACCGGGAGCAGCTCTCCGGTTTCTGCAAACGCGGTAGCACCGGCAAGCTGACGTTCCCATGCGATCCTGCCATCCGTTGCAACGTCTACGACCGCGACCATCGCGGCAGACACTTCGGGTCCGATGCCGTCTCCGGGAATCAGGGTGATGGGAATCTGCACGGTCGCAGCTTATTCCCATGGGACGTGGCGCGGCACATTCGGCGGATCGTCTGGTTCAGATTGACCCGAACTCCGCAACCGGCCGTCAGCCGGCCTGTTCAACAGCCGCTGGTCGCTGCATTGATTGACCGCATGGGCACAGGAACCTGACGAACAAGCCCACTCGCTCGAGGCCACGGTGCTTGATGTGAACTACGGCATCGAGGGAGGGACAGAAGATGACGAACGCCACTTCCTTTTCTTCGGCGACTTCCGGATACATCCCGAAGCGCAATCGGTATGCGCGGTCGCGAGCCCGATCGAGTTTCAAGCGGGAGCGGGCCAGTCGCTGAACGGTGCGGTCGGGCGCATTGCGCTGAACCTCGTGACTACGCCACGCGATCAGCAGGTCCTCGAAAGCTTCCTCGAATACGGGGTGCAACATCTCGTGGAATCTAGACATCCCGCCGGCGACCTGGCTCCACTGCAATCCCGTTACCATCATCGGCCATGGGTCCACTCGACGGAATTCGCATCATCGAACTCGCCGGTCTGGGCCCCGGCCCCTACGGAACCATGCTTATGGCCGACCTGGGTGCGGACGTGCTGCGGATCGAGCGACCCGGCGACGTATTCGGTCTCGGTCGGCCCCAGCATGAATTACTCGCCCGCAACCGCCCGGCGCTCTCGGTGGATCTGAAGAATCCGGAAGGGCAGGAGCTCTTGTTGGATCTGGTAGCGGAGGCGGATGCTCTCGTCGAGGGGTACCGGCCTGGTATCGCCGAGCGGATGGGAGTAGGACCGGACGAGTGTCTCGCCCGCAATCCGAAGCTCTGCTACGGACGGATGACCGGGTGGGGACAGAGCGGCCCGTTGGCCGATGTCCCGGGTCACGATATCAACTACCTGGCCATGACCGGTGTTCTGGACGCGATCGGGCCGGCGAACGGCCCTCCCTCGATTCCGCTGAACCTCGTCGCCGATTTTGGCGGCGGTGGGATGCCGCTCGCCTTCGGCATCACAGCAGCGCTCTTGCATGCTGCCAGAACCGGCGAGGGTCAGGTCATCGACGTGGCAATGATTGACGGATCCGTGTCGATGATGACGATGATGCACGGTCTCGCAGCCGACGGGCTTTGGACCTGGGACCGGGGGTCGAACCTGCTCGACGGAGGATGTCCGTTTTATGCGATCTACGAAACCTCTGACACGAAATTCATGGCTGTTGGCGCACTCGAACCCGGGTTCTTTGCCGAGCTGATCGAGATCCTCGACGTGGATTTCGACCTTCCCACCCAGTATGAACGCAGCACGTGGGGCCATCTTCGCAGCTTGCTGTCTTCGGCTTTCGCTGCAAGAACGCGAGCCGAGTGGATAGAGCTCTTTGCGGGAAGCGAGGCGTGTGTGACGCCAGTGCTGAACATGGAGGAAGCACAGCGCGAACCTCATCACCTGGGCCGCCGGACCTTTGTAGACGTAGACGGGGTGTTGCAGCCCGGTCCGTTCCCACGGTTCACGGCGACCCCTGCAGCCGAACCCGAGGCCCCGCGCCATACCGGCGGATCCGCGCTAGGCGATTGGGGGATACCGGCTGACCGCATCGCCGAGCTCCAGGCCGGCGGCGTTGTCAGCTGAGCTGAATCCTGCCTTCCATGACGCCCGGGTCCGGCTCTCCGACGATGGTTGCCTCGAGTTGATAAGTACCGGGGGGCGCGTCCAGTGGCACCCCCTGGAGCACGATCCGACGCGTCTCTCCCGGCAGCAGGGTTTCGGTGCGAACTTCCTGGACGAAGCTGAGGGTGGCACTCCATGCATAGACCGTTTCTCCGCTCGCATCACGTATCAGAACCTCAGCTTCTTGCCCGGATGGAAACGTGATGTCTACCGGTTCATTGCCGGGATTGCTCAACAGGATCGTCCAGCCAGGATTGGCCTGAGACAGGATCGGAGGAACAAGGATTCTGGCATTCAGGCCGTTGGCCGAGGAAGCGAGCGCAAGCCGATCGGCTCGCAACGAGCCGTCGACCATGGCACCTACCGCCCGGACAGATTCCGCCCAGAAGATATTCTCGAAGAAGTCGGTTCCGGCTACGGTCGTGATATCGATGCCTGTCACGTTCACGGACGGGTCTCCACATTGCGGCGGAAAGGACTCGAGCGCTGCGTCGCAGAGCCGTATTGCGTCGGGGCCGTCAGCCCATAGAAATCCCTGGACCGACATCTCGCCTTGGCGGCCGGCGGCCTGGCCGGCTGTGAGCACCGGGGAATCGGATCCGGGCTCGACCACGGATCCGTTGCCACCGCCGCAGGCCGAGACCAGCAGTATCGCTATGAGGCAGAAGCTCGTCCTCATGTTGCTCTCAACCCGGTATCGCTGCCTGGGACCGGAGCTGGCCACAGGCGGCATCGATGTTCCGGCCGCGGGTGTTGCGGATCGTGACGGTCACGCCGGACTGCTCGACGGTCTTTTTGAAGCGGTGAACCGAATCCTCATCGGGGGGAAGATCGGCCGACAGCGGAGTCGGGTTCAGTGGGATCACGTTCACATGGGCCGACATTCCGGCTGCGATAGCGCCGAGGCGTTGAGCTTGATCGATCGAGTCGTTCTTGTCCGCGATCAGGGTCCACTCGATGGAAACCCTGCGACCGGTCTTTTCAAAATACACCGCGCACGCCTCGGTAAGTGCGTGAATTGGATACCGTCTGTTGATCGGCACGATTGAGGATCGAGTCTCGTCATCGGCGGCGTGAAGGCTCACCGCCAGATTGAGTGGCCACGGTTCCTCTGCGAGACGGTGGATGGCTGGAGCGATGCCAACCGTTGACACGGTTATGTGACGGGGAGATATCTCCATGACGTCGACCATGCGTCGGATGGATTCGCGAACGTTGCCGTAGTTGGCAAGCGGTTCGCCCATACCCATGAACACAATGTTGGTCACGCGGCTGGTCACGCGGTTGCGCCCGACCGTCATCGGATCGTGCCGCAAGCTGGCGTTTGCGTACGCAACCTGCGCGACGATCTCGCCTGCGGTGAGGTGGCGTTCGAAACCGAACTGTCCGGTGGCGCAGAACGTGCACGCCATAGCGCAACCGGCCTGACTCGAAATGCAGATGGTTGTTCGTTTCTGGTATCCCATCATGACGGTTTCGATCGACGCTCCGTCATGAGCACGTAACAACCATTTGCGCGTCGCGCCCTGGTCGGCGGAGAGTTCGGCTTCGACGACGAATGGCCAATGCGACTCACCCAGGAACTCTCGAAACGTTGCCGGCAGATTCGTCATCTCTGCGGGGGTCAGGACCGGCGTCGTGTACAGCCACCGGCGGAGTTGATCGGTTCGATACGAGGGTTCGTCTGCCAGCGCCGGGGGTAGGAGTTTGGCTAGCTCGTCGGGATCGATCTCATACGGCATGGCCGTAATGGTACGGCTGGCTGCGATTACGGGGCGACCGTGGTGGTCGGGGCTGTCGTTGTCGGAGGTACCGTGGTTGTCGGAGCGGTGGTCGTTGTCGGAGCGGTGGTTGTCGTCGGCGCAATGGTGGTCGATGTGGTCGATGATGTGGGTGCTGCGGTTGTTCCTGGCCCTGCGGTCGTGGTTGGGGCGACCGTTGTCGTAGTGGTCGAGGCCGGTGGGTTGGTCGTGGTCGTTGTGGTCCCGGATGCGGTTGCCACCGTGGTTGTCGTGGTCGAGGGGTCGGGAGGCGCTGCTGTTGTGGTCGTAGTCTCTTCGGGTATTGAGGTTGTAGTCGTCTCGAGCACCGTATTTGCCCAACATCCTTTGGAGGCGTTCCAGTGCTTCCACCCGCCGTTTGCGTAGACGAGCCAGGCGGCTACGGCCACGTTGGCGGTGGGATCGTAGATATCGGCGCCGCCGAACCCCGCCTTGGCCGATCGATTCTCCCAGAACTTGGGCAAATGCTGGAACAATCCCGCCGCTCCGCTCCGGCTATTCGTCGCATTGGCGTCATATCGGCTCTCACAGAAGGCGACGACGACTGCTTTGTCCACGTCTTCGGCGCGAAAGTACTGCGAGACGAGAGATCGGACGCTGGCAGGAGCCAGCGGCGCAGACGCCCTGGGTGCAGGGGCCGGCGCCGAGGTGACCGCGGGGGCGGCCGTGGTGGTCGTTGGTGGGAGCGTGGTGGTCGTCGAAGTTGTGCTGGTAGAAGTCGTGGTCGTCGGGGCGAGCGTTGTTGTAGTCGGATCGGGTACCACGATGTCGCTCCCGGTAAATCCCTGAGCGAGGGCGAGGGCTGCCTGGCGTCCGGCGCCCGCTCCGGCTGTGGCGGCTTCTGCGAGCGGGTCCGGGCTAGGGGCGACGGAAACCGCATCATTGGCGTCCGGTGTGAACGCGGCGAAGGCATACACCGACAGCAGCGCCATGGCTACCCACGTTGCGAACGAAACAACACGTGTGAATCTCAAACTGTTAACTCTCCGCCCTTGGTCACCCGCCACGCAAGGCTATGTACATGGTCAGGGAAAGCGCGGCAGGTTACGTCCAAATCATCGATCTTTGCAAGCCGCTAAGCAGCGGTTTCGCGACCCGGACCGTAAGGCAGTGTTTCCGATGGCTGTATCGTCTCGGGGATGTTGGAACAGATCGCCGGAAAGGTAGCGGAGTA
>JAHEJY010000145.1 GCA_024638625.1 Actinomycetes bacterium
TTCAGCTCGTCGGTGGCAAGCCGCAATCCGGCGACCCTCCGGCTCGCCTCGTCAAGAGCCTTCTGCGCCGTCTCTTGATCGGCAACACCGAGGAGCACATCTTCTGCGAGGAGTAACGCCTGGCTGAGCGCCACGACGGTCAACTCATTGGCCGCCAAAGCGTCCTGGGCCGCATCGAGCACAAGTGCGTCATCGGCGACCTGCCGCGCCATGAAGCTGTTCGCAATGAGCAGCGCACCCACGGCCAGCGCCACAATCGCTGCGATCGCGCCCCCGATCATCGCGCTTTGGGAAACCGCAGCGCGTCGCGTTATCTGAATCATTACCAGTTGCTATCGGCCTCAAAAACGGGCAGATTGAGCAGTCGATTGGAAAAACGATCCAGGACTTTTCGGCGTCGTACAACAACAGAGCCCGCCGGTCGCAACCCTCCACCGGCTCGGCTCGCTCAGCCGGCCAGGAAGCTCAACCGGACTCGTCGCTCGGGGTTATCGATGTTGAGATCCACGAGGACGATGGACTGCCATGTCCCCAGCTGCAGAACGCCATCGATGACGGGCAATGCGACCGATGGGGCAACAAATGCGGGCATGACATGATCCCGACCATGACCGGGAGAACCGTGAACGTGGCTCCACCGATTATCGGTCGGAAGCAGGTCGTTGAGCGCCGTCAACAAGTCGTGATCGCTACCTGCTCCGACCTCGATGATCGCAACGCCGGCGGTGGCGTGAGGGACGAAGACGTTCAGAAGGCCGTCGCCCTTGCCTCGCACGAAGTCTGCTGTGTCCGCCGTCAGATCGACAACGCTGGGGGAACCACCGGTGTGGAGTTCCAGGACCGCAGTCTCCACCTAGATGTTTTCGCCCCGGAACAGTTCCGATACCGAACGATCCTTGAAGATCGCCTCAATGGTCTCCGCGAGCTGCGGGGCGATCGAAAGTACCTTGATCTTGTCGAGCGATTGAGCTTCTTCGGTCATGGGGAGCGAGTTGGTGATCACCAGCTCCTCGAGATTCGAGCCTTTGATACGGTCGATGGCAGGACCCGAGAGCACGCCGTGGGTAGCGATTGCCCGGACGCTGGCAGCTCCTCTCCGTGCTAACAACTCGGCTGCAGCCACGAGCGTGCCTCCGGTGTCGACCATGTCGTCGACGATCACGGCGTGACGGCCTTCGATTTCGCCGACAACCCACAGGGTTTCCACCTTGTTGCGCACATCCGTCCGGCGCCGTTTGTAGGCGAATGCAACTTCAGCTCCGAGGTGGGTCGCATATCGTTCGGCCAACTTCACACGGCCCGAATCAGGGGCCACGATGACCGGCGGCCCAGGCATCGAGGTCGAGAGGTAGTCGACAAACAGATGGAGCGCCGTCAGATGGTCAAACGGGATGGTCGTGAATCCCTGAATCTGGCCCGTATGAAGATCGAGTGAAACAATCCGGTCGGCCCCGGCAGTCACAAACAAATCTCCAAGCAGACGCGCCGTAATCGGTTCGCGGGCCCGAACCTTCTTGTCCTGGCGGGCGTAGGCGAAAAAGGGTGCGACGACGGTAATCGTTCTGGCCGATGCCCGGCGGAGGGCATCGATCATGATGAACTGCTGCATGATGTGGTGATTGACCGGGTTGGAGTGGCTCTGAATCACGAAACAGTCCGCCCCGCGCACGCTGGTATTGAAGCGCGTGTAGATCTCGCCGTTGGCAAACGTAGAGATTTCAACGTCGCCCAATTTGGTCCCGAGCAGCTCGGCGACGTCTTCAGCCAGTTCGATATTGGCCGTCCCACTGAAAACGAGGCCCCGACGGCTAGGAGAGAATTCCATCATGTGTCGTTTGCCTTTGGTCTGCGCTTGGCAGCGTAGTCAGGTATCTCTTTCTGATCGCTGCGTTCAACGGCCAGGGCGCCAGGTGACACGTTCTTGGATATCACCGAGCCGGCACCGGTCCAGGCGCCATCACCTACCTCCACCGGGGCCACCAGCATGGTGTCGGATCCCACGCGGACGTCTTCGCCAATGATTGTTTCATGTTTCTCAAAGCCGTCGTAGTTGCAGGTGATACTGCCGGCGCCGATATTGGAGTTTCTGCCGATTTGCGCATCGCCCATGTACGAGAGATGCGGCACCTTGGCCCCCTCGGCCAGATGGGTGTTCTTGGTTTCGACGAATGTGCCGATCTTTGAGCCTTCTTCTGTGACTGTGCCCTTACGCACGGACGCGTATGGCCCAACCTCGGTGCGGGGACCTAGGACCGCCTCCCGGAGGACCGAGTACCACACCCGGGCTCCGGCACCGACTTCGGAATCGACGGCGAATACCGACGGCCCTACGACTGCTCCTTCGCCGATGACGGTTGATCCCTGGAGATAAACGTCCGGATAGATTGTTGCGCCAGGGGCGACACTGGCGGAAGCGTCGATATAGGTACGGGCGGGGTCCAGGATCTTCACCCCTTGTTCCATGAGCTCTTCGTTGATGCGCATCCTCATCACGGCATCGACAGCTGCCAACTGGCCCAGGGTATTGATTCCGAGTGAGTCGTCGGCATCTCCGACCATGGCAGCTACACCTCCATGTTCACGAATGAACCCAACCGTATCGGTCAGGTACATCTCTTGTTGTGCATTGTCCGTGCCCAGATCCCCGATAACGCCCCGCAGAGCCGCCGCGTCGAACGCATAAACAGAGGCGTTGACTTCGTTGACCGCCAGCTCCGCTTCCGAGGCGTCGCGCTGCTCGACAATCCGCTCGACTTCGCCATGCGGGTCTCTGATGATCCGGCCAAAACCGGTCGGATCATCGACGGATGCCGTCAATAACACAACGCCCGCCTCCGAATTCGACTTGATGTCGGCGAGTTGTTTCAGAACGCTGCCCCGAAGCTGAGGCGTGTCACCAGGAACAACGATGACAACCCCGTCCGCGCCCAGTCCCTCCTCGAGAGCCAGCAATACTGCGTGTCCGGTGCCACGCTGCTCCGCCTGGGTAACGGTCCGTATCCCGGGCGGCAGCACCGCTCGCACCTGATCGGCTTCGTGACCGACCACCACCGCGATGCGCTCATCGGAGGTGACCTCGCGTGCTGCATCGACGGTCCACATCACCATCGATCGACCAGCTACCTCGTGGAGCACCTTCGCGAGGCTGGACTTCATGCGGGTGCCCTGACCAGCAGCGAGAATGATGACCGTAACGGTTGGCGCATCATGCATGCTCTGGAAAGCTCCTCGCGAGAGTTTGGCTGCAGTCTTTTTGTGAATTGGCTGGGGGGACAGGACTCGAACCCGTACTGAAGGCACCAAAAGCCCTAGTGCTACCAGTTACACCACCCCCCAGTGGGGGCGGCGCAAGTGTAACGGCCCGCCTCAGAGCAACACCACCCCGGACCCCACCGGCTCGGTAGCGAAGGATGCTCGGTGGCCTGCTGGTGCCGCCGCCGCGGCGGCGTTGGCCTCGTCGCGATCCAGGAAGTATCCGGCAAAAGACGGACCGCTTCCGGTCATGAAGACGGGTCTCGACCATGCGCGCTCGAGCATGTCTCGCCACTCGGCGACGCCCACCTCGAGTGAAGTCGCCGCCGGGTACAGGTCGTTGCGGAGCGGTGGGTAATCCCGCATCGATGGAGGCAGGTCATCGCCCCCTATCGATGGACCTACTGGTTCACCGAGCTCGTCCCACCGCCGGTAGACAGCGCCCGTCGACAAAGAAAAGGGTGGCGTGACGACGGCCAGGGCGAAGTCTGATGGCATCGGATGGATCGGTTTCACGTCGTTACCGCGACCCTCCAACATCGCGAAACCGCCTTGAAGACAGAACACGATGTCGGACCCGAGGTCGGCTGCGATCTCGAGCTCTGCATCGATCTCAGCAGAGAAATACTCCTTTGCCAAAACGAGCGCGCCGGCGGCATCGGCGCTGCCGCCTCCCAGGCCTGAGGCAATAGGTAGCCGCTTATCGAGCCGCAGCGCGATGGGCCGATGGGTCAACGACCGATTTCGGTAGGCGACCAACGCACGCCACGCGAGGTTGTCCTCATGGTTCAGCTCCTCGGCTGAACACTCGAAGAGATCCTCGTCGCTGATCGACATGCCCAGCCGATCGGCCATGTCCACCGACAATGCCAAAGAGCGAATCGGGTGGTAGCCGTCACCACCGGTCGACTGGACCACGAGGTTGAGATTCACTTTGGCATGCGCCAGGGCGTTGCGTTCAGTCACGGGCAGCCTCCACGATTCGAATCCATTGCTCCGGCTCTAATTGCTCTGGTCTCATGCTCGAATCTATCCCGATCGTGGCAAGAATCTCGCCGACATCGTCCAGACTGGCCCGGAGACTACGCCTCAGCGTTTTCCGACGCTGGCCGAAAGCAACTGCGGCCAGAGCGGCCGCTTCCCCAGCATCCGGATGGGGAATACGCCGCTCGATGGACACCACGGCCGATTCGACGTCGGGGGGCGGCAGAAACACCTGCGGCGGCACCCGGAACTCAAAATGTGGAATCCCCCAGAGGTGCGAGACCACCGACGGCAATCCAAAGTCCTTGCCTCCGGGAGCTGCGGTCAAGCGATCCGCTACCTCGCGCTGGACCATGACAACCATCGATGTCACAATCGGATGGAGCCTCAGAACGTCGAGAATCAGGCGGGTACCGATGTTATAGGGAAGATTGGCAACCATCACCGCAGGCCGATCGAGGCATTCTTCGAGGTCGACAGTCGTCACATCCTCGTACCGCATATGAGCCTCCGGAGCGGTTTCGCGAAGGATTGGGGCGAGCCGCTTATCGACCTCGAACGCAACCACCTCTGCGCCGGCCGCCAGCAATCCCGCCGTCAGCGCACCGGTGCCGGCGCCGACCTCGACGACCAGGTCTCCCTGCTGTAACGCGGCGGTGCGCACGATGCGATCGATGATGTTTCCATCAACCAGAAAATGCTGTCCGAGCCGTTTGTCGGGCGAGACGCCGTGCCTTTCGAGGAGCTCTTTGGTGATTCGTGGTGACGTCACGACCTGAACACTTCGGTGGCCCGGGCTGTCGTGAGCCGCGCCACCTCTTCTACCGTCAAACCCCAGACGTCAGCAAGCGCTGCCCCCACCAGGCTCACCCGAGCCGGTTCGTTTGGCTCGGACCGGAACGGCGGCGGCGATAGATAGGGGGTGTCGGTTTCGACCATGACCCTGTCGGGCGGGATGACGGCTGCTCCCCTTCTCACGGTGTCGCCGGTTTCGAACGCGACCGGGCCGGCGAACGAAAAGGTCACGCCGAGATCGACAAACCGCCGGGACCACTTCGGTCCACCCGTCCAGCAGTGCAGCACCACATCGGGACCACTGAAGATCGATTCCAGCGATGCAAAAACCTCGGCGAACGCATCACGGCAGTGAACGATGATCGGCTTTCCGAGCGCCTTGGCAAGCTCGAGTTGTTCGTGGAAGGCCCCGATCTGGGCTGCACGGGGAGAAAGGTTCCTATAGAAATCCAATCCGCACTCTCCGACCGCGGCCGCCCGGACAGCCAACTCTGCGATTTCACCGCCCTGCACAGGCCACGAGTCCGCCTCGTGTGGATGCAACCCGGCCGACCACTTGATGCGATCCGGACTGACATTGCTCAGTGCTTCGGCCGCCATGCTCGATGCAATGTCTACACCGGGAACAACCAACCAATCGACGTCGGGCGCGCCGTCCAACAGATCGGTTGGATTCCTATCGTCTAGCTGCAGATGGCAATGCGTGTCGACCCACATTTACCCGGGCAGCTCTGCTTTCCGAAACAGCGGTTTGGGCGCGGCGAGAGATGTGCCCGGTTCGATGACAGGCGCTTGCCATGAGAGAGAGTCGA
>JAHEJY010000146.1 GCA_024638625.1 Actinomycetes bacterium
CCGGAGGAGAACACGGAGTTCGTTGGTAGAACAGTCGAGCTGGCAGCGGCAGTCGAAGCGCTCTCCAACTCCCGGCTCGTGACGATCCTGGCCCCTGGCGGAGCCGGCAAATCTCGATTGGCGATACGGGTCGGGCAGGAGCACGCCCATACGTTCCGTCACGGCGTCTTCTTCGTTCCGTTGGCTCCGCTGAACTCGCCCGATGAGATTCCTCAAGCGATTGCCGAGTCGCTGAATATCTCCCTGGCAGCAGAGGGGGATACTCGCAGCCAGCTCTTGGATTATCTCGAGGCCAAGGAGCAGCTCCTGATCCTGGATAACTTCGAACATTTGCAGGGCGGCACGTCGCTGGTGATTGAGATTCTCGAACGCTCGAGCCATGTGCGGGTTTTGGTGACCTCTCGTACGCGACTCGATTTGAGGGGCGAGTCCGTTCTGCCATTGGATGGCTTGGAGGCAACGTGGGATTCGCCTGCCGAAGCATTCCAGAAGAGCGGCGTCGCACTTTTTCTGGGATCTGCCCAGCGACGCGACGCGTCGTTTGAGCTAGGCGATGAAGATCTCGAATCACTCCGCTCGATCCTGAACCTGGTGGACGGGATGCCGCTGGCGATTGAGCTCGCTGCCGCCTGGGTCGACGTGTTGTCGGTGCCTGAGATCGAGTCCGAGATTGGTGCCGGGATCGACTTCCTCGAAGGGGAGATGGCTGATGCGCCCGACCGGCACCGGAGCATCCGGGCCGTTTGTGACTATTCCTGGAGAACCCTGACATCGAACGAGCAAGCGGCATTTGCGGCTCTCTCGGTGTTTCGTGGCGGTTTCAGCCGTGAGGCGGCAGCGAGTGTGGCCGGGGCCGATCTACGCCAGCTCGCCGGACTGGTCAAAAAGTCGCTGTTGACCGCGGATCGGCTTTCCGGCAGGTACATCGTCCACGAGCTGTTGCGGCAATACGCCGAAAGCAAACTGGCCGAGAACGGTGAAACCGAATACAGCGCTCGTGATGCCCATGCGCGATTCTTTGCCGATCTGAGCGAGCGTGCCTATGGCCTGATTAGGCGCGGCGATGATATCGAAATGTTGGAGGTTGTCGAAGGTGATCTCGACAACCTGCGCGCAGGTTGGAGATTCTTGATTGCGTCGAACGAGCCTATGCGGGCTCGGCCATATGTTGAGGGGCTGTGGTTCATTCACGAAGTTCGCGGCTGGCTACCGGGTGGCGCTGCGTTATTCCGGGAAGCCATTGAAACGATCGGAGACTCAGATCCGGGGGCGGACGTGGCGGCGATCTCTCGATGCGTTGTGGGGTGGTATGTCGGACTGATGGGCGATCCGACCAGCGGTTTGGAGATGGTGGCGGCCGGTACCGAGGTTCTTGAAGTCGTGGCGCCGACTCCGCGCAACTTATGCCTTGCTCACCAGTGCCGCAACATCAGTCTGCTGTTTACCGACCCCGCTCAGATTGAGAGGTGGTCGGTCGCCGGCCTGGAGGTGGCAAAACAGCATGGAGACGAGTGGTGGGAGATGTGCATGTACACCTGGCGTGCGTATGCATCGCTTGGAACCGGCGCCCCCGAAGGGTCCGAATACGCCAGGGATGCCCTGCAGTATTGGGAGCGCCTCGGTGACCATTGGGTGAGGGTGTGGGCGCTGGGTTACCTCGCGAGCGAAGCCGAATCGACCGGAAGGCTGAGCGAAGCGAAGAAGCTTTATACGCAGGTGCTGACGGTTGGGCGTGAGATCGGATTTCGCCGAATCATTCAGTACACGCTGAGCAACCTGGGACGTGTGACGATAGGGCTGGACGAGTTGGATGAAGCGACCTCCTATCTCTTGGAGAGCTTGTCGATGTCGCGAGAGCTGGGACACGCCCGAGAAGTTCTGGCGACGCTCGTCGATTTGTCCCGGGTTCGGGTCGACCAGGCCCGGGAGGGGGAGGCGGCGGAGATCGTGGCAAGTGTCCTGCTCGATCCGGTTAGCTCCCAACGCTCGATTTACGGCACCGCACCCATCGGCGAGCTGGCCGAAGAGATTCGCACACGTCTCGAATCCACCATGGAGCATGCGGCGTTGGCTGCGGCCGTTGAAGCTGGAGAACACCAGGGTGTGGCCGGAGTGGTCGAGAGCCTTCTCGACGACCCCTGACCGGTTGGGAGACGAGGTCGGCCGGGCTCAGCTGTCAGGGCTGGATAATGCCCACTCACTTGCCGGCGGTGACAATGCCGCCGCGGTTGCCGATGTCGGTGGTCCCGAACCTCTGGGCGAATACCGGCGGGAGCGGTCGGTCGCCTGCCACCGATAGCCAGAGTCGAAGGAGATGGCGGGGCGACCCTGGCTTGTCCCGATACGCCGTCCGGTCGTGGACAAGCGAATGATTGTGCACGAATTGCATGTCGCCGACGTCGAGCCGCATCGCTAGTCGCATCTTCGGGTCATTGGCGACCTGGTCGAAGAGGTTGAGGGCGGCAGTGGTGGTTTCGGTGAGACGAGGAGCGTCAACGAATCTTTGCGCTGATTCGATGTATTGACGTTGATACATGACGGTCAGAGCGTCCTCGAACCACGTGAAAACCGGGATGGTGAAATATGGTTTGGCGCCGTCTGGTACCTCTCCACGGCGATCAGTCGCGATCGGGTCGAACAAGACCGCGGTGAGGTCGGGATCGACATCAAGCATCTCGTTGTAGATCGCGCCTGCACTGACGATCAGGGACTCGCCGCCTTCTGCTGCGGTCTCGAGACACATGAGGCCAACGACGTCAGACGAGTCGGTGTGGAATGTCTGGCGTTGGTCGGTCTGGTAGATCCGAACGTTCGGGTCGTTGGCGTCGGCTCCGGTGTTGCGAACGTGACCGAGTAGATCGCCCTCTGCATTCTGAGATCTGGCCGATCCGAGGAGCGCCCCGAGTCCGACGAATGCGGCAGAACAATGCATTTCGGTGAGATCGGCCGAGGGGAATCCCTTGATCAACTCGAAGCCGCGACCGTGTGTGAGTTGCTCGCGCAGACTCGCCGCTCGTTCCGCCAGGATCGGCAGATCCAATGGGCGTTCAGCGATACCAGCCAGCGCCTCTGGCGGCTCGACGCGATATGGAGAACTCGCCTCCACGAGTTCATCCACCTCAGCATCGCTCAGGCGCCATGTCCAGATCGACGGATCGGAGAGGTCGGCGCCGATCCACACCTGTGGCCCCGATTGACGAGGCGCGACATCCAGCCCCGTAGTCACGCGGCTCGTACTTTGGTCTGCGCTGGTTGAGCCATCCCACAAAGCTACAGGTGATCCCAGGCTCAGACACCTGCGACAGACCCAACGCCACACAGGATTGTGGATCTTCAAGTTGGCGATTGCGTCGACGCGGGGTCGATCTCGTCGGTGGTGTCGCTTTCAGTCCGGTGCAGCTCAGCGGCTCGGACTGACTTGTTTGCCGTTCACCCATACCGTTGAGATGTCTGTTGTATGAGCACCTCGCACGAGCTTTTCGAACACCCTGGTGTGGTCATCGACATCTGGCCACACCTCAACCGACCGCTCGGGACCCGCCTCAACGACGAAGGCATCAAAGACCCGTCCCTGAGCGAGCAATCCTGCATCGATGCCCAGTACTTCGGCCCCTCCCACGGTCGCCAGGTAAAAGGCCGTGATGATGTCGATCCGGCTGTCGGGTCGCCCACGGTCCTGCGGCGGTAGCGTCGAGTTGACCCCGTCTTCGAGCATTCTCGACACCGTCACAGCGTGGCCGCACATGCCGAGCATGCTCGGATCCGCACCCCCGGCGATGTCGGTGCCCAAACCGATCCGAACCCCATTCTCGATCAGCTGCCGTACGGGAAGCACGGCGTTGGCGAAGTAGGAATTCGAAAGCGGGCAGTGGGCTATTCCTGCGCCTACGTGCGCGAGCCGATGCTGGTCGGCCTCTGTGACGTGATCGCCGTGTGCCATAACCGAATGATCCCGGGCTAATCCGAATCGCTCCAGGGCCACCGAGTCGGTGACACCGAACCGGTCCATGACGTAGCCGTGTTCCCAGTCGCTTTCAGAGCAATGGGTCTGGACGGGCACGCTGGTTGCTTCCGCCAGTTCCCCAAGCCCCTCCAGAGCCGCGTCGGTGCAGGCCGGAATAAACCGTGGCGTGATAATCGGGCGTACCAGTCCACTCGGGTCGATTGTGTGGATCGTTTGGATCGACGCATGCGACGCCGCAACCGAAGCTGCGGCGCTTCGATCCCGGTACCAGTCGGGAGACCCCTCAGGGTGATCCATCGCGACCCGACCGACGAATGCACGCTGGCCTGCATCGAAGCAGGCTCTGGCGAGAGCCGCAGTCGCCGGTTCGTGGATCGAAGAGAAGTAGACAGCTGTGGTTGTGCCCCGTCGCAGGAGTCCGGGAACCAGGGAGGCCCACACGTGTTCGGCGAAACCGAGGTCTTCGTATTTCGCCTCGAGAGGAAACGTGTAGTTGAAGAGCCAGTCTTCGAGCGCCAGATCCAGGCCCGTTCCGAGTTGCGGCCACTGGGGAGCATGTACATGGAGATCGATCATGCCTGGCAGCAGGTACGCGTGCTCGTCGACCTCGATGTCAGGATCGCCGACAAAGGCCGCCCACGGTTCTACCCGCTCGATGGTTCCAGAGTCATCGACGGTCACGACGTGATCGACGAGCACTTCCAACTGGTCGATCGCCGGTGTCTGCAGGATGGTGCCGCGCACGGTGAGGCCCATATCCGCGATGGTAGTTGTGCCTGGTTCGGGCGTTCGGCTGAGAGGCAACAGGGCTGCGAGGCAAGAGGCAGGCGATGACCAAACTACCCCGTTGCTGGAGTATGCATGTCCGATTTCGAAGGGTGGAACGAACACGTCGGGGGCCGCGGTTGCGCGGGGCTAGCGTCTGATCATGGTCAGCTGGCAAACCCGGGCTTTCGAGACGCTGGTCCGGGTCTTTGGACTCAAGCGCAACCTCGCGAGGATCGGTGACCTGGTCGATGACGAGACTCAGCTGCAAACCCACCTCCGACGGCTGCGGCGGTTCGACCAGAAATCGCCGCCCCGGAGCATTCTGCGGTCGTGGCAGCATGACAGGGTGGAGGTCGATGGCTTTGACCTTCATCTGCTCAGTCGAAAGGCTCATCGGGCAGAGCTCCTGATTCTTTACCTGCATGGTGGCGGGTATCTGGTAGGACCTTCCCGCGCCGAGTGGTCCCTCATCTCCAAGGTTGCGCACGAGGCAGAGGCAGATTTCGCAGTCCTGGATTACCCCAAGGCTCCAGAGCATGCGACGGCGGCCACGATCGGGGTGGCGCTCCATGCGTTCGAGCGCCTGGCCGAACGGGTAGACGCCGAGAATCTGGCTCTGTTCGGGACGTCGGCAGGCGGTGGCCTGGCGCTGGTTCTGATGGCGCGTCTGCGCGACGCCAGCCGGGCTCAGCCAAAGTTGGCCGTCCTCCTATCACCCGCGGTTGATATGTCGTTGGTGGAGGATGTATCTGCTCTCGAAGAAGGCGATGCCATCTTGACGACATCGTTTGCGAGGGCAGCGGGTGCGTTGTATGCCAGGGAGCTGGGTCTCACCCATCCCGACGTTTCCCCCACATTTGGAGATCTGCATGGTCTGGCCCCGCTCCACGTTTTCGTCGGCAGCAGCGAGATCCTCCTGCCGAGCACCGAGACCTTCGTAGAGCGAGCGGCCGCCGCCGGTGTCGACGTCCGCTTGACCGTCGAAGAAGGCCAGCAGCACGC
>JAHEJY010000147.1 GCA_024638625.1 Actinomycetes bacterium
GATCCACGCCTTGATCCACCACATCGGATCGTAGGGCTGATCCAGCCCGCTGATCGCGTACCCGGCGGGTACCCGGAGATCCCCGGTCTCCAGTGCCTCCTGGATGCGACGCTCAGCCAACGACATGAAGATTGACATCCAGGGATCAGCTCAATGGGACCGTCACCGAGTCGAACACCCCGTCTCGACCGATCGCGTGCAGCTCGATGAAGTCGTCGTAGATCGTCATATCTACAAAATGGAACTGGGACGACGAGACCTCGGTGAAGTACGCCGTGCCGGTTTCGCGCAGTTTGGCTGCTCCACCCGTGACGATGTAGAGGATTCCCTCCTGGGGCTTGGAACGCTGATAATCGTGATCATGTCCGGCAAAGACGATATTGACGCCATATTTTTCGAGAATCGGTAGGAACGCCTCCCGGTTGCGCTCGCTCGAGCCGTGGACTCCGGCGCTGAACAGCGGGTGATGCATCGCCACGATCCGCCAGGCGTGATCACTCCCGGAGAGGGTCTCCTCGAGCCAGACCTGTTGATCCTCTTCTCGTGGCTGATTGCTATCCAGAACGATCAAGAGACCATCACCGACCTCAACCGAATACCACTCGTTGGGAAGCCCCAACGCCTCAGCCTGAGCCGGGCCGTACCCATCATCTACGTCGTGATTGCCGAGCGCGGCCCACAGACTCACACCCGAGTCGAGCAGGGGGGCAAACGGTTCGAAAACAGCCTCGTCCAGCCGGTCCGGGTTGCCGTCCTCATAGACATTGTCCCCCAACAGCAGCAACCCCTGGTAAGGGTCGCGCACGTGTTCTTTTGCAACAGAATCTGCCGTCAGGAGGGCGTCCTCTTCACCCGTGCCAACATCACCGAGCACAGCAATACGGATTGGATCGGACGGTTCAGCCGGCAGCGGTCCGATCGGAACGGTCGTCGTGGATCCGGGTGGCGACACAGTTGTTGTGGTGACCTGGGTGCCGAGCACCTCTGGAATCTGTACCCCGCCAGCACCCGATGCGCCGTCGTACACGAACGCGGCGCCGACGGTAACGAGTATCACCGCCCCGAACCAACCCAGCCATTTGCCCATAGTGAGCGTCACGTTATCCGATTGCCGAACAAAAGCGGAACCCGAACGAACGGATCGGATGCCACTACCGGAAGTTCAGGGTGTCCGATCCATATAAGATCGCCGAGCGCATGTCTGACACGACCGACTTCCCCGCGGCCGCTGAAGCGGCTAAACCGCCGCTGCCGGCATTTGTTCGGGCCGCGCTCGTAACGGCCTTCCTGTACCTGTTTCTTGGTGGCGTCAAGCTTCTGGAATCAGGAATAAAGGGTCTCGGCAAAGATTTCACCGATGCACTGTTCGAGAATGCCTCCAATCCAGTGGCAGGATTATTTGTCGGAATCCTGGCAACCGTCCTCGTGCAGTCATCGTCCGTCACAACCGCAACCATTGTGGGACTCGTGGCCGGCGGTGTCGTAGACGTGCAGACAGCCGTGCCCATGATCATGGGAGCCAATATCGGGACCACAGTCACGAACACGCTCGTATCTCTTGCGCACGCTCGCCATGATGACTCATTCAAAAGAGGCTTTGCGGCCGCAACCATGCACGACTTCTTCAACCTCATGGCCGTCATCGTCATTCTTCCCATCGAGATCATCACCGGCTTTCTGTCGACCGCGGCTGCGGCCGTGGCCCAGTTCGTCTCGGGAGGGACCGAATTGGGCGGCACGTTCGATAGCCCGATCAAAGGCGCGGTGAAATGGTTGGCTGGGCTGTTCGAGTCCTTGTTCGAGCTATTCACGGACAACGAAACCGCATTGGCCGTTGTTGCCATCGTTGTAGGCATCGGATTCATCTTTCTCACCCTCACCCTCATCACTCGCAACATGCGCGTCCTGGTGGCAGACCGGGTCGAACGATCGCTCAACGCAGCGCTCGCCAGAAGTAGTTTGGTGGGGATTGTCGTAGGCATGTTGATTACGATCGCGGTCCAGTCGTCATCGATAACCACCTCCATACTCATTCCACTGGCGGCTTCGGGTTTGTTGGCTGTCAGAAACGCCTACCCGATAACGCTCGGGGCCAACATCGGAACAACGGTCACCGCACTGCTTGCCGCGCTGGCGGCGGGCGCTCTCGACGGGCTCACGATTGCTGTCACGCACACGTTGTTCAATATTGCGGGGATCTTGCTGATCTTTCCCTGGACCAAGATCAAATACATCCCGGTCCAACTTGCCGAGAGGCTCGCCGATATCGCGGTGGAACGGAAGTGGTTGGCCCTGGCTTATGTAGGAGTTGTCTTCCTGGCAATTCCACTCTTGGGTATCGTCGTCTTATAGGAAGGAGTTTCAGTGGTTCTTGACTTTTTTAGGGGATCGGGAGACACGCTCTCTCAGGTCGAGGAGACTCTCGTGCAGATGATGCGGGACGGGCGGGACGTCTATGACACGGCCATGGAAGCGGTGTTTGGCGGTGGCAAGTCGAAAGAGGCCAAGCAGACGGTACGCAGTACCGACCGGGAGATCAACGAGGGCCAGCGCGCTGTCCGTCGCGCGCTGGTCATACGAGCGTCCGTAAGCGGAGGCGTCGAGCTGCCGCTGATGCTGACCTACATGAGCGTGGTGAAGGACGTCGAGCGTGTTGGCGACTACGCCAAGAACATATACGACCTCGCGAAATATGGAATCGATTTCAGCACGGGCGACGATGTGGCGGAACTTGCCCGATATAGGGATGCCGTCGGACAACTGATTTCGGATGCGGCGGACGTGTTCGAAAACCGTGATACCACTCGAGCGAACGAACTGGTCGCCAAAGCCGACGTATTCCTCGACGAATACGACGCCCATGTCAAAGCGGCTGTCCAGTCGACCGGACCGGCGTCAGATGCGGTGGGGCGGGCGCTCTTTCATCGATATCTCAAACGCATCACGGCCCACTTGATGAATCTGATGACATCCCTCACGATGCCTATCGACCAGCTCGACTACTACGACGAAGCCAGAGAGGACCGTTAGCAACGGGATCAGCCGCCGATGTAGCTCATCTCGACACGGTCGGTAGATGGCGTCGATTCGCTTCTGAGCTCCGAATACCGGTCTGTCCTGCCCGCCCAGATATCCGTGATCGTTCGTCCCAGGTCCTGGTCTGAGGCTCCTTCGCGCAAGAGCTTTCGCAGGTCGTGACCGGAGCTCGCGAACAAGCACGTGTAGAGCACGCCATCTGCCGAGACTCTCGCTCTCGTGCAATCGCCACAGAACGGCTGCGTTACAGAAGAGATGATTCCGAACTCGGCCGACCCGTCGAGGAGCCGATACCGTTTTGCGACTTCGCCGAGATAGAGAGGATTGACGGGCTCGGCCGGAAACTCCGCCATGATCGATTCGATGATTTGTGCCGCAGGTACCACTTGATCGAGGCGCCAGCCATTAGAGGTCCCTACATCCATGTATTCGATGAATCGCACCACCACGCCGGACCCCCGGAAGTATCGAACCATGTCGACCGGGCTGGACTCGTTCACTCCCCGCTTGATGACGGCGTTCACTTTGACCGGCCCCAGGCCGGACGCGTGGGCGGCGTCGATGCCGGCGAGCACCTTCTGCACCGGAAAGTCGACGTCGTTCATCGCCTGGAACGTGGCGTCGTCGAGAGAATCGAGGCTCACTGTCACCCGGTCGAGTCCTGCCTTGGCGAGATCATCCGCCTTCTTTTCGAGCAACGACGCATTCGTCGTCAACGCCACTTCGGCCTTCCCGATACCGGCGAGAGATTCGATGAGTGATTCGACTCCTCTTCGCAGGAGCGGCTCGCCTCCGGTTATTCGTAGCTTCTCAACCCCGAGGTCGTTGACGGCGGCACGCGCTACCCGGGTGATTTCTTCGAATGACAACAGGAGGTCCCTGCTCAAGAACTCGTATTCCCGGTTGAAGATCTCTTTTGGCATGCAATACGTGCAGCGAAAATTGCACCGGTCGGTTACCGAAATACGAAGATCCCGCAGTAATCGGCCCATGGTGTCTGTGGTCATACCAGGATGGTAAACCGGATCTTCTCCTGTGCGAAGAGGCGACCCCGCGTTCACGACAGGGGTGGTCGAGTTGCCACAAGTCCCGGTTCGTCGAGAATCAGCTGCAATCCCGGGGACACACCATCCACCGACATCCCGACCTCACCGGGACGCCCCGAATTCCAACGAGGGTCGTATCCATAGACGTGATTCTCGATGAACGGCAGCTCCGCCATCGTCTGCGCATCTGCCAGAACCTGGTCCGGCGTGATGGGCTCGAAGCCATTGCATTCCCATTGAATATTCTCGTAGCGCATCTCCCCGTTTCCCCAAACCGGCACGGCCCGCTCTTCGGCCTCGGCCAGGTCGGTGAGCCAACCAGATGCGGTCGCCGCATCGGCGCAATGGCCGGTCTGGGGAGCGTGGCCATCGAGCCACTCCGCTCCCAGGTAGTGAAGCTGCTGACGTGGCGCCGTGTGAAACAGCACCGGGGCACCGGCGAATCCATTCTCAGCTTCTGCATCCCGAATCCCCCGCACGACCTCGGTCCAAACCGCTCCGTGCTCACCACCGCAGCAGTCGTCGGTGGTGTCACCACCCATGATCCACGCAGCCACCGATCTCCGCGCTTCAAAGTCGGGGCGGGTCCATGTGCCGGCAAGCGTGACGCCATAGGCGTAGGCATTGTCAACCGTGAGCTTGCCTTGTTCGACGGAGAATTGATTCGGTCCGTCCCATGCAACGACGATGCCGACTCGCAATCCGGCACCATATGCCAGTTCGATCACACGGGCAACGTCGTCCAGGTAATCAGCCCCGGGATCGTCAAAGCTGCCGAACTGGTGCCCGAAGCCGTTCGGAGTATTGAGGTCCTGATTGATGTTGACGACCGAGAACCAGAATCCGGTGACCGACTGACCGGCGCTGCCGCGGGCATCGGCCAACCTCTCCACATACTCAGACATGGCTCCATCGTCAGCCTTTGCCGCGATCTGCCAGACTGTATCCCACAGGAAGAGTTCGCCCTCCACAAAGGGTGGCTGAGTCGTTGTGGTAGTCGTGGTAGTCGTGGTCGATGTCACAGATATCGTCGGCGATGACGTTGCGATCGGCGCGGACACGGTCGTTGGCGGCAGCGTGGTAACCGCCAAGGAGGTACGGGCCAGCGGGTCGTCCGCCGAGTCCGGCTGGCACGCAACCAGAAACACGACCAGGAGAACGGGAGCAATTCTCATCACCCTGGTCCGCAAGAATGTCGTCATCGGTCTGTGCTCATCACGATGCCAAGCAAGCTAGGTCATGTGGCGAGGTAGCAACCGTGCTGGGCGATCGGGTTTCCCTGGATCCGGGAGACAATCCGTGTCGCTACCATTGCCCGATGTCCATCGAGCCCTCATGCCCATAGAGATCCAGGCGACACCCAACCCCAATGCACTGAAGTTCAGCGTCGGGGTGCCGGTGGGTGGGCCGACGACGGTCGTCCCCGGCCAACCGTCCGAGGATCCCACCGCAAATGCCATCGCCGAGATCGACGGTGTGACCAGTGTGTTCATGACCGCAGACTTCGTGACACTCACCAAAACTCCTGAGGCCGACTGGCAGGCGATTGTGGATATCGCCCATCCCTTGTTGGCCAACCGCTTCGGAGACTGATCGTCCGGGCGCCCCGGCGTCAGCGTGGGTAGACCTCCGG
>JAHEJY010000148.1 GCA_024638625.1 Actinomycetes bacterium
CCGGCCGTTGCAACTGCCGATGGGCAGGACTTCAGTACCCCGCAGGTGTGGCTCAAATCGGCCTTGATCGTGGCTTACTTCATCGTTGTGACGGTCATGTTGCCATCGCGGGTGATGGAAGCCGGCTGGTTGGCCAGTCCACCTTCGGTTTACGGCGATCTGTTTTCGACCGGGGTCTGGGACGTGATCCGCAGTCTGATCGGTTCCGGGGTATGGCTGGCCACCATCGGCCTTGGTATCTGGGGCTTGCGTTGGGTTCAGAAAAGAGAGGTCATCTAGTGCAGCCTCTCCATTTCTACGACGAGAACATTCCTTGTTTGGCCGCTTGTCCGGTCCATACCAATGCCGGCGCCTACGTGGCTGCTATCGCCGATGGCGATGACCTGACCGCGTATCTCACCGCCCGGCTTCCCAATCCCTTCGCATCGGTGTGCGGTCGCGTGTGTGCGGCGCCGTGCGAGGATGCATGCCGCCGTGGAGAGATCGACCAGCCGATAGCCATTCGCGCGCTCAAGCGATTTGTCACCGAGAAATACGGCGTCGAGTCTTCGGCGAGCGAGACCTGGAAGCAGGTGGCGGCCCCCGGTGGTCAAAGCCGTCGTCAGACCATTGGAGTTATTGGCGGAGGACCGGCAGGCATGGCCTGCGCTCACGATTTGGCCCGACTTGGTTACCAGGTAACGGTGTACGAGGCCACGGCCCAACTCGGTGGGATGATGAAGCTCGGAATCCCCGAGTATCGCCTGGACCGAACGCTCCTCCAGGCCGAACTCGACGCGATCGTCGACCTCGGCGTGGAGGTTCATCTGAACACCCGGCTGGGTCGAGACATCTCGTTTGACGAAATCCGGGGCCGCCACGATGCCGTGTTTGTCGCCATAGGCGCCTCGCTCGGACGGGGGTTGGATCTCGAAGGCCACGAGGCCGACGGCGTGTTGAAGGCGATTGAGTTCTTGATCAACGCCAATCAGGGGTTCGAGGTCGACATCGGCGACCGGGTCGTGGTGATAGGCGGAGGCGATGTCGCCATGGATGCAGCCCGTACGGCACTCAGACGGGATCAATACGCAGGAGCCCCGTCAACGGGAGCGGGAGAGATCGAGGCGAGTGATCGCAATGTGATGACCGAGGCACTCGATGCAGCCAGGACCGCGTCCCGCCAGGGCGCGGCGGATGTGACGGTCATTTCGTTGGAAAGCGAGAGCGAGATGCCGGCCTCGCCCTTCGAGCTCGAGGAAGCCAGGCACGAGGAAATCCGGTTTCTGCATCGGCGGGGACCGGCCCGCATTCTTGCCGAAAACGGCAAGGTAGTCGGGTTGGAGACGATTGCGGTTACCTCGGTGTTCGACGCCGAAGGACGTTTCGCCCCCGAGTTCGACACCAGCGACAAGCTGGTGTTGGAGTGCGACACAGTCATCCTGGCGGTCGGACAGGCCATCGACGTCGAGGCGCTCGGCGCAACCGGTCCCGCCATCACACCTCGCGGTGTGATCGAACTCGGCGAGGACGGCCTCGGCACCTCTCTCGCAATGGTGTGGGCCGGCGGCGATGCAGCCCACGGGCCCCGCACGCTCATCGAGGCGATTGCCGACGGGCGGCGCGCCGCAGCCGACATGCACGAGCGATTCACCGGCGAAACCCCGGATGAGGTTCAGGGCCAGCTCGTCGAGCTTGATCAATTCCATCGCCTGACCGACACCTACGACCGGGAGGAGCGCGTCGCCGTCCCAACGCTCCCCACGGAACGCCGGGTCGGACTGGCCGAGGTCGAGACGGGCTTCACGGAGCAACAGGCACGCTGTGAAGCGGCCCGCTGCCTCAGATGTTTTGCCAATATCGAGCTCGACGTCAACAAATGCGTGTTGTGTGCGCTTTGCGCCGATGTGTGCCCGCTCGATTTGATCGCTCTGGTACCCGCTGAGGAACTCGGAGGGGCGATCGGCGCCACGGCGCTCACGTTGGACGAGCGAGCATGTATCCGCTGTGGGCTGTGTATCGAACGGTGCCCGACGGACGCCCTCTCGATGGCGGTCTGGACCGGCGTCGGGGTGCCGCAGGTAGGGGCTCCGGTATGACCTCCCGAACAACACTGATGGAGCGAGTGCGCGAGTCGACCGTCGGTCGATCGATTTTCCGGATACCCGATCGGGTAACGGAGCGGGACAAAGCAGCCGGACACTGGGCCAGCTTTTTGCTCCATATCTACCCGGTGAAAGTGCGGAGGGTCGAGCTGACGTTCAACTACTCGGCTTTCCTCGGGGTGGCGTCCCTCGTGCTGTTCGTCTCCCTGCTGGTGAGCGGCATCTATCTCATGTTCTTCTATGTACCGTCGCCGGCCAACGCGTACGGAAATATCCAGTCAATCCAGACCGAGGTGCCGTTCGGGCAATACATCCGGAACGTGCATCGTTGGTCCGCTCATCTGATGGTGATCGCGGTGGCCGCCCATATGGCGCGGGTGTTCTACCGGGGGGCCTACAAATCTCCCAAAGAATTCAATTGGGTGATCGGTGTCCTCTTGCTGGTCATGACGCTGCTGCTGTCATTTACCGGTTATCTGCTGCCGTGGGATCAGCTGGCTTACTGGGCGGTCACGGTCGGGACCGCGATGGCCTCATATGTGCCACTCGTCGGCGAGCAGGTGAAGGAGCTCCTCCTGGGTGGACCGGCGGTGGGATCAGCCACGCTGGTGCGCTTCTATGTCCTGCATGTGGCGGTGCTTCCGTTGGCGCTCGTGGGACTGGTGACCATCCATTTGTGGCGGTGGCGCAAGGACTCGATGCTGACCATGGACCCGGAGGGGAGTGCCCCCGATGTCCGACCCGGGGTGTTGGTCTCGACGCCGACCGATCCGGTCGTCATGGAGGGCAAGCGGGTTCTCGGGGTGGTACCTGGCAAACCTGCAGCCGGCGATCGGAAAGACTTATCCGACGACGATCCCGTGATGGTGTGGCCCCACCTGCTGGTGCGTCATGCGGTGGCGGCATTGGTCGTGCTGTTCCTGGTCCTCCTGATTGCCTTGTCGTTCGACGCTCCGCTCAAGGAGATAGCCAATCCGACGGTGACCCCCAACCCGGAGAAAGCTCCCTGGTATTTCGCCGCACTGCAAGAGCTGTTGGCACATTTTCACCCCCTGGTGGCGGGTGTGCTGGTGCCGACCGGGATCATTGTCGGCCTGATGGCGCTGCCGTATATGGATCGCAACCCTCTGTTCACGCCGCAAGCACGGCGCATTGCGCGCATCACGTTCACGACGTTCTTGATCATCTGGATCATCCTCACATTGATTGGCTTCGCCTTTCGCGGCCCCAACTGGGGCTGGGTCTGGCCCTGGGTTGAATGGCACGGTGAATTATGAGTGAGCCCATGGAGCGGCGCAGCTTCCTCACACGCGCATGGAAGACCAGTGCCGGTTTCCTCGCCGCGGCCGGCGCCTGGACATCGTGGGATCTGCTGCGT
This sequence comes from Actinomycetes bacterium, assembly GCA_024638625.1. GTDB lineage: Bacteria > Actinomycetota > Acidimicrobiia > Spongiisociales > SHLN01 > JABDOU01. The sequence continues at coordinate 3,460 of JAHEJY010000148.1, forward strand.
CCCCGGACCCCGGCCGGCTTCAGTGCCAAGATCCGCACCGTAGCCCCAGACACCGTGCCTGCGAACACCGTGCTCGAGATTCCCGAAGCACGTGCCTACCTGACCAAAATCAACGATGAGATCGTTGCTTTTTCCGAAGTATGCAGCCACCTTGGTTGCCGGGTTCCGTTTTGCGACACATCGGGCCAATTCGAATGCCCGTGTCACGGCAGCGTTTTCAATCGTGCTGGTGATCTGCAGGCTGGTCCGGCGCCGCGGGGGATGGATCGATTCAAGATCGAGATCGTAGATGGCGTGATCGAAATCGACACCGCCGAGCGCATGAGCGGTGCGCCTCCCGGTACGGTCACCATCAACGAGCCGCCGAGGGGTCCTTCGTGCACCGAAGGTGGACACGATGCCTGAACGTCCGGTGGATACCGAACTCGAGGAGCAAACCAACCGCTGGATGTGGTGGGGGTTCGTCATCATGGTGTTGATGGTTGCGATCTTTCCGATTTATCGCTTCTACGAACCATCTGCCCGGGAATCCGATCGGGCAGCCCAGCTCGATTTCCTGGCCGACCAGGGCGGGAGCATCTATTCGGTGAACTGTGCGTCCTGCCACGGAGTCCTGGGAGAAGGAGGCGCCGGTCCTGCGTTGAACTCTGAGCAGTTCTTGGCCGCGGCGACCGACCTGCAGATCACGAGCCTCGTGGCAGTGGGCGTGCCGGGTTCACAGATGAACGCATATTCGCTTGACTTCGGAGGGCCTCTCACATCAGAGCAAATCGAAGCCGTTACGACCTTCCTCCGGCGGTGGGAAGAAGATGCACCGGATGTTCCGAACTGGCGCGACCCTCTGGATCTCACATCCCCCGGCAGCAATGAGGGTGACGGCGGCTAGACCCGGTCAATGTGAACCGTGCCGTGCGGTCCGGTATCAGATGGCGTAATCTTGCTGTCAGCGGTGGTTTCCACCTGTACGACGATCCACGGAGGGCTCATGGCCAATATTGTGCGAGCGGCGATCATTCAGGCCGAATGGACCGGCGACAAAGACTCGATGATCGAACGAAATGTTGAGCTGGCCAAACAGGCCGCCGCCGACGGAGCGAAAGTTCTCTGTTTCCAGGAACTGTTCTACGGTCCCTATTTCTGTCAGGTGCAGGAGAACGAGCACTTCGACTACGCCGAACCGATCCCTGATGGGCCCACCACCCAGCGGATGATGGACCTGGCAAAAGAGACCGGCATGGTCCTCGTTGTTCCGATCTTCGAATTAGAACAGGAAGGTTTCTACTACAACACTGCCGCCGTCATCGATGCCGACGGCACGTACCTGGGTAAGTATCGAAAGACCCACATACCGCATGTGAAGGGTTTCTGGGAGAAGTTCTATTTTCGCCCGGGCAATACGGGTTATCCCATCTTCGACACCGCGGTCGGGCGCATTGGTGTCTACATCTGTTACGACCGGCATTTCCCGGAAGGTTGGCGTGCCCTCGGGTTGGCGGGGGCCAAGATCGTCTTCAACCCGTCAGCCACCAGCCGCGGTTTGTCCATGTACCTATGGAATCTCGAACAGCCGGCTGCCGCGGTCGCCAACGAGTACTTCATCGGCGCCATCAACCGGGTCGGCACCGAGCCCTACGGAGATAATGACTTCTACGGATCGTCCTACTTTGTGGACCCCCGCGGCCAGACCGTCGGAGAGCCGGCGAGCGATACCGACGAAGAGGTGGTCGTGCGAGATCTCGATCTCGACCTGGTCGAAGAGGTCCGCCAGCAATGGGCCTTCTACCGGGATCGACGCCCCGACGCCTACGGGCCCCTCGTCGCGCCGTAATGGGTGTTCACGCAGATCTTCTGGCCCGTCACAAGCGGGTACTCCCGGCCTGGCTGGCCCTCTACTACCAGGAGCCGATCGCGATCGTCGATGGCGAGGGCAGACGGGTGCGAGACGCCGAGGGGAATGAATACCTCGATTTCTTCGGTGGCATCCTGACGACGATGACCGGGTACAAGATCCCGTCGGTGGTGGCGGCGATCCAGGAACAAGCGGCCAGGATGATGCATACCTCGACGTTGTATTTGATCGAACAGCAGATCGAGCTGGCCGAGAAGCTGGCGGACCTGTCCGGCATCCCTGACGCCAAAGTGTTCTTCGCCAACTCCGGTACCGAGGCCAACGATGCTGCGATGATGATCGCAACGATCCACCGGAAGTCGAACCAGGTTCTTGCCCT
>JAHEJY010000029.1 GCA_024638625.1 Actinomycetes bacterium
CGGCTGTCGCCGCTTGTTCGAGCAGCATGTGTGCTTCTGCGATATCGGATGCAGGAAGCGGCTGCATCTTGCCCTGGCGCAACATCTCGACGAGGTTTCGTTTGACGCTGTTGGAATCGGCAATGATGAGGACAGTGCGGCTGTCGGCTGACTCCGAATGCGTCGGCAGCACCAACTCGTCCTCGAGTACCTGCAGCGGCATGGTGAACGAAAACGTGCTCCCGAAACCGAGTTCACTGGAGACGGTCATATTGCCGCCCATCGCCTTGGCGATGTCCCGTGAGATCGAGAGCCCCAGGCCCGTTCCTCCATAGCGACGTGTCATCGATCCATCAGCCTGCGAGAAGGCTTCGAAAATCCGATCCAGTTTGTCTTCGGGAATTCCAATACCCGTGTCGATCACCGCGAATCGCAGCATGTCGACGTCATCGGGATCGAGCGTCACCGAAACCGTTACCGACCCGACGTGTGTGAATTTGATTGCGTTCCCGATGAGGTTCACGAGAATCTGACGTAACCGTCCCGGATCCCCGACAACTCCGTCGGGTACGAGTCGGTCGAGGTCGTAGGTGAGATCGAGGCCTTTCTCGGCTGCCTTGACCGCAAGGGTTCGGACCGTGTCTTCAACGATGTCGCTCAAGCTGAATCCAATGGTCTCGAATTCGATGTGTCCGGCTTCGATCTTGGAGACGTCAAGGACGTCGTTGATCAATTCGAGCAGCGAGTCGACCGCCGACTTGATCGTGCCGAGATATTCACGTTGCTCGCCGGTGAGGTCGGTGGCGAGGCTGAGCTCCGTCATTCCGACAATGGCATTCATCGGGGTTCGGATCTCGTGGCTCATGTTGGCGAGGAACTGGGACTTGACTTTGGTCGCCGCTTCAGCTGCGTCGCGGGCGTCCTTGAGGGCAGCCTCGAAATCCTTGCGCTCTGTGATGTCTCGCGATGCAGACTGGATCTCGACTTTTCCGGTCATCGGGTCGACCATCCGGCGGGAAGTCGATTCGAGCCACAGATACTTGCCGTTCCGTTGCTGTATGCGGTATGACAAGGTAATGACGTCCGGGGTTTCGAGAAACGCTTCTGAGGCAGCCCGAACATCCGCGGTGTCGTCAGGATGAATGAAGTCGTACATATTCTCGCCAACCAGATCGTCGGGGGTATAGCCCAGCATCGGAAGGCAAGCAGGCGACAAGTACAGATAGGTACCGTCGATCCGGTTGCGAGAAATGACGTCCGTCGAATTCTCGGCCAGCAGTCGGAAACTGGCTTCGCTTTCCCGCAGGATTTGCTCTGAATGCTTGCGGTTGGTGATATCGCGCCCGCTTACCAGCCAGCCGCGAATCGTTGGATCCTGAACGAGGTTGGTGCCCGTCACCTCGATTACCCGCCAATTGCCGTCAACGTCTCGAATGCGGTACTCGACGGGTGTTCCGGTTTCACCGGGCTCAATCCGTTCGATCTCTTCGACGATTCTTTCTTGATCGTCGGGGTGGACGAAATCTTCGATCTTCCGCCCGAGCAGGTCAGAGACTTCGTAGCCGAGGATGTCGGTGACGGAGGGTGTCATGAATTGGACGGTTCCCGAGTTGTCGAGCGTGTAGATCAGGTCTGAAACCCGTTCGACCAGCACCCGGAATCTCTCCTGGCTCTCGGCCAATGCCGATTCGACTCGCATGCGATCGGTCAGGTCGGTTGCGACTCCGATCACGCTCTCGGGCCGATCTTCGTATTCTCCGAATGGGTTGAATGTCGTAGCGAACGTATGGCCGTCGATTTCGATGAGGTCGTTCGCCGAAGTCCCTTCCATTGCCTGGCGAATTTGATCGAGAATCGGTGGGCTCTGTGAGAAGAGGTCGAACGCCGAACGCCCAACAGCTTCCGCGGAGTTGATGCCAAGTCTGTCCAGACCCGTTCCGCTCGCGAGCGTGATCGTTCCACCTTTGTTGACGATGAGCAGGCTGATCGGCACGCCCGCCATGACCGCCCTGAGCCTGGCCTCTGCTTCGCGTAATTCGGTCTCTATCGCCGAGCGGTGCCGCTCTGCGTTCTGGGCGGTAATGAGGTTGGCGCTCGTAGCGACGAAGGGAAGCAAGCCCTCTTTGTCTGCCTCGGTGAAGCCGTCTGGATGATCCACGACCGCCAGCACACCGAGGGTGTTGTTCCCGACACGGACGGGTATGGCAAGAAGGTTCTCGCAATCGATACCCCCGAGGGCAGCTTCTTCTCGATTGAGCACCAGGTATAGGTCCTCCGCCTCGACCATGCTGGTGAACAGTTCGGTCATCGAGTCGACATCGGGGAGCTTTCTCCGGGTGGCGCTCGAGCGCTCTTCCGACTTCTTGGCCGCCTGGGTTCGCACCCGGATCCGGTGAGTATCTGTTCGATCGCCGGCGACCTCGGCGATGTATCCACGGCGAGCTCCGGTGTGAATGAGGAGGGATTGGAGGATTGATCCCCAAACGTTGTCGATGTCAGAACCGGAGATGAACTCAGCCTGAGCGTCCACCAGAGCGGACATGAGGTCGCCGCTTCGGGCCAGTTCTGCTTCGGTCTCCTTCAGGAGAGTGATGTCGTCGATGGTGACGATCACGTTTTCCAAATTGTCTACTGACGACGTCGTGGACCAATTGAGGATTGCGGTGAACGTCGAACCGTCGAAACGCCGTCCCCGGACCTCGGTCGAGGTTTGGTCACGGCCGTCCCACACCGCCAGGAGTTGCTCAACAAAGGCAGGGAGCGTTTCGGAGCCCACTGTTGCCGAGTTCACGGGCCCAATCAACGCTTCACGATCGGGAGCGCCGACGAGACGCACGGCCGCCGGATTCACATCGACCACGTTGATCAGGTTGATTGCTTCCATCAACAGCTGTGGGCTGTTCTCCAGGTGGGCCCTCAGGTCTTTGACTCCAGCCTGGCGCAGGCCGTTTGCCCACACTTCGACCTTGCTGAAGTCTTCTCGCCAGATTGATATCGGCGCACTGTCGATGAGGTCCCGGTAGAGATTGGAGCTGATGCGCGCCGATAGGGTTACTCGCCCGGCGAGGAGTGCGACCACGGCGAACATCGCCAATTCCAGCGCCAACCCGACAGCGTCGTTGATGTGATTGTCCTGTCGATGTCCGGCCAGGTGAATACCGAACTCGATCACATGGGCGAGCCAGATACCTGCCACGAGTGCCAGGAAGACTTTGAGTCTCCGGCCTGACCCAAACATCGTCGTCAGGCCGGCCACGGCGGCAACAGAAATCGGAATTGCCACTGATGTGTCCCCGACCACTGTGGTCAGCCAGCCAACCGAGGCAACCAGGAGGCCGGAATGGATTAGCGGGTCGGGCTGTCGCTGACGGAGCTGGCGGACGCCAAGGAACGCGTGAGCAGTCAGGAGCAAACCGAATGTGAGCCACACCAGATTGCCTGATGTCGCGCTGACACCGAAGACGCCCAGGGCTGCAATACCGGTGGCGACCGACACGACCTTGACGAACGTGGTGGCGACCCCGTCGAGTTCTACCGGATCGCCGGCGTCGCGCCAGGTTCCGGAGTTTCGTAATTCCACCCAATATTTGTCGTCTTGTTGGCGGGCGTTCTTGATCGATTGCCTACGCCCGCCAGGTACTAAAGAACGAGCGGGTCGTCGACGGTATCTAGTTCCGAATATCTCGTTGTTGGAAGAGCGGGATCGTCGCGGCAAGGACAGCCACGCAGGCGACCGCCAAGATCGCAGCATTGCCCCAATTGATGCCGTTGGCCAGCGGGTCGCCCTGTGAGTAGTAATAGAAAGGAGAAAGGCGAGCCCATCCGGCAATACTCTCGTTTACCTGAATGAAGGCGTTGGCGAAGTAGGCGATGAAGCCGGCGGCCGCGGTCGCCAGGACCGCCGTCCGGCGATTTCCGGTGGCGCCGCTCACAGCCAGCGCCAGGTACCCGAAGAAGATGCCCAATAAGACCCCCAGCGCCGTCGCCCCCGCAATTCTCGTTACGGAAATGCCGAGACCGCCAAGGACGCTCCCGAGCCACACACCCATCCCGGTTGCAAACCCGAGGGCGAACAGAACGATGGCTAGCGCTAGAGCCTTTTCGAAGACCACCCGAGACCGTTTGATCGGATTGGCCAGGAGGAGGTCCATCGTGCGATTCTCTTCTTCGCCTGCGAGGGCGCGCGCACCAACGGCCGCAGCGACGGCTATGAAGGTTGCGGGCAGCATGATGCTGAAGACTTCGACCGTATACCAACCCTCAGGACTTCCCATGTCTACGAACCCGATCATTGCCTTGAGACCGTCCGGGATGGCGTTCGAGAAGTCAACGAGAATGTCGGACAAGCTGTTGTACATCGGACCCACTGCAAGCGCCGTGTACAGCATGACGATCGCTGCGATTGTCGTCAGGGTTCGATGGTCAGTGCTGGATTTGAGAGCAATGGACGACACGTTGGTCGTACCGGCGAGGCGGGTGAGGATTTTCTCACCCATCGGGTGTTCGCGGATCCGGTTCACGAGCTCGCCCGACGGCGAGCCGACCTTCAGATCCCGACGGCGAATACCGATGGTCGCACCGGCGCCGAGGACGGCGATCGCAGCGAACAGCACGCCCAGGTGGCCCCAATCGATCCCGTTTTGCAGCGGTCCCGAAGAGTTGAAGTAGTACCACGGGAAGACTTTGGCGATGTCGGCGAGACTCTCGATCAGAGGTAGCAGGCCCGCTGCCAGAAACGAGATCAGGAGAACGCCGACCGAAACGCCGGAGGCGATGGACGAATTGCCCGTCCATGCCCCCAGGAACAAGGCCAAAAAGCCGAAGAAAAGTGCGATGGCGATCACATGGACCATCGCTGCCGGAAGATGCATGCCAGATGAATCGGTGCCGAAGGCAGCGGCGGTCAGGCCCGAGCCCACGCCGGCCACGGCGGCACCGATGGTGATCAAAACGATCATGGCTGCGGCCTTGGAGATGAGCACGCTCGTGCGGCTACGAGGGTTGCCCAGCAAAATACCAAGTGTCCCTTTGCGTTCCTCCCCGGCGACGGCGGCCGAACCCATGGAAATCGCCAATCCGGCCAGGACCATTGGCGCCATCAGATTGGCGATTTCGCCGAGTATGAGTGTGCCGGCGTCAGTGATCACCTCGAGGCCGATCAGAGCGAGAAAGCCCTCGGGAAGTCCGCCGTATAGCTCGGCGATCTGATCATCGAGATCGGCATACGCCCATAGGCCCAGGATGGCGACGGAGATGACGCCGAGAACGCCCACGAGGGTTGCGATCTGGCGGTCCCGCAGTGATTTTGTGAAGACGTTGGCCAGCATCGGTCTCTCCTAGGTGTCGCGGTAGTAGGTGAGGAAGATCTCTTCGAGGTCTGCCTCGACGCTCTCCAGATTGATCAAGTCGTGGCCCATCGCCGCATGCAAGAGGTCCTTCATGGCCCCTTCGTATGACACAGAAACTCGCGTCGTATCGGCCTCGACGCTCCGGACTCCATCTATGGAATCGAAAATCGATGCGGGCACCGGTGCCCCGAATTCCATGTCGAGTCGACGGATAGCTTTTGTTTTAAGGTTTTCGACGCTCTCCACGACTACCAGCAGGCCATGGCGAATGATCCCGACCCGGTCGGCGACACGTTCGACCTCCGACAACGTGTGGCTGGAAAGAAATACGGTGCGGCCCTCCGCAGCGATCTCCCGAAGCATCGCCTGGAACTCCTGCTGCACCAGGGGATCGAGGCCCGTGCTCGGCTCGTCGAGAATCAACAAGTCGGGCTTATTCATGAAAGCCTGGATGAGGCCGACTTTCTGCTTGTTACCGCTCGAAAGGTCGCGTACCTTCTTCGTCAGATCCGAGTCGAGTCGATCTGCGAGTTGTTCGATATAGGACCAGTCGACTCCACCTCTCAGGTTCGCGAAATACCTCAATGTTTCCCGGCCGGTGAGTGTGGGGTAGAGCTCCAGGTCACCGGGAAGGTATCCGATGTGATTTCGGAGCTCGACTGCGAACTCATGCGAGTCCTTCCCGAGGAGGGTGGCGGTTCCTGACGTGGGATAGATCAAATCAAGGACGGTGCGGATCATCGTCGTCTTGCCGGCACCATTGGGTCCCAGGAATCCGAACACCTCACCCGGTTCGACCTCGAGATCGAGGTCGACCAGAGCCCGGGTTTCTCCGTAATGCTTGGTCAGACGTTCAGTGATGAGTGCTGGTGTCATGTCTCCCGCTGTGATCAGAGATACATTTTGGTCCAAGAAGCCCGCTACGTCCAAGGGTCGAACGTCCCATCCCCTGCGACGTCGACATCTCGATTCGAGCCGGCTAGGCCTGATATCGAGCGACAATGGGGGCCGATGGCGACGGTCGCTTGGCGTACGAGAGATACAACGAGGGTACGACGAACAAGTTGAGGAGGGTCGATGTGGCAAGGCCGCCGAGAATCACAATGGCCATGGGATGCTCGATCTCATGCCCAGCGATGTCGCCGGCGATCACGAGTGGTATCAACGCCAGCCCGGTCGACAGGGCTGTCATGAGAATCGGAACCAGTCGCTCCTTGGCGCCTCGGAGTGCCAGGTGAGGTCCGAAGGTCTCGCCTTCGTACCTCTCGAGATGCTGATAGTGGTTGATCAGCATGATCCCATTTCGAGCTGCGATTCCGAAGATCGTAAGGAATCCGACCAGAGATCCGAGCGAGATGATTCCGCCCCCGAAATAAGCGCCGAAGATTCCGCCCACGAGCGCAGACGGCAGGGTGAGGAAGGACAAGAGCGCGAGGCGGGGCGATCCAAACGACGACAGTAACAGGATGAAGATGGCAGCCGACGCGATGATTCCATAGATCGCCAAACGACCTTGGGCGGCCTGGGCCTCTTCAAATTCTCCGAGCAACTCCGCCCGATACTCGAGAGGGAAGTCGACGCGAGCGATTTGATCGGCGACTTCGGCAACCGCCGAACCGAGATCTCGACCGCTGACATTCGCCAGCACGTCGATCCTCCTGGCTCCGTTCTCCCGCTCGATCTCATTGGGTGTCGACACAATCCGTACGTCGGCCACCTCGCCTAGCGGAATGCGCTGGCCGCTTCCCGTATCGAGGAGCAATTCGCTGAGGGACGTGACGCTATTGCGGACTTCTGGCACCGACCAAACCGCGACGTCCAACGCACGGCCTCTGGTGTAATAGTCCGCGACCTCTGTGCCCGAAATGTATGCGGCGGCGGCCCGTCTGACGTCACCGGGCTTGATGCCAACGGATTCAGCTGCCGCCAGGTCGACCTCGATTTCGATCTGCGGAATGTCGACCTGGAGCTCGGTGTGGAGGTCGACGAGGCCGTCGATCTGTGACATCCTGCCTTGAATGTCTGCCGCGAGTTGGCGGAGCGTGACCAGGTCGGAGCCGTATATGCGCGCCACGATTGCCTCGCTGGTCCCGGTCAGGACTTCCTTGATCCGCTCCTTGAGGTACGTCTGGACGTCGCGTCGAAGACCCGGGTAACCATCCACGGCTTCCTGGATGGCCCCAACCGTCTCGACATAATCGACTTCCGGTTCGATGCTCACCCAGTTCTCCGTGAAGTTGATGCCGACCACCTCGTCTGATGCCAGTGCTCTTCCGATGTGCGCGCCGAAGTTACGAACACCAGGAATGGTCCGCAGCTCCTCACTCGCATCCAGGGTTATCCGCCTCATTTCCTCATGAGACGTTCCCGGTTGAGTGACCCAATGCATCAGGAAGTCTCGTTCCTTGAAGTCGGGTAGGAGTTCCTGGCCCAGTTGCGGCACCATGGCTACACCCGCGGCGACCATCAGCGCGACGCCGGCAAAAGCAGCCCTGGGCCGTTCGATGATCGGCGAAAGAATCCTCTCGTACTTGTCGTGCAACCATTTGGCCAGCCGGGTTTCCCGATCTTCGAGCCGCGAGTTGCGGAGCAACAGATAGCTCAATGCGGGCGTGACGGTCAACGCAACCACCATGGACGCACCTATGGCCAGAGCAAAAGCCAGAGCGAGCGGTTTGAAGAACGCCCCCGAAAGGCCGCCGACGAAGAACACAGGAGATATGGCCACAATCTCGATCAAGGTTGCATAGACGATTGCACCGCGCACTTCCATCGATGCCTCAACTACAACCGACATAGTCGAAGCACCGCTTCCCTCAGATCGGTGTTGGCGGAGACGTCGGACGATGTTCTCGACGTCGATGATCGCATCGTCAACAACCGCTCCAATTGAGATCACCAGCCCCGCCAGGATCATGACGTTGATCGTGAGCCCGAGTTGATTGAGGACCATGAGGGCTGACATGAGCGAAAGAGGGATGGCGGCGACACTGACCAGGGCAACTCGCCACTCCACGAGAAAGAGAACAATTACCACAGTCACCAGGGCCGCCGCGATCAACATCGCCTCGGTCAGGTTGTCGATCGACAGCTCTATGAAGGTGGCCGGCCGAAAGATGGTGGTATCGATTTCGATGCCTGTGAGACCAGGCTTCAGCTCATCGATGACTTCTTCGACCTGGCGGGTTACGTCGAGAGTGTTGCCCCAGGGGTATTTCTCGACGATGATCAGCAGCCCGTCGCCGTCGTTGATCACGGCATCGCCGATCAGCGGCGGGTGACCCAATGCCACCTTCCCGAGGTCGCTCAAGGTGAGGGGACTCCCATCAGCCTTGGTTTTGTCAAGCACAACCACCTGTCCGAGTTGGTCTGCGTTGGATATGGGCAGCACGTTTGAAACTCCGATGCGTTGAGTTCCGGTCTCGATCCAACCGCCTGCTCCTGGCTCCGCGGAGTTGGCGTAGGGCAGAATCCCGACCTCCAGCGATTCAGAGGTGATCTCCATCAATTCTTCAACCGCCACGTCGTGGATACGCATGAGTTCGGGATCCATCTGCACCTGCAGGTGGTGGAGGCGCTCGCCCCACATTGCTACATTCGCCACGCCTGGAATTGCCAGCAGCCTGGGTCGCATGATCCAGAACGCAGTCTCAGACATGGAAATGGGGTCGATTACGTCGCTCGACAGGGCAACGAACATCGCCCGACTCGTGGACGAGAGCGGCGGCAGCATGAGCGGCGCAGCAATAACGCTCGGAAGATTGACGGTTACGAGCCGCTCAGAGACGAGTTGTCGTGCCTCGATGACATCAGTCCCGGGTTCGAAGATCATCAGAATCTGTGAAAGGGCCGGTACCGTTTTGGAACGCATGACATCCAGCCCGGGCGTCCCGGCGAGGACTTCCTCCAGCGGGATCGTCAGGATTTCCTCGGTCTCAGCCGTGGATAGGCCGGCGGCCTCGGTCTGGATCTCAACGCGCGGCGGAGCGAATTCGGGGAAGGCGTCGATGGGCATCTCGCCGAGTTGGGCGTAGCCGAAGTACATCAGGGCCGCTGCGAGGGCCAGCACGATGTACTTGGCCTTGAGGCTCGATTCGATAATCCATCGCATGCGACTGTGTCCCCTCCCTTCTATCCACCGACGCCGTTCTCAAATCCGGACAGTTCAGCGGTCCCCATCACCACGATCGGAGTACCGACTGTCGGTCCAGCCAACAGGAAGGCCGTGTCTCCTTCAACGAAGTCGACGGTGATTGGATGGCGCTCGAACTCGAGCGCCCGGGAGTTCACGTAGGCCCAGGTGTTGCCTTCGGCGTCGTACACGACTGCGCCGTAAGGCACCATGAGTTGGTCTGTCGGCGATCGCGGTGATTCGCCGATGGCGACCGTTTCAGTCGAGATGCCTATCCGTCTGGCGGCTTCTTGCGTGAGCGTCACCCGGCCGACATCCGATCCCTCAACGCTCTCGAGGATTGCCGGAGGCACCTTTTCATCGGATGTGGTAGCTCCGCCACAAGCGGATACTGTTATCACCAGAAGCAAGGCAAAGGATCCGAGTCGCCTTCTCATGGGGTCAGCTTGCGCGTTGGTTGGCGGGTTGGCTCGCGCGGCATCACGGTGTCGGGCGAAACCTCCGTTGTCATCGTCGGCCTCGGTTCTCGAACGATGGGGGCATCGCCGTCCGGCGGTGACGGTATTTGCGGTGATGTGCGTATGGAGGCGCCGGCGAACAGCGGGTATACCACGGGGACCAAGAAGAGATAGACGAGTGCGGTCGTCAGCAAGCCTCCGAGGAGGACCAGACTCATTGGATATAGCACTTCTAGTCCGGCTCTCGTTCCCAGCGCCACCACCGGGATGACGACGGCCGCGAGAACGGCAATCGTCATACTGATCGGGGCAAACTGGTCTCGAGCAGCTCGCATGATGAGCTCGCTGCCTGTGAGCGAATCGGCCCGCTCTAGCTCCAGGCATCGCCTGACTATCAGGATGGCGCTGCGAACCGCTATGCCGAGCACGGCAGCCATCCCGGCGAGGCTCGCCAGTGTCGTGATCCCGTCGGCCCACCAGATGGCGGCAAACGCACTGCCCGCCAACGCCGCAAGAAGCGAAGCGAACGACAAGAACGCCAGACGCCAGCTATCCAATGCGAGTTGCAGCAGCAAGAATATTCCGATGAGGGCGGCGACCACAAAGCTGATCATTCGGGCTTGATCAGCCTGGCGATTCAAAGCGTCGATTCGGACTTGACTGTTGTACTCGAGCGGGAAACCGACCTGTGCGAGCCGTTCGTCGATGGTTTCCTCGAGGGCCGTGGTTGCCCGACCGTCGATGTCAGCGACCACGTCGAGGTATCCCGAAGCAGCATCGTGGTTGATGAGTGTGGGAATGTCGACGATCCGAACGTCGGCCACTTCGGATAACTGCACCTGGCTCCCGTCCGGTTTGTCGACCAGAAGCTCGTTGAGATTCTCAACGCTCCCGCGTGCCTCCGGCTTTGACCACACGGAGACCTGGAAGACCTTCTGCTCCTCAAAGAGGCTTCCGACCGGGATTCCGGCGAACACCGTCGCTGCGGCGCGGCGGACGTCGCCCGGTTTCAAACCGTGGAACTGCGCTCTGGCCAGGTCGACCTCGATTTCGACTTGCGGCTCTTGTTCCCGGGTCTCGACTGCAATCCCGCGCAAGCCTTCAACTGTGGATAAGGCGGCTGAAACGTCGCCGGCAACACCTCTGAGAACTTCGAGCTCTGGGCCATAGATGCGGACCACAACATCCCGGGGCGCACGGTTGGCAGCGTGGAGGCCCTCGCCGCCGATGTACGGAGCTATGTGGCCTGTGAGTCCATCTTGGCGATCAATTGCGGTGCGGATCGATTCGAGCGTCCGTGCATACTCGGCGCCTGGCTCGATGTTGAGCCATAGTTGACCCGCATTCGTCCCCACAGCCTGGTCGCCTGTCTCCGCCCGTCCGACCTGGCCGGCGACGCCACCGACGCCGGGGATCGAACGTAAATCGTTGCTTGCTCGCGCCATCAACCGGGCCATCTCGGTCGGCGAGGTACCGGGCGAGCTCTCCAGAGACACGCGGAGATCTCTCTCTTCGAAATCGGGGATCGTGACCTGGCTTTCGAACGAGGCCAATGCAACACCGATCCCACCTCCTACGAGTGCCACTCCGACAACCAGCGCAACCGCCCGGCGTCGAGCAAGCGGTGCCAGCAACCGTCTATGCAAATGTCGACCGGTTGTGAGGATTCGTGATTCCCGGCGTTCTCTTGGAGCCTTCGACAACAGAAGGACACTGAGTACCGGAGTGAGCAAGAGTGAAACCATCATCGAGCAGGCGAGGGCAATGACGTAGGCAAGTGCCAGCGGTCCGAAGAAGGAACCCGTGCTTCCCTCCATGAAGAAGACTGGCATCAAGGCGAGAGCGCCGATCAACGTGCCATACACGACGGGCCTGGCCGCCCAACGCCATGCCGAATCGATGGCACGTTCACCAGAACTTCCGCTGTCGAGGAGGTCTAGGAGCTCCGATTTTCCCTTGCCGCTGTAGTCACTGAACCCGTTCTCTGCTGCCAGCGCGTTGAGCTCGGCAACGGACATGCGTGTCAGGTCTGGCTCACTGTCACCGCGTAGGCGGCTTCGGACCGAGGCCACCGAGATGGTCGAGTCAGCCATCACCGCCCCCGCTGCTACGACGAATCCAGTGAGGACGATCAGGTTGAGCGTCGCTCCGAGGCGGATCAGGATGAATCCTGCTGTCAGGAGCGAAACAGCCATCGAACCAACCGCAATCAAGGTCATCCGCCAGTTGAGGAAGAACATGCCGAGTAGGACAACCAAGAGCAGGCTTGCGAGAGTCGCAACCAGGATGAGGTTGTCCTGTCCCTGCTCGATGTAGGTGGCCGCGCGAAATACCGTGGAATCAAGCGCAATACCGGACAAGCCGGGGCGGAGTTCCTGCAGCGCCTCTTCGATGCCGCGGGTGACCTCAGGAGTGCTGGCACCAGGAAACTTTTCAACCACGAGGAGGAGGGCGGCATTGGTTTCGAGGAAGGCGTCACCGATGATCGGCGGGTGACCTTCCACAATATCTGCCACGTCGTCGAGCCTGAGACTGGTGCCGTCTACCGGGATGGCCGCGAGGTCTTCGGGAGTCGAAATCGGCAGCACATGGCGAATCCCGAGTCGCTGTGTTGGTGTGTCGATCCATCCGCCGGTGCCCGGGACCGAAGCCCGCAAGAAGGACAAGCTCGATACCCAGAGTGAATCGCCTGTAGTGCTGATCACCTGTTCGAGGGTTACTCCTTGCTCGCGGAGCAGGTCGGGATCGGTTTGCACCTGCAGCTGGCGTTCTCGATTGCCCCAGACAGAGACGTTGGCCACTCCGTCCACGCCGAGCAGTTTCGGAGTGATGTTCCAGCGCGCGAGCACCGACATCTGGATCAAAGACAACTCGTCCGATGTCATCCCAACCATCATGACGCGATTGGTGGCCGATAGCGGCTGAATCACGACCGGCGTGCTGGCTACGGCAGGAAGTGTGAACGACGAGGCAAGTGGTTCTCCAGCCAGCTGCCTCGCAGTCAACGTATCGGTTCCTGGCTCGAAGATGAGCTCGATCCTCGACAGCCCGGGTACTGATTGGGAACGGATATCGGTGACGAAGGGGATTGCCGCCAACACCTCCTCCATCGGAACTGCAACGAGACGTTCAACTTCTGCCGCAGAGAGGCCGAGTGCTTCGGTCTGGATAACGACGGTCGTCTGCTCGAACTCGGGATAGACATCGATCGGGGCATTGCGTAGCTCAATAAAACCGGCCACAGCCAGGATCAGTGCGGCGCCGATGACGCCCCACCTCCAATGCTTGCTCGCCAGATGTCCCGGTGTCGATGCGGGATTCGGGGCCGTTCCCGGTTGGCTACGTTCACCGTCGGGCCCGGAGTTGGCGACCTTAATCGCATGGTCGACAGGCTGATTCGCCATTCCCCTCGCCTCCCTGAATTGTGGTTCCCTTTGTTTCGATCCTCCACCGGTAGAAGAAACTCGTATCCCAAACGATCAAAACGTGATATTTCGAATATACCGACGGAGAGTGGTCCCGGGCGGATTCTTTTCCTCAGAGGTTTCGGACGCTTCGGCAGTTTGAGCGAGGAAGCTTGCTGGAGGCCGAGCCGAGCGTGGCGACGAATCAGATTGAGCAACGCAACCCAGGCTGTGCTCTGGCTTCCCTATGCCGCGTGTTCACATTGACCGACGACAATGGGTGGGTGTTGTCAGCGTTTGTACGGCTCAGCAGATTTGAGTTCTTGATCGGCGGGTTCATCCTGTTCTGGGTTGGGACTATTGCCGCCGAACGCGCTATTTCGGTGGGCCCATACATCGCTGTGCAAGGAATGGTTACGGCAGTCCAACTCGTGGCCCAGTATGCCAATGAGCATTTCGACCAGGAAGCCGATGCACTCGCAACCAACCGAACCTGGTTCTCAGGCGGCTCCGGGGCTTTGCTCACTGGCCGGCTGCCGCCACACACGGCCCTGACGGCGGCTCGCATTTCCGGCGGCCTGGCAATCCTGTTCGGGGTCTGGGCCACGTTTATCGACGTACGGCTGGCGGTGGTCGGATCCATCGCACTCGTGGGTTCCTGGTTCTATTCGGCGCCCCCGATTCGGCTGATTTCGCGAGGGTGGGGTGAGTTGGTCGCCGCCATGATCGTGGGCGGGCTCGTTCCTCTCTCCGGTGCAATTGCCGCCGGCCAACCCGATTGGCCCGTTCTCGGCTCGTTCTTGCTTCCCCTTGTGTTGGCCAACGTCGCCATGCTCCTGGCCCTCGATGCACCCGACGCCAGTTCGGACCTGGCGTCCGGCAAGCTCACGCTTTTCGTTCGGCTGGGCGAGAAGTCAGCCCGTGCGTTTCATCTGTCCGCGGTCGTGGGAACCATCATCGCGATCGGCGCTTTGGCTCCGTGGCGTGCGGGCTGGTCGACCGGTTTGGCACTTGTGGCTTCAGTGACCCTGGTCACCCAGGTGATCCTTCTCCGGGGTGAGGTCAGTGCTCGAAGAGCGAATCTCCTGACGATGAGTGCAGTGGCCTCTCTCGTGATCTTGGCCCTGGGTTTGGGGGTAGGTGCGTTGGTCTGAACTACCGAATGTGACCTGCGGTCAGTGAGAAGATCGGAGCTCGCCCAGGAAGAGCCCGAGTTGGTTAGATGCTCCATCGGTCGAGCCATACCCGGGGTAGGTAACCGTGCCGACGACGATCACGTCCTTGCCCAGGGCGAGGGCCTCAGGAGTTTTGTCATCCGGGAATGCGACTTCATGCCAATGTTCGTCGATTTCCAGAAACAGCACGTGGTCGGTACCGGCCTGGTTCGCTTCGCTCTGCTCCTCCATGGCTTCGAGCGCCAGCTGATCGGGAATGACCATCAGCACCTCGCCTTCACGAGAGAACAGAGTGGTGGCGCCGGCTTCGTAGCTCGCGAAACGAGGATCCCCCGCACTGGCTGCTTCCTCGATCTCGTTCCATCCGGCTTCGAGTAGCAGATCGCCTGAGACCGTCTCCGCTATACGCAGAGCCCAGTCCGGGCCGCCGAACTCGGCAGTCCTGTCGCCTACCGTGATCCGCAGGTTCTCATAGGGCGGGGCCTGCGAAAGGGTGCCAAGGGCCGCCCGACCCATGTCTCCACTGGCAACCAACCTCAGCCAACCTTCCCGATCATCGTCCTGAGCTCCCAGCGTCAATTCCGCAGACCAGATGATTCCGTCGTCAGAGGTCTCAACGGCAGGTCCCTCCGAACCCCACGAGATGGCGATGAGTCCGTGGGGACCCGAATAAACCGAATCCGAGTATTCCGGGCCGGTTGCATCGATCTCTATCCACCCGGTGCCATCGATCGACGTGAAGGCGGTACGTCTCGGGCCGTCATCCCGATGTTCGACGAGGGTGACGACGAAAGCATCGCCCACCGAGGCCACCGACTCGAGGTGGGTGTTCTCCTCATCTCCGAGGATTCGGCGGGACCACGTGACCCCATCCGCCGAAAACAGGATCAACTGTTGCGACTCGTGACGAACATGCGAGTCTTCGTAGAAGCCTTCATATGCGGCATTGACCAGCTGATCCCATTCGTCCCATGTAAAGGAGACAGCCGGCTCGTTGGTTGACGAGTAGCTGAACGATGGTGCAGGTCCCCGGTAGAGATCCTGCAGCCGACCTTCGGTCGCGATTTGGCTGTCCCGATACACCGTGAATCGGTCCTGCCCTTCGTCGACCATGATCTCGTAGCCGTCCCACTCGACTGTATGTGTCAGAGGGAAATCGGCTGCCGCGACCACCGGAATCGGTAGCGGTGAGAAACTCGGGTAGATCCCGTCCCAAACCTCCCACGGCACAATCGTGATCAGCGCCGCCGTATCCGTGTCGTAGATCGCCTGCCCGTCCTCGCTCCATCGGTAAAGGTCGGCCCAGCGACCCTCGGTTACTACGCGACCAGTCGTGGTTTCGGCGACCAGGAAGCTCCCTTGGTAGTCATCGAGCTCAAAACGAAATCCACGGGATTCGAACGTGACTGGTATGTCGTTCCGATAGATGTCGAGCCCTCCACCCAATACGACGCCTGCTTCGCTCGCGGCCGCTGCATAGATGTTCACGTCGTGCAGATCTGTGCCGGGAACGTCGAGTTCCCACGTCGTCCACCCAACGAGTGGGTCGAAGCTCCAGAGTTTCGGATACATCGTGCCCTCCCTCGTCTGCTGGCCGAGGCCCAGCAGTCTTTCGTTGGTGGCGATGGCCGAGTTCATGGTTTCGCCCTGCGGAATGGCCAGCTCCGATCGTGTCCATTCGCTGCCATCCGGCGATGTCCACGTGTAGACGCTTTGGTTATCGGGCGGTGACCTCCATGCGAAGGCCACCGCGACAAACTGACCGTCGATGAAGCTGACGCGATTCATCCAGGCGTCCACCGTGTCCGGGTCGTCAATCTCGAGTTCAACCCATGTCCAGTCGACTCCGAGCAAGGGGAGATTCATGACCGTGCCGACCTCGGTGGATCCGAATGCCGGGTCGGCGAGTGACGTCGTGGTCGTGGTGTCAGGTGTGGAGGGCGGCACTGACGATCTGGGAGTGTCCTGGGGCCGGTTGGACGAGTCCGGCGAACATCCCGCGATTGCTCCGAACAATGCAAGAAACACCAGCCAGATGATCACATCGACCAACCAACCTGCCGTCCGGATCGAACGCATGCTGTTCCTTCGTCCCCGATATCTTGCTGAGCGCCCGCTTGAAGTGGCAGGGGAGAAGGTCAGATTCAGTGGGTCAGAAGTTGTACCGCCGGCCATCGCCGCCAACGGTCAACCATGGGCGTTGGCTGGTCTATCGCATTTCGAGGGTGATCGGCACGTTGCCCCGCAATGCCTGAGACACCGGGCAGTTCTCCTTGGCGTCTTCTGCCGCTTCCCGAAACTGCTCCGCACTGATACCGGGTACAGATCCACTGAGTTCCAGCACCATCGACGTGATGCCCTCGCCGGGAACGAACGTGGCCGTAGCGGTTACGTCGAGCGCATCGGGCGGCGTGCCGGCTTTCCCGAGCCCATTCGATAGTGCCATGGAAAAACAGGCGGCGTGCGCTGCTGCGATGAGTTCCTCAGGACTGGTCTTTCCTTCGTGGGCTTCGGAGCGAGCTTTCCAATCTACGGGGAATGGTCCTCCCGCTCCAGAGGTGAGCGTCGTGGTGCCTTTCCCTGACAAGAGGTCGCCCTCCCAATGGGCGATGGCGGTTGAATCGAGTGACAAGGTGGTCTCCTTTAGGGGTCTGACCGAGACTACGAGCTAACGCAAGGAAATGCCACGGCAGGCTATCGCCGACCCCGGCGCGTGTTTGACTCAGGAGATAACGGCCGCTTCTCGATCTTTCAGCGTGAGGTATACGTCGACGGCGAACGCAATGTTCATGGCGAACACGCTCGCGAACATCAGGAGGTAGAGATCGGGCTCGCTCTCCTGGATACCGAACTCCACGATCGTGAGACCGATCGCCCCCAGCAGCCATAGAACCGCCCACGGCGGCTTGACCTTCGCAACCAGGTATCCCGCACCGGGAAGGAAGAAGTTCAGAATCGTCGCCAACCACAACATTGCATCTCCTCGCTTTCTTGGTACGGTATGGCAGAGAGTTGGACGAAGGAAGGGCTAGATGTCCATATCTCTTGATAGAACGTCCGGAGATCCGGTTGCGAGAGTCATGGAAACGCTGCGACTCGGGGGTGCAGCCTTTTCGCTCGCTGAGCTGTCTGCGCCGTGGGGCGTCGCGTCCGGCGAACATGAAACCGGCCTCTTTCATGCTGTCATCGCCGGATCGTGCTGGGCGACGATCGACGGTCGAGAACCTGTCTACCTCTCGAGCGGCCAGGTCGTGCTGTTTCCGCACGGGCATCATCACGTCTTGCTCGATGATCGTGACAGCCAGGTGTCTCCGGCATGGCAACGAGCATCAAACGAGAACGGCCTGGCGCGGCTGCACATCGATGGCGGTGGCAAGGAAACCACGTTGCTGTGCGGCACCGTTCACTTCGGACAAAGCGGCCTCCATCCGATGCTCAGCGCCCTGCCGCCGATCATCGTGGTCGGGGGCAGGGACGATCCCGGCGAACCATGGATCTCATCGACCATCGACATGATGCGAAGGGAACTGTCGGCTCCGCAGTCCGGAGCCAGCGGCGTTCTGAGCCGCCTTGCTGACGTGATCGTCATGTACGCGATTCGATCGCTGATGGCAGGTGGCGACGTCGATGTCGGGTGGCTCGAAGCATTGAGGGACCCGCCGATAGCCGAAGCCGTTGCCCTGATCCACGAACGGCCGGCTGCCTCCTGGACAGCGGCGGACCTCGCCGCGGCGGTCGGACTGTCCCGGTCGGCGTTTTATCCCCGCTTCACGGATGCCTTGGGAGAACCGCCTGGCGCGTACCTTGCCCGTTGGCGGCTTCACCTGGCAGCCAACCTCATCACGCACGACAAACTCACGATCGCGGCCGCCGCCCGTCAAGTCGGCTATGCCGATGATGCGGCCCTCGGCCGTGCATTTCGCAGGTGGACCGGCGTCAGTCCATCCCAATACCGGTCGCTGTATCAGTCTCATCCGGAAACTCCATGAGTTCGAGCCTCCGATTGAGTCGGAGGACTCGGCGCAACTGCCAAAAAGGCTTTGTAACCCAAGGACACCTTCCCATGGTCATAGGGCCGACGGCCGTCTGCCGAACTCGATGTTGAACCATGAGGCCGCAAATGCCATCTCGCGGGCTGAAGGTGGTGGGTTTTTGATCGAGCGGCGTACGAGTCACATTCTCGAAGGGTTGGATTAGAAGGTTTCGAACGCCGGAATAGCGCACGAGACTTACGACCCGTCGTCGTCCGCGTCCTGGTCGTCGTTCCAATTGGGGTCGTGGTCCCAATCGTCGTTGCGATCCTCTACGCGGTCCAGAGCCGCTGCGGCTGCCTGGCGCGTCGGATAAGGGCCCAGGCGGTCGGTGACCTTGCAGCCGTCCCGGGTTTCGACGCTGCCATGCTCGATGCAGTAGAACCATTCCTCGGTCAACGGGAGCTCGTCGATAGCGTCATTCATGGGCGGCAGCCTACGATCAGCCACGAGAACTTCGTAATCTGCAGGCGATGCGTAGGCGGGTCCTCATCCTGATAGTTGCTTTTGTTGCGTCGTCATGCAGCGGACTTCTCGCACGGGAGTCGCCGGTGCCGATTACCACCGGTGGGCCGGGCGTCGCAACCTCCCAACAGACGACGACCTCTACAATTGAGACGACGTCGTCCTCGTCCACCACCTCGACCACGACCACGGTGCCGGAAGAACCCGTGGCGGTTGTCAGCCCTACCGGCGTGGTTGTGCCGATCCTCGATGCACTACCGACCGGTGGCTGGGTCGTGGGGACCCCGTGTGCCAATACGGCCAGCCTCGACCGGGGGATGCCGTTGGCCGGAATCCAGGTCCTGATCGATCCAGGTCATGGGGGCGATGAGACGGGAGCGGTTGCCTCCAACGGCTTGAGGGAATCCGACCTCAATCTCGACGTGGCCGAGCGACTCCAACGATTCCTGGAGTTTCGCGGCGTTTCGACGCTGCTGACGCGGACCAGCGACTATCGCATGGCAATTGCCGCGAGAGGAGAGCTCGCCCAGCGAGTGGCGCCGGATGTGTTCATCTCGATTCACCACAACGGAGGCCCGACCACGCCCACCGACGAACCGGGAACTCTGGTCTTTCACCAGGTTTCGTCTTTCGATTCCCGCCGCCTGGCGGGACTGGTGTACGAAGAGCTCGTCTCGACGCTATCGAGTCTCGACGTCTCGTTCGCGGCCGGCAGCCCGCCTGGCGCCGTTGCCATGCTCAACGATTCTGGTCTTGACTACTACGGAGTCTTGAGGAGGACCGATGGCGTCACGTCGGTACTCTCCGAATCGTTCTTTCTCTCCAATGCTTCCGAGGCTGCGGTGCTCGAGAGCGGCTACATTCGGGAACAGGAGGCGTTGGCCCTCGGCAGAGCGATTCTGAGATTCTTGGAAACCGACGATATCGGCAGTGGCTACCTCGAGGCCCGGACGTTCGAAGGCCCGGGTTCGGGCACCGGTGGCGTCGCCGGTTGTGTCGATCCGGAACTCGTGTGACCTCTACGCCATAGGATGTCGCGCGTGGCGACGATCGAGGATGTGCGTGCTTTGCTCGGCTCCGAGACCGGGCTGGTGACTGCCGCGGTCACCGGATCGAACGGCAAGCCGGTGCTTACCGTGGTCAATGCGGGTGTGATCGGCCACCCGCTCACAGGAGCCGCTTCGATTGGTTTCGTCGCGGTCGGCGGATCGCGAAAACTGGATCACTTGCGCCGGAATGCTTTTCTGTCGATTCTGGTGCGCCGCGGTTGGCGTTGGGTAACGGCGGAGGGCTTCGCCGACCTCATCGGTCCTGACGACCCGGCCACGGGTTTTGGCCCCCACAGCATTCTCGACCTGATCCGAACCATCTATTCGGCCGCCGGAGGTGAACACGAAGACTGGAACGAGTTCGATCGGGTCATGGAGGCAGAACGGCGATGCGCAGTCATTCTGACGCCGCAGCACATCTATACAAACCCGAATCAACCTGTTTGACGCCAGTTTGGTCTGCGCGCAGTGCCGGCGGCTCTAGCGGTCATCGGCGCAGCTCGATGACAGGAATGCCGAATCTCCTTTTCGCGTTGTGATGACGAAGCACCCGACGCAAAAGGACGAAGCATGGCGACCACACAAGCACCATCGCGAGGACGCGTGAAGGTCGAGCCGACGGGCAAACGAATCCGTGCGATGCTCGGAGGTGACATTGTTCTCGATTCGACCGACGTTCTATTGGTTTGGGAGGTGCCCTATTACCCGCAGTACTACATCCCGGTCGCCGACGTTGGGGACGGTGTTCTCGTGCTGAATGGTGAGTCGGAACGATCCCCATCCCGGGGTGAAGCCCAACTCTTCGACGTGAAAAGCAGCCGTTCGACAATTCGGAGCGGCGCCTGGCACTATCCGGAATCGCCGCTGACCGAGATCCGCGATCATGTCAGATTTGCGTGGGAGACCATGGATTCCTGGTTCGAGGAGGACGAGGAGGTTTACGTGCACCCGCGTGATCCGTACACGCGGGTGGATGTGCTCGACAGCAGTCGTCACATCCGGATCGAGATCGATGGCGAAACGGTTGCCGACTCGCGCAATGCGAAGCTCCTGTTTGAGACGGGTCTGCCAACACGCTTCTACTTGCCCAAGACCGATGTTCGGTTCGATCTTTTGACCCCAACGGACAAGGCGACCTCATGTCCGTACAAGGGAACGGCGAGGTATTGGTCTGCATCGGTGAAGGGCATAACCCACGACAACATTGTTTGGGGATACGACACGCCCCTCCCTGAGAGTCGGGGGATTGAAGGGCTCGTGTCCTTCTACAACGAGAAGGTCGATATCTTCGTCGACGGTGCACCGACCGGGCGACCGAAAACCAAATTCAGCTGACAGCGGGGCCGGGGCGGACAAAGACACAAAATCGACTTACGCGCAGGACGCACATAAGACCCTCAAGAAGCGCATGTTTCCGAGCTGTATCCCCAAACCCTGGAGTAGAGGTTGAGGGTAACTCTGAACCGAACTCGAAAGGTTCAGCCGCCGAGGTATCGGATGATGGCGTCTGCCACCTCGTCGGTACTCGCGGTACCACCGAGGTCGGGTGTCAGAATCGTGCCGTCGCCCAGCACGCCTTCCACCGCGCTGTGGATGGCGTTGGCGGCATCGGTCTCTTTCACCCAACGCAGCATGTCGATGGCCGGGATGAGCAGCGGCAGCGGGTTTGCCATGCCGGTTCCGACCAGGTGGGCGGCATCGCCGTGCGTTGATTCATAGATCCGGGTGTCGTCACCGATATGAATGCCCATGCTCGATGAGATGCCACCCGTCAGTCCATTGCAGAGATTGGAGAGGATGGCACCATAGAGATTGCCCATGAGCATTACGTCGAACTGGTAGGGATCGAGCACGAGCTTCATACAGGCGGCGTCGACGATTGTTTCCTCGTATTCGAATTCGGGATACTCCTCGGCGACCCGCCGCACCGTGTTCATGAACAGCCCGTCTGACATCTTCATGATGTTTGCTTTGTGAATGAAGGTGACCTTTTTGCGCCCGAGATACCTGGCCGTGAAAAAGGCGAATCTCGCTATTCGCTCGGAGGCCTGCTCGGTCACGATCTTGATGGATTCGACGACTCCGTCCACAACCTCATGCTCGATCGACTTGTAGATATCCTCGGTGTTTTCGCGAATCAGAATCAGATCCAGATTCGGAAAACGCGACGACAGGCCGGCAATGGACTTGATGACGTACACGCCGGCGTATTGATCGAGACGCTGTCGCAACTTCACGTTGAGGCTGCCCCGCGGTCCCCATCCTGCTGGCGCGATGAGTTTTGTCTTGAGAGCGACACCGTGGCGTTGAACGGCTGCGATGGCCGGCTCCAACATGCCCTCGGTTGGCCCATCGGGACC
>JAHEJY010000030.1 GCA_024638625.1 Actinomycetes bacterium
GTCCGCCAATTGCCGCCCCACGTCCAGCCGATGGCTTCGAATTCGGTCACGGCGACTGAATCCTGGAAGAGCATGCCGGTGAGGCTCTGATCGCGATCCGCGTAAGCGGTGGCGAGTTCGGGGAGAATGAGTTCGCCTTTCTCGTACGGGTTGTGGAAAGGATTGATGTCGACCGCAAGGCCGAATGCGTGCATGGACCAACTTCCTTCGCCGACCGCGGTTCGACAGGTGAAGCTGCTGGTGTTGTTGCCGTCCCCGGTTGGCAGTGCGTCGTCCATTTCCACGGTGACCACCTGCATCTGCTCGATAGGAAAGCGGGTCTCGTGCAGGCGTCGGAAGATATCTTCGATCTCAGCATCCCATGCCGTATTGACGATCAGCTCACCCGTATGGAAGAGGCCGTCAAATCCATAGAACGAGACCGTGAGGTAGCTGAGCTCCTCGACCATCACCGGGCAGTCCGCTTTCCAGGTTGATCTCGCCAATACGTCGTCGGGAACGGGACCGATCGTCGAATGGAACTGATCGTCGCCAGGCGGCGTCAGCAGATCCACCGTGTGAAACTGACGGTCGATCAACTCGGCAGGCGTCGGCTGGGAAATCCCGTCGCCGTTTTCATCCAGGGGGACGACCCGGGTACCGAGCCAGGGCGGCGGCGGGTTTCCCAGCAGTGTCGTGCTCGTTGCGGCGATCGTCGTGCTCGTCGTGGTGCTGGGTACGGTCGCGGTGGGGAGGCTCGTGGTGGGAAGGCTCGTGGTGGAAACGTTCTCTGGCGGGGGAGTCGGAGGAGACGTAGGTAGGGTCGGATCGGCGATTTGGCCGGCAGCACAGGCGGATAGCAACAGCCCCACCATCAGAAACGAGATGAACCGGTACGGCCCTTTTAAAGCCAAACGGCAGCTCCTATGACGGCGACACCTACGACCAGGTTGGCCATCTGGACCAATCCTCTCGTTGGAGCCGAGGCCGTACGGGCAATCATGGTATGCAAAACGGCCAGCACCATGGCCAAGCCGATCAGGGCGAGTTTCACGAAGAGTCGTTGAGCGTATCCAACGTCGTCGGCGGGCAAACCGCCCGATTGCCAGAGCCCGATTATTCCGGTGACTACGGCTACGAAGGTTGCGATCCACCACAGTCCCCGAAACGAACCGGCCATGATGCGGAGGTCGTCGCGTTGCACGCCGGACCTTCGCAAAGCACCGACGAGAACGCCGAGTGTTATGAGGCCGCCGATCCATACTGCTGCTGAAAGTATGTGGAAAAAACGAACGATACCGGACACGAACTGACCCTAGCGAACCCCCGGGTTTCGCGGCTAGTCGAGTTCGCTGAGACGCCGTTTCGAAGAGAACAGGTATCTGACGAGCACCAATCCGGCGACCGTAGAGAACGCAGTAACGCCTGCGCCGACCCACGCCCTGTTGGAAATCGTGCCGATGAGCATCGGCACGCCGATTGCTACCACTCCTATGAGGAGCAAACTGCCCCAAAAGCGCGCATATATCTGACCCCCGAGCCGGTCGATCCGATCAAGTCTCATGCTCGCCTTTTCGGCCTCTTGATCCGACCGCTTGAGACGGTGCTGGTTTACATCCGCCTGGCACCTTGGTTGAATGTTGCACACGGGCTTTCATGGAGGATTGGGAATGCGCTGGTTTCGTTACGCGCTGGTAATTGCTGGTGTCATGTGGATGGCTTCTGCCGGTCCTGCGGCGGCGGCCGAGGGTGACGCCGTTGGGATGTTCGACCCCAACACCGGAATCTGGACCCTGACGTTGCCCAACGGCGACTCTTCGTCGTTCTATTACGGCAATCCCGGCGATGTGCCCATGATGGGCGATTGGGACTGTCAGGGCGGTGCCACCGTGGGGATGTACCGTCCCAGCAACGGGTTCGTGTACGTCAGAAACACCAACGACTTCGGCGTTGCCGACTACGACTTCTTTTACGGCAATCCCGGCGACGTTCCCGTCGCCGGCGACTGGAACGGCGATGGGTGCACGACATTGGCGATCCACCGGGCGGGATCTTTGTATGTGAGCAACCGTCTCGAGACCGGGTTTGCCGACTTCGTCTTTTCGTTCGGCCAGCCCGGCCATCGACCGTTCTCGGCGGATTTCAACGGTGACGGTAAGGACTCGATCGGATTCTTCGATCCGACCACCGCCCGGGTGTATTGGCGCGACACCTTGACAGCGGGGCAGCCAACGGTGAGCACCTTCCTCGGCATCCCGGGTGATCAGTTGGTTGCCGGCGACTGGGGTCAAGGTTTCGATTCGAACGCGGTTGTCCGCGGAAACATCCTGTATTTCGAGACACCGCAGGGCATCCAGGAATTCGCCATCGGAGGCAAAGGCACCGCAGTGAATGGCAAGCTGTCCTTCACAACCTCCGGCGGGCCGATCACGATCATGCCGGTCGGTGACTCGATCACCGAGGGCAATCCGGGCGAATACACCTACCGGTTCTTCCTGTACCGTGAATTGGTCGCATCCGGCTACGCGATTGACATGATCGGTTCGAGATCCGGTGTGTGCTGCGACGGTTCACCGGCTGATCCCAACTTCGACCAGGATCACCAGGCCTGGAGTGGCGCGACGAGTGATGAAATCGCCGCCCGCGTCTCAGAGACCGAGGCCATCTACCGCCCCGAGATTGCCATCCTTCATGTCGGAACCAACGACATCTGGGGGCCTCCGCCGCCAGGCGTGCCCGGGGACGACCCAAACAGCCCCAATACCAACTATGACATCAACGCCTCGCGCGCCAACATGGGCGACTTGATTGCGAGCCTCCGACGATCGAACCCGGACGTCGATATCGTCCTCTCGACCCTGATACCGTGCGACTTCGGCCTGGTCTGTAGCGAGCGCATCCCTGAGCTCAATCAAATGATCAGAAGCCTTGTGAAACAACAATCCAGCGACCGCAGCCAGATTGTGCTGGTAGATCTCGATGGCGTAGTAGGTCTGAATGACCTGGTCGACGGAGTTCATCCCGGCAGGGATGGCCAGGCGGCAATGGCTCGCGCCTATGACCAGGCGGTTCGAGGTCTTGTCACTGCTCGGTCCGTTCCGCTGCCAGATCCGATTCCGCTGCCGGATCCACTGCCACCGCGACCGCTCCCCGGTGGACCTCCGCTCCTCTCGGAGGTACTCGATGCCTTGGACGGAGTCGACATCGGTGGACGCGCCGGGCGCCACGTAGATGAGGCGCGAACCGCTGTCAACACCGCGTTGCACCATGGTGGATGGGATCTCAACCGGGCTACCGAACCTTCGATTCTCGCGAACATGGCGGAGGCGGTTGTCCAACTCGAGCAGGCCCTCAAGCGGCATCACAGCCAGACGCTCGAGTCGGTCGAGGGTCGGCTTTTGGGCGAGATGCAAGCACAGGCCGTCGATCAGATGGCCCGGGCGACGGAAGCCCTCGACCGATGCTCTGCGTCATGTGAGATCGCGGCGGATGCGCTCAAAGCTGCCGAGGACGCCTATCGGGCGGGCGTAGACGCCCTCTCGAAGTCTTCGAGCGCGGCTGCCGGGTGGTTTGAACGGGCCTGGGATCTCGCCAATCGGGCGGAACACCACGCGGCCGGTTCCTAGCCCGACGCAGTCGGCCGCTCAGCACTCGAGCGACCGCAAAGCCTCAAGCGATCGGAGCATCTGGCCGATGATTCCGCTACTCAGTCGGGGAATTCCATGGCACGCGTCCGTAAGCATAAGCTCGGTAAGGGAGCCGGTTCCGACGGCGCCGCGATGCTCGAATTCGCCATCATCCTCCCGCTCCTGATCATCATGGTGTTTGGCATCATCGAATACGGATTCTTCATGGGCCAACACCTGGAGGTTCGGCATGCCGCGAGAGAAGGGGTTCGCCTAGCGAGCGTCGATGCCGGCAATCTGGATCAGCTGTCCAACATGATCTGTGACCGGATTGAGGTAGCCGCCAGTGGAGCAGAGGTGACGCTTTCCCGATCAGGCGTCGCCGTTGGTGAATCTGTGAGTGTCAAGATCAAGAAACCCACTATGACACTTACCGGTCTGTTGGATGGGGTCATGAACGAATTTGTAGTCTCCGAGGTGACGATGCGGCTCGAGCGAACCGCCACCTGGACAGCTGGTCAACGGGTCTGCGCGTGATCCGGCGAACCACGGAGCGAGCCGACGAGGGTTCTACGCTCCCATTGGTTTCGTTGGGCATCGTCGTGCTCCTGGGATTTGTGTCGTTCGCCGTTGACCTGGGCTTCCTCTACAACATACGGCGATCGGCCCAGGATGCGGCTGATGCGGGCGCCCTCGCAGCCGCGTTGGAGATCAATGTAAGCGATCTGGCGATGTACGAGAAAGCGCTGGAGTATTCACGGGCGAACCTCATCAACCAGTACACCGATCCCGAATGGGATGCCCTTTGGCAGGTTTGTCTGGACCTGCAGCGACCCGCTTCATTCGCACCGTTGTTTGGCAACGAGTGCATCAGCGTCGACCATGCGGCAGCCAAAATCCGGGTGCGGGTACCGGAGCAGGAGTTCACCACATTCTTCATTCATCTTCTGGGCACTGACACCCTCGGATCTTCAGCGGTCTCGGTAGCCGAAGTAAGGATCCAACCGGTGCTTCCCTTTGGTGTCGCACCCGGGGCACCGGTCGGCGAGCAGTGCATGGCCCAGCCGCCGGGTGGTCATGCATTGCTTCCATGCTCCGGTCCGACGTCCGGCAACTTCGGCTCGATTCTGAGCAATCGATACACGAGCAACTGCTCGCTGTCCAAAGCGACGAATCTCACCGGGAACATGCTGTTGGGGATCGACCACCCTGTCTCGGTTTTCCCAGCCGGTGGGCCCCCGGTCCTCGATGACTGCTTCAACCGGAGCCCCAACACGGTGTCGACCGACACCGGCAACTTCGCCAAAGAAGCGGCTGACGGTCTGGTGATCGGGTCTGGTGATTTTCCGGGGATTCCAGGTTTGTTGACTCGCGGATCCAATTCCAAGAGACCGATTGAGATCAATGGTCAGATCTATGGGGTCGACAACAAGCCGCTCTGGGATTATCTGATACCGAACGCGACAGTCGGTTGTAGTCCCGGCGGATACGACCTCCTGACCGAGGATGCCGCAGCATTGCGCATGTCCATTTGTTTGAACAATTGGACGGCCGGCGAGCTCTTCGATGGTGCGATTCTCGATTCGCCGCGTTTTGGTGTTGTGATGGAGTTCGTGGAGTCGACCCCTCCATCGGGTACCTCGACCCGAACCATCAAGTCGTTCCCGGCGATCTTCGTACACCGTCTTGGGTTCACCTCCGTTGTAGTTTCCCCGGGACCCTCGGGACTCGTCGTGGCGGACGATAAGCTCGAGCAGGTCACGAGTTTCACCCTGCCTCCCACTCCGTTGATCGCCGGTCAAACCAGTACCGAGGGGGGCGTGCTGCGCCCTAAATCCGTAGCGCTCGGCTGATACACTCCCGCCAGGTGGTCAGGCTCTAAAGTCGGTTCATGAAGATCACGAGCTGTGAGACGTTTGTCGTCGGCAATCCACCGCCGCACTTCGGAGGTCGGTATTTTCTTTTCGTCAAGCTGACCACTGACGACGGTATAGACGGAATCGGCGAGGCATACGTCGCCACGTTCAGCCCTCACATGGTCGCCGACATGATGACCGACGTTGCCGATCGTCACGTGCTAGGTAACAGCCCCTTTTCGATCGAGACCATGTGGCATCGGATGTTCGGTAGCGGTTACGCGTCAAGAGGTGACATCACGCTGGTTGGTGTGATGAGCGCCCTGGAAATGGCATGTTGGGATATCGTCGGCAAGTCGGTCGAGAAGCCGGTTTACGAACTTTTGGGGGGACGGGTTCACGACGCGCTGCGCTCGTACACCTACCTGTATCCCGAGCCAGGAGATGCATCAGACGTCTATGTCGATGCTGACGTTGCTGCTCAGCGTGCTGCCGAGGAGGTGGAGCGCGGATTCACGGCAGTCAAATTCGATCCGGCCGGACCGTATACGGTGTTCGATCCGCACCAGCCAACCATGGCCGACCTGGATCGGTCCGAAGCCATGGTTCGGGCCGTACGCGAAGCTGTCGGATCTACGGCCGACATCTTGTTCGGTACCCATGGCCAGTTCAGCGCGGCCGCCGCCACCCGGTTGGCCAGGCGCCTCGAGCCTTACGACCCGCTCTGGTTCGAAGAGCCCACTCCCGCCACCAATCACCGGGAGATGGCAAAGGTCGCATCCCAGACCAGCATCCCGATCGCCACCGGCGAACGGCTCACAACCAAGCATGAGTTCGCAGATGTGCTCATGCTCCAGGCAGCCTCCATCCTCCAACCCAACCTGGGCCGCGCCGGCGGCATCTTGGAAGGGAAGAAGATTGCGGCACTGGCCGAGGTCCATCACGCCCAGATTGCTCCCCACCTCTATTGCGGACCGGTGGTCGGAGCCGCCAACATCCAGCTCGCTACCTGTTCGCCCAATTTCCTCATTCTGGAGGGCATCCGGGATTGGGGCGGCTTCCATGCCGAGATACTCGAGACGCCAATCCATTGGGAGGACGGCCACGTAGTCCCCCCTACCGAACCGGGGCTAGGCGTCGTGCTCAACGAGGAAGTAGCTCGCGCCCACCCTTATCTGGGAGACGACCCGCATCTGAAGCCAAGTCCCAATCCGTATCCATGGGGCTAGGTGACGGCGCATTCGGTCCCAATGGCCCTACGCCCGTGTAGCGAATCCGAGTGGGATACTGTTCGTACGACAATGAGAAACGGAGCCGGTATGGATGAGACGTCGATAGAGAACTTGCTCAGAGAGGATCGGACGTTCCCACCATCGGCGGAGTTCACCGCCGCTGCCAACGCCCAACCTGGCATCCTCGAAAGCGCCGCTGCAGATCCGCTCGGATTCTGGGCATCGGAGGCCAAGAACCGGGTCACCTGGTTCAAAGAGCCGACCGTGATTCTGGACGACTCCAATCCACCTTTCTTCAAGTGGTTCACCGACGGCGAGCTCAACGTGACCTACAACTGTCTCGACCGCCACCTCGAGGCGGGCCATGGCGACAAAGTCGCCTATCACTGGGAAGGGGAACCCGGTGACACCCGGACGATCACCTATCAAAACCTCGCAGACGAAGTCGGTAAGTTCGCCAATGGTCTCAAATCGCTCGGCGTCCGCAGAGGTGACCGGGTCGCGATCTACATGGGCATGGTTCCGGAGCTCGCGATTGCCATGCTGGCGTGCGCACGCATTGGAGCCGCTCATTCGGTCATCTTTGGAGGATTCTCATCTGACGCGATTGTCGACCGGGTAGAGGATGCCGATGCCCACGTGCTGATCACCAGCGATGGTGCCTGGCGTCGGGGCACCATCGTTCCTCTGAAGGAGGCCGCCGACACCGCAATGGAGCGAACCGACCGGATACGTTCGTGTGTCGTGCTGAAGCGGACCGAAAATCCCGTAGCGATGGAGGATGGCCGGGACGTCTGGTGGAGCGACCTGGTCGCCGACCAATCGACCGATTGTGCGCCGGAGGTGATGAACGCCGAGGACCTCCTCTACATCCTGTATACGTCGGGTACCACGGGCAAACCGAAGGGCATCATGCATTCCACCGGTGGCTATCTCGTCGGCGCCATGACGACCCACAGCTACGTCTTTGACATCAAGTCCGACACCGACACGTACTGGTGCGCGGCCGACATCGGCTGGGTCACCGGCCATACGTACATCGTCTACGGCCCGCTCGCCAACTTGACCACGAGCGTGATGTATGAGGGGACGCCCGACTATCCCGAACGCGATCGGTTGTGGTCGATCATCGAGAGATATGGTGTCACCCAGTTCTACACCGCCCCCACTGCCATTCGCGCGTTCATGAAATGGGGGACCGAACACCCCGAAAAGCACGATCTTTCCTCGTTACGTGTACTCGGTACCGTCGGTGAGCCCATTAATCCTGAGGCGTGGATCTGGTATCACGAGAACATCGGCTATAGCAACGTTCCCATCGTGGACACCTGGTGGCAAACGGAGACAGGGTCGATCATGATCTCTCCGCTGCCGGGAGTCACCACGACAAAACCCGGCACAGCCACCATGCCGATGCCCGGAATTCAGGCCGACGTCGTCGACGACAACGGCAACCCGGTACCGAAAGGGGGAGGCGGGTTTCTGGCCATTCGTGGACCGTGGCCTTCGATGCTGCGGTCCATCTGGGGCGACGATCAACGCTATATCGACACCTATTGGTCGCGATTTCCGGGTTTGTACTTCGCGGGCGACGGGGCGAAGCGGGACGACGACGGCTACATCTGGTTGTTGGGGCGTACGGATGACATCATGCTGGTATCGGGCCACAACATCTCGACGATGGAGGTCGAGTCCGCCCTGGTGTCGCATCCGGCTGTCGCCGAAGCCGCGGTGGTAGGCCGCAAAGACGAGTTGACGGGCCAGGCGATTGCCGCATTTGTGAGTCTCATCGGGGGAGTCGAAGGAGACGAGGACCTGATCAAGGAACTGCGGGACCACGTCGCCACGTCGATCGGCGCCATCGCCAAACCCAGGAGCATTGTCTTTACTCCTGATGTTCCCAAAACCAGGTCGGGCAAGATCATGCGGCGGCTCCTTCGCGACATCTCCGAGCACCGGCAATTGGGGGACGTTACGACGCTGGCCAACGCAGACATCGTGTCCGAGATCGCCGAAAAAGCCGAGCACACCCCGGAAGAAGACTGAGAGACGCACCCAACGCTCTCGCGGTAGATCCGACCGGATCAAAGGGCCGATAGACCCTTGCTCACCCGATGGTAACCACTCATTCTGGAATCATCAGGAGGAAATCGCGTGCAAACGATTGACCACAAGAAGACCCTTAAAGAGCTTTATTCGGCCCGAAAAAATCGGCCGGCGATTGTGGATGTGCCGGAACTTCAATTCTTGATGTTCGATGGTCACGGGAATCCAGAAGAGACGCCATTGATGCAGGAAGGATTTCAGGGCCTCTACTCGGTCGCATTCACGATTCGCTTCGCCATCAAGGACCGGGATGAAGTTGCCTTCACCGTCATGCCTCCGGAAGGCATTTTCTGGAGTTCTGGCGATGACCTTGACCCCGACGATATGGATGCATGGAATTGGACGTTGATGTTGATGCAGCCCGACTTCGTCACACAAAACGACCTCAATGAGGCCAAACAGCAAGCTCTCGAAAAAGGCAACGCGCCGGCGGAACACGTGCGCCTCGAGGCCTTTCACGAGGGTTTATCGGCCCAGGTCATGCACGTTGGCCCCTACGATGCCGAAGCCCCGACGATAGAGTTGTTGCACGCCTTCATCGCCGATGAGGGCTATCAAAATCGAGGCAAGCATCACGAGATCTATCTGGGAGATCCCCGCCGGGCCAAGCCAGAGAATCTGAAAACGATCATTCGCCAACCCATCGGTTGACTGAAACGAAAAGGGGAACGATGAAAGCCAGGTGGCCGCTTGTTGCCGTGTTGGGATTGCTACTGGCGGCTTGTGCCCCCGGGACCGAGACGTACGTGGATCAAACGGCCGGGTTCTTCTCGGGTGTTTGGCATGGTTGGATAGCTCCCTTCACGCTCATCTGGCAGATTTTCGACGAGAACATCCGGGTGTATGAGGCAAACAACACCGGCTGGTGGTACGACCTTGGCTTTTACATGGCGGTCATCAGCGGTTTCGGGGGCCTGGCGCTGCGTCGAGGGAGGAAACCCGAAAAGAAGGCATGAGCGGCCGCTACTCCCGGTCGTATAGATGCGATAGGCCATCGGGCACATGGCCCAGGCCGGCGATGCGTAGGGGAGTCATGGAAATGTGCCCGGCCGCCGCCGTGGTCACGTCGGTGCCGGTCGGATCGCCCCGGTGGTCGATGCCATGGGACACCCAATCGTGGCGATACAGATCCTCGCCGTGTTGCTGAAACAGTTTGTCATACCGGGTGTCCGCCAAGCGGGTGATCCGGCGAGGGGTGTCAATGGTGGCGGTGTCGGGCATATTCACGGATAGGACGTCAACGGCGTCACCCAATCCATGCCGGAGCACATCGGACACGATTGCTCGACTGACCGCCGCCAATCGTTCCCACACCGGAGTAGATCCACTGGTCCTCATCATTTCAGCCCAGGAGGCGAACGGTACGTCGGTGCTTGTCGCAGACAGCGCAATCGCATCGATTCCGGAAATGGCACCCTCAACCGCTCCTCCGACCGTCCCGCTGCCGACGGTGAACGCAGAGCCGAAGTTGCTGCCGATGTTGATGCCGGTCACTACGAGATCTGGACGCTCGTCGAAGAGATTGTGAACTCCCAACTGGACGCTGTCGGCTGGACTGCCGGTCGTTGCCGTCATCGAGATTCCGTCGACGGTCACCTGTTGGACACGGACCGGGGCATGGCGTGTGATGGCCTTGCTGATCCAGCTTCGTTCGCCGTCGGGCACAACCACCTCGACCCGGTCCGCGATTTCGGCCATCGCGCGTGCGAGGACGGGTAGCGCCGGCGAATCGACGCCGTCGTCGTTGCTCACGAGAATGAAGGTCACAGCATCTCCTCAGAACGACCCAAGTCGGAATGAGCGAACCATACTTACCGCCATGTCCCCCCTGGAAGAGGCCGAACGACGCCGCACGTTTGCGATCATCTCGCATCCCGATGCCGGCAAGACCACGCTCACCGAGAAGCTGCTGCTGTATTCGGGGTTCCTCACCGCGGGCGCAGGCGCCGTCAAAGCCAAACAAGGCCGGCGTGCGGCCACCTCCGATTGGATGGAGATGGAGCAACAGCGCGGTATTTCCATCACGTCTACCGTTGTTCAGTTTCCATACGCCGACAAGGTGATGAACCTGTTGGACACACCAGGCCACCGAGATTTTTCAGAGGACACATTTAGGGTGCTGGCAGCGGCGGACGCGGCAATCATGGTGCTTGACGCCGCCAAGGGCATCGAACCGCAGACCCGCAAGTTGTTCGAGGTATGTCGCGACCGCGAGATTCCGATCGTCACGTTCATCAACAAGTGGGATCGCCCGGGTTTGGACGCGCTGGCGCTCCTGGATCAAATCGAAGAAACTCTCGTTCTCGAGCCGGCGCCGATCACCTGGCCGGTCGGATACGCGGGAAACTTCAAGGGTGTTATAGACCGGCGCTCTGGTGACTTCGTGCGGTATACCCGCACCGATCGAGGTGCCACCGTTGCTCCTGAAGAAGTCGTGCCGTCCGGCGTAGCGAAAGTGGAGGAGGGCGAAGAGTGGGAGGCGGCCACCGACGGAATCGAGCTTCTCGATGCAATTGGTCGAAGCTTCGATTTCGAGCGATTCGTTTCGGGCTATCAAACACCCGTGTATTTCGGATCTGCTCTGACGAACTTCGGCGTCCGGATGATGTTGGAGGGGCTGGCCGATGTCGTGCCGGCGCCTAGCCCTCGCCTTGACGCGACTGGCAATCCCCGGCCGCTCGAGGCCCCGTTCAGTGGCCTCGTTTTCAAAGTGCAAGCCAACATGGACAAGTCGCACCGCGATCGAATCGCATTTTTGCGCGTCTGTTCGGGACGGTTCGAGCGCGGGATGGTGGTCACGCACGAACCGACCGGCAAACCGTTCGCGACCAAGTACGCCCACTCGGTCCAGGGCCAGGATCGGCAGACGGTCGATGAGGCATTCCCCGGTGACGTGGTCGGATTGGTGAACGCAAACGATTTCCGGGTTGGCGACGCCGTGTACCTGGACGAACCGGTGACATGGCCTGAGATCCCTACCTTCGCCCCGAATCATTTTCGCCTGGCTCGCGTAGCAGATACCTCGAGGTCAAAGCAGTTCCGGTCGGGCATAGCCCAGCTCGACGAAGAGGGCGTGGTGCAAGTCTTGCGGAGGGCGGGCGTTGGCGATCTCGAGCCGATACTGGGCGCCGTTGGTCCGCTGCAGTTCGAGGTGGCCAGCCATCGGCTCGAAAACGAATTCGGAGCCCCCATGGTGCTGCGGCCTACGTCGTTCACTCTGGCCCGTCGAACGAACGCGGTATCGGCTGATTTTCTGCGCGGCCGCCGGAGCGCAGAAGTCGTCGAGAGACGGGACGGAGAACTGCTGGCGCTTTTTGACAGCTCGTACGCTTTGGCGGCACTCGAACGCGATTTTCCCGAGCTCAAGCTGGAGAAACTGGTAGCCGAGGGCTAGCCGAACCACCCCGACCATTGCAGCAGCCATAACGTCACCATGCCTGCCACGAGCATCAAAGGTATGTTCTTCGTTCTCCAGGTGACGTACCCGGCAAGGACAGCAGCGATGAGGCGGGCGTCTGGATTCCACAGCCTGCTCACACCGGCGGTGCCTAGAACTGCCGGAAACACAATCGCGGCAAACACGGCCGGACCCACGTAGTTCAAAGCCCGTTCTAACGGAGCCGGCATGGCGCGACCGCCCATGACGCCAATGAAGCTGAAGCGCATGAGATAGGTCCCGATTCCACCGAGAATGAATGCCAGCCAGGTCGTCATGATCTCGCCTCTCGCTCTTCGAGCCACTCCGCCAGGCCACCGGCCGCCATGCCCGCCAGCCCGCCCAGCAGCAAACCGAGCCGGCTCGGTAGATCGTTGGCGGCCACGGCCACGAATCCGCCGACCAGGCCGGCGACAAACGCTGGACGGTTACGCAGAACAAGCACCAACAAGCCAAGGAACAGCAATGGGACTGCGAAATCGAGGGACCATTCTTCCGGGATCGAAGCGCCCACGGAGATACCAATCGCTACCCACGTTTGCCACAGCACCCACGCCGTGAAACCAGCTCCCAGGTGATGCCACATTCGATACTCGATGTGGGTGCCGGCCGGTAGTTGATCTGCGACGGCAAAAGCCTGATCGACCAAAACATATGGGCCAACGAACTTGAACCAGCGAGGTGCTGCGGCGTACCGTCCCGCCAGTGCAGCGCTATACATCACATGGCGGGCATTGACCACGATGATGGTGAGCACCGTAAGTAGCAAACCCCCGCCCGCCTGCAGAACCAGGATTCCGGCGAACTGTGCCGACCCGGCAAAGACGATCCAACTCGAAGACCATCCGGCGAGATTGTCGACCAGATTTGAGTCGGCGATGAGAACGCCCAGTACCAGTCCGAACGGCAATCCCGGGACGATGAGGGGCGCAATGGCGCGCATGCCATCGAGGATCGCATCTCGGCGTGGGGCGAGGGGGTAGGCGGCATCCATAGAGCCGTCCAATCTATCCCCGCCATGTTTCGGTTGGGCTAGCCAGGTACCAGATTTCGCGGAGCGAACGACATCGTCTCCGTCAGTTCAGTCGTCCCGATCTTCTTGATGCGACCCTTGCCGAGCTTGAAGTTGTACCGCAGGTTGATCGGCTGCAGATTCGAGTCGCCGGGGGTGACGGAATTCGCGGGTTGCTTGGGGTACAGGAAGTACGAGTAGGTCACGCCGTCGGGCACGATGTCAGACACGTAGGCAACCGCTGTGAACCCACCCTTGGTTTTGTTCCCCAACTGGTCGAGCACGTTGTCCGATTCAATGGACAGCAAGTCGCCTGAGACGATGTTGCGGGCCGTTGCATCGTTCGGTGAGATCTCCAGGAAGTTCATCGGCCACCGATCTTGAGAGATTCTCCGACGGGTGAAATCAGAGAGGTTGTTCCAAAGAGCGTTGACCCGACCGTTGGTGACCCAGAGTTCATCGTCAACGGGTCCGAGAATGGCATTGCGCTCCTTGACCGCTTCCCAGTCGGACAGGACAAAGTTGGCCTTTCCCGAATTGGACTTGAATGTGAAGTCGGCGTGCTGGCGCACGGTTTCGACGAACTCGCCACCCTCCAATGAGATGGGTGTTTGAAGGCCTTTCGTGCCGAATGTGCGGAGGAGATCATGACCGCGAACGCCATCGGCCTGGGCCTTTTCGACGAGAGCCACGTAGTCCCGACGACCGCCGCTGGACCGGGGGGCTGCCTCTTCGAAGATTTCGTTTGTGTCAGCCCAGTCATATCCGGCGAAGCCCATTGCCTTACCGACTGCAGCGAAGATCTCCCAATCGGACTTGGCCTCTCCCGGGGGATCCGCGATCTTCTCGTACAGACGGAGCCTGCGCTCGGCGTTGTTGCGCGCGTAGTTGTCTTCTCCCCAGGCGCCTGCCGCCAGGATGATGTCCGCAAAGGGGGTTGAGTCGTTTTCGTAGATCTCCTGGTGAACGATGACGGTCCCCCCATTGTCCATGCGCTCCGTCAAAGCGGCGTACGCCAGATCGGGATCGGTTGAAGTGACCGGTGGGCCGACGGAGGTGAGGCGCTCAGCGGCTGCTGCAAGTGCCCGGGAGGCCCCCATGGCACCGATCCAATTGGTTCCGACGATCCAACGAAAACGCGTCTTGCCTTCCGCAAACCATCGCTCGGTATCCATTTCGACTTTGTTGCCCTTGTACTCGTGGGGCGATTTGTCC
The DNA here is from genome assembly GCA_024638625.1 of Actinomycetes bacterium. Taxonomy (GTDB): domain Bacteria; phylum Actinomycetota; class Acidimicrobiia; order Spongiisociales; family SHLN01; genus JABDOU01. The sequence continues at coordinate 14,463 of JAHEJY010000030.1, forward strand.
ATCGGGTAGCCCGCCGCTTTTTGTCCACCCCGCTGGTGACCGCCCATGCGCGAAATAGCGCGACCGGGTTGTCCACTCGATCCGATGAGAACGGCCATGCTGCCGATGGATGCGGTGTTCTCGTAGTTGTGGGACCAGTAGACACCCTTCTCGAACAGAATTGTCGCCTTGGGTCGCGGGCCGGTGCCACCCGTCATCATTTCGGCGGCTGCACGGATCTTGTCGGCAGGCACCCCCGTTTCGCTCTCGGCTCCCTGCAGGGTGAAGTCGTCGTTTGAGAAGAGAAAGTCACGGTACTCGTTGAAGGAAAGTCCGAACATTTGTCGCCGCCAACTGCCCTCCCCATCCAGCTCTGTCCGGCTCGCGGCATTGGCTGCGATGAACTCCGCGTCCTCCCAACCCTGGGTGATGATCTCCCGTGATATTGCGTTGTACAAGCAGGTGTCGGTGCCGGGCATGAGCTGAAGGTGGATGCCCCCGTTGGCCTCGGCATAGGCGGCGGTGAAGGTTTTGCGTGGGTCGACATAGATGATCTTGGCGCCGCCAGGCTGCTGCCAGGTGGTGAAGCGAACGGTCTTGGTTTCATAGGGATCTGACCCCGAGATGAACAGGACGTCTGCCTCCTTGTCGTCTTCGAAAGCGGCACTGAACGCATCGATTCCGCAGTCGGACAGTCCGGGGACGTCGTCTCCTTCCGCCGGAGCATGGTGCGGCGAGTAGTTGGGCGTGCCGATGTCACCAAAGGCCAGCTTGGAAGCGGCGTATACGTTTTCGTAGAACTGGTACGAGTAGATCTTCATACCCCATGCCAGCTCGTCGAAGTTGTCGAGCGTGTACTGAGAGAGTCGGGCAACGAGGTCGATCGCGGCTTCCCAAGAAATCGGCACCAGGTTTCCCTGGACCCTGAGCATCGGATACAGGAACCTGTCGTTTGTCAATCCGTTGGGGTTGTAGAGCTTCTTGGCGAGTGCGCCGCCTCGTACCGAGTGTGTGCCTCCGACGTTGACGACCTCTATGTCCCCATCGGGAACAACAATGACGTTTTTGAGTTCACCATCGACGATCGTCGTCGTATGCATGGTTTCCGAGATCCACCTGCCGCTCAGGAGTTCGGTTGGAAAGTCGACGCCGAGGGCGTTGTCGGCGGCGGCCGGCCCGCCCTGGGTACCCAGGTCCCACGTATAAACCTTGTATCCGCACGCAACGGGACAGTACTCGCAGCAGATGATCGATTCTTTGGCGTTCGCCGGCGGAAGGGGGATTGAGGTCGACTCGGCGGTCATGCGTTTACTCCTTCGTCGAGAGTATCGGCGTACCCATATACGAGGCCGACAACTGCGTTGGCGTTGATGGTTTCGCCATCGAGCGAAATCATGATCTGGGGAAGAGACTGCGTTGCTTGGCCCAATACGACCTGGCCGCCGTGGATCAGGTCGAACGTACTGAAGTGGCAGGGGCAGGGGCCTAAAACCTGGTGCTCGGCTTGATACCCGGTCAATTCGCATCCCATGTGGGTACAGATCCGGGAGAAGGCAACCACGTCTCCATCGGGTCCGATTCCGTTCGGTACTTGCTCGCCGAGTTTGACGAGCATGCTGGCTTGACCTTCGAACGGATAATCGAACATGACCGGAACCCCGATCTCGAGGTCACCAAGCGATGCAACCCGTTTCTCGGGGAAGAACACGGCTGCCCCGACGGCGTTTCCCTCGGCGTCCCGTGTAAGAATCGCCAGCGGGAGTGCCGCACCTGCCGCCAGGACAGCTCCGGTAGCTGCACCCAGATAGACAAACTCTCGCCTCGTCATGTTCGGCACGCGCACTCCTTCTGATCGACGTTTCCGAAGGTATCTGTTGGCATGGTCGTCGCCGTAGGGCCATAAGGCCCTACCGAGATCCCTGGCGACGCGTCAAGTTGTACGGCATGGCCACATCGACCGAAGAAACGACCGCGCCGGCACACGGAAGCGACGAGGGCGCGGAACATGGCGATGGCGCCGGTCCAGGGTTGTCGTTTCTCGGAGGCATGGTGCTGGGGATATCCGGCGTGATCGGCCTCACACTGGTGGTGATGATGGCCTGGGCCCCGGGGCCGAATCGGGATGTGGATTCGATTATTCCCTTTGTCGGCAGCCTCACCGTGCTGGAAGAAGGCGCGGCAGTCGACGCCGAGGTTTCGGTCAGAGGCTTCGAATTCGGATACGACCCGGATGAGATTCGAACGGCCGGCCGCCTCGAGTTGACGCTCATCAACGAGGGCCAGATCCTCCACAACATCGAGTTCGTGAACATTCCAAACTTCGACCTGGAGGCGCAGGCCGGTCAAAGTGCTACTGCCCGCGTGTCGATGTCGTCTGGCAAGTACATCATGTTTTGTAGCATCCCCGGCCATAGGGAAGCTGGCATGGAAGCCAGCTTCGAAGTCGAGTAATCCACCTCGACGGGCACCGTCGGTGTAACAGAGTGTTCACACTGTCCTAACCGGCGGGTATTGAGGCTCTAGCATCATTGCCGCCACATCTTCCGCGCTACGAAAGGATGCCTGTGAGCTATCGGGCAATGTATATCTGGAGTGACGGCACACAACCGACACCGCTCCTTCGTTCGAAAACCAAGGTCATCCCGGACGGCACCGAGCCTCCCATCTGGGGCTTCGATGGTTCCAGCACGAACCAGGCCGCCGGCAGTGCATCCGATGTCGTTCTCAACCCGGTCAAGATCGTCCCGGATCCGATCCGGGGCGGCAACGACGTGCTGGTTCTATGCGAGTGTCTCAACACGGACATGACTCCGCACGAGTCCAACACGCGAGCGGCCTGCGTCGAGACTGCCGAGAAATGGGCCGACTTCGATTCGTGGTTCGGCCTCGAGCAGGAATACACCTTTCTCGAAGACGGCCACCCCTACGGATTCCCCAAGGGCGGCTATCCGGCTCCACAGGGGCCGTATTACTGCGGAGTGGGATCGGCCGACATTTTCGGTCGAGATGTCGTCGATCACCATTCACAAGCTTGTATCGAAGCGGGACTCGACATCTCCGGCACCAACGCCGAGGTGATGATGGGCCAATGGGAATTCCAGATCGGACCGGCGAGCCCGGTCGATGTCGCCGATCAGATTCTGCTGGCACGGTGGTTGCTCTATCGCATCGCAGAGGATCATGACGTCGACGCGTCGATCCATCCCAAGCCGATCGCGGGCGACTGGAACGGTGCCGGCTGTCACACCAACTTCTCGACCAAGCAGATGCGTGAAGAGGGCGGTTACGACGCGGTCATCGCGGCGTGCGAGGCGCTGGGTAAGAACGCCGCCGAGCATGTCGCCAACTACGGCGACGGTATCGAGCAGCGTCTCACCGGTCATCATGAGACACAGCGCTGGGACACCTTCTCGTATGGGGTCTCGGACCGTGGAGCATCGGTTCGCATTCCGTGGCAGGTCGAGAGAGAAGGCAAGGGCTACATCGAAGACCGGCGACCGAACGCCAACTGCGACCCCTACACGGTCACCCGGCTCATCGTCGAAACCGTCTGCAGCGACGCCAGCCAAAACGCCTAAAAAAGAACAGTCCCCCACGGAGTGGGGGAAGGTACCGCAGCCCGCAGGGCTGGGGTAGGGGGTGGTCGATCTCTCTCCCTGTATCTTGACGCGGTTGAGTTCCCCGGACTACCTACGAACCCCCTACCCCCGAACTTCGTTCGGCGGTACTTTCCCCCATCTGGTCGCCGCCTGCGGCGGCTGATGGGGGACTATTTGGGGGTGGTCGATCTTTTTTCTGCTTTGATGCGGTTGTTGGGGTGCTGGTGTTGGAGTGGAGTTGCGTAGCAACTCCTAAGCAACCCGTAGGGTTGCCGACCCCGTACCCCTGAACTTCGTTCGGCGGTACTTTCCCCCATCTGGTCGCCGCCTGCGGCGGCTGATGGGGGACTATTTGGGGTGGTCGATCTTTTCTGGTGCTTTGGTGCGGTTGTTGGAGTGCTGGGGACTATTCATATTCAGCCGTGCTGGGGGAAGCCGAGGTCTACGCCGCGGTGGATGGGGTCGGGCCAGCGGCTGATCAGGACCTTCTGGCGGGTGTAGAAGTGAATGCCTTCGGGCCCGTAGATTCCGTGGCTTCCGAAGTTCGAGTCCTTCCATCCCCCGAATGAGTAGAAGGCGAGCGGGACCGGGATCGGAACATTGATGCCGACCATGCCGACCTCGATCTCCTGTTGGAACTTGCGGGCGGCACCGCCGTCGTTGGTGAAGACCGCAGTCCCGTTTCCATACGGGTTCTCGTTGATCATGTCGATGGCTTCCTCGTAGGTGCCGGTGCGTACTACGGAGAGAACCGGCCCGAAGATTTCGTCGGTGTAGATCGACATGTTCCGCTCGACGTTGTCGAACAGCGTCGGCCCGAGGAAGAACCCATCCGAGGGCAGGGTGGCGGTCCGCCCATCCCGGACCAGCGTTGCGCCGGATTCCTCACCCGCGGCAATGTACGAGGCGACCTTGTCGCGGTGTATCTCCGTGACGAGAGGACCCATCTCGGCGCCTTCTTCTTCGCCCGGTGCCACCTTGAGGGCATCGATGCGTTCCTGCACTTTTGGTAGCAGCTGGTCGGCGGCGTCGCCGACGGTGACCACGACCGATATCGCCATGCAGCGCTCTCCCGCCGATCCGTAGCCGGCCGAAACGGCGGCATCGGCGGCGAGATCCATGTCGGCATCGGGCAGAACGATCATGTGGTTTTTGGCGCCACCGAGCGCCTGCACCACCTTGCCGTTCCGTGTGCCGGTCTCATTGATATATCGGGCAATCGGAGTCGAACCGACGAAGCTCACCGCAGCCACATCCGGGTGTTCGAGCAGGCCATCAACCGCTTCCTTGTCGCCGTGGAGCACGTTGAACACGCCGTCGGGCAGCCCGGCCTGCTGCAGCATTTCGGCAGCCATGAGCGAGGTCGAGGGGTCTTTCTCGCTGGGTTTCAGGACGAACGTGTTGCCGCATGCAATCGCCATCGGATACATCCACATCGGAACCATGGTGGGAAAATTGAACGGGGTGATGCCGGCCACCACGCCGCGGGGGTGACGGACGGTGTACGTGTCGACACCTTGCGAAACCTGTTCTGAGTAGTCGCCCTTGAGCAGGTGTGCAATATTGCAGGCAAACTCGATGACCTCGAGCCCGCGCTGAACTTCCCCCAGCGAATCGTCGAGCGTCTTGCCGTGTTCGGAGGTGAGGGCGCGAGCGAGATCGAGCTTGTGCTCCACGACCAGATTGCGAAAGGCGAACATGATGTTCTGGCGTCTGGTGAGGGGGGAGTCCTTCCATTCCGCAAATGCGGCTTTCGCCGTTCGGACCGCGGAGCTGACATCTTCGGTGGACGCCAATACCACTTCAGCCGTCTGGGCTCCCGTCGCCGGGTTGTAGACCGGTCCACGCCGACCGCTCGTGCCGGCGGTGCTGGAGCCGCCGATCCAATGCTCAATGAGTTCCATGCCATAACCTCCGCCCCCAACGCTAGCCGCCGTTGCGCGAGACGGTCCGATGCCAAGAGTTAGCCTGCAGCCATGGATGACCCGGCGAATCGTGAAACTGCGGGCACTGATGCGGCCACCCGCCTCGGGCCGCCACCAGATTCCCGAAACACATTCCAACTCGAAACACCACGTCTCCTGCTGGCGGTGTCCACGGAGGACGACTCACAAGCCCTGTTCGGGTTGTTCGCCGGCGCGGACCGCGATGCCATCACCCGCAATCTTCGATGGGACGGACCGGATGCCTACGAGGAGTTCGCGGCTTTCATGCTCGCAGCGAGAACCGACACATATGCATCCAACGGATTCCACTGGTCGATCAGGGATCGAACTGGCGAATTGACCGGGTCCGACGGGCAGGCGATCGGACACATCGGAACGAGGCCGATCCATCCGGGGCGGGCAGACGTCGGCTATTGGCTCGGACGGCCGTATTGGGGATGGGGGGTGATGACGGAAGCTCTCAGTGCCGTTCGGGATCTTGCATTCACGGGATTGAACGTTGCCAAACTCGAAGCGGAGGTGTTCGTCGACAACGAGGCGGGCAATCGATTGGTCGAACGGGTCGGTATGACCCTGGAAGGAACGGTCCGCAGGTATCTCTTCAAGCGAGGACGGTGGGTGGATGCCCATCGATACGGAATCCTGTACGAAGAATGGGAAGCGGCTCGGTAGCCTTCGATCAATGGAGCCAACCACATCGATCGGCATGAAACGTTACGCCTGGATCATGGGATTGGCCCTCGTCGCGGCCAGCTGCTCCGCCACTGCTGACGAGACCACTTCGACCTCCACCCCGGTCTCCACCTCGACCTCCACAAGCGTGACGACGACTTCCACCACCTCGACATCGTCTTCCACGACCACGTCTACGTCGACCACCGTGGCTCCGGCGCCCACCCTGATCGACGCTCCCGATTCCTGGATCGAGTTGGGTCCGGACGAATTCGAGCTACCTGCTATTGCCGGAGGCCTCGCGCCGACCATGGTCAAGGTCGAGACGATGACAGGTGAGCTAGAAGCAGTGGTCGGGGCGGCGAAGGCGGCACGAGAAGAGATCGTCCGTGACTTCGAGGTCCTCTCGGAGGGGGTGCGAACCCTGGGCTCCTATTCGGCCCGCTTCCTCGAGTACGCCGGGGTCGATCAGGGCAACATTGCGCGATACGAGATATGGATTGACCACACCGACGGCGTGATACACGTCACGTACAGCGCCTCCGTCGAGGCTTATACCGCCGGAAAAACCGAATTCGAGAACGCGCTGCTCTCCTCGATGCGCTGACCGGCCAGGTTGCAGAGCTTCAGCTAGCTGCTGAAGGCTCCGGTGATCGCTTTTCCGATCTCGGCTTCGACCTCGGGTGTCATGTTCTCGAGCAGTTCCGGGTGGGCTTCCGCGGCATGGGCCATCACCGCGTCTTGCATGCCGGCCGCATCATCTGCTGATGCCACAAAGCTGCAGTCGTTACCCAGATCGGCGCAATGGACGTCTGCCATCGTCGTCTCCTTTGTGTCGCTTATCGAAAGCGAACCTATCACGAATAGGCTCGCTATGTGATGAACCGTAAGCCCAATCATGAGTGACATGAGTCACTTGATCTCGCAGATGCGGGAGGAATACGAGACCGAGGGGATCGACCCGGCGACACTCGGCGACGATCCCTTCGCCGTCTTCGACGAATGGTTTCGCGGGGCGCATCAGGCAGGTTTGCCGCAACCCAACGCGATGTCCCTTGCAACGGTGGGAGACGATGGTCTCCCGTCCGTTCGCGCGGTGTTGCTCAAAGGATTCGATCGCGACGGTTTCGTGTTCTACACGAATGTCGCATCGAGAAAGGGTCGAGAGCTGGATGCCCATCCGCCGGCGGCCATCGCCTTCACCTGGCTCGAACTCCACCGGCAGGTCCGCATCGAGGGCACCGCCACCCGGGTGAGCGACTCCGAAGCGGACGAGTATTTTGCGACCCGGCCGCGGGGAGCCCAGCTGGCGGCCAGCGCCTCCCACCAATCCGAGCCGATCGACACCCGGGATCAACTCGAAGAAGCCGTCCAGGAGCTAGATCAGCGCTATCCCGACGCCGTTCCTCGCCCGCCCCACTGGGGCGGATACCGGATCACTCCCGCCACGTTCGAATTCTGGCAAGGACGCCCGAGCCGCATGCACGACCGGGTGTTCTACGAACTGGCCGATGGGCGGTGGGGTCGGGAGCGCCTCTCGCCGTAGCCGTACCGCACGACGTGCGGGCAGCGGTTGATGGCATATCCAATGGCATTCCAATCGTGTCCACTCGCCGCTCGTTCAATCCGGTGGACCGTCGATTCGGCCGG
>JAHEJY010000149.1 GCA_024638625.1 Actinomycetes bacterium
CCCAATACATGCCGGTTGTACCAGTCGGCCATCCTGGAGCCTTCCGAATAACCGCATCCATATCGTGACGGAGGCTTCTGCGTTCACGCCACCTGACGGTTCTCTGCATCGTCGGCGAATGGTCCCCATCGGAACATGCACCACCATGTCACGATGGGGATCATTCGCACGTGGGATGCCGCCGAGCCCATCGGACCAGAGAGCGAGTGGGTCAACTCAGGCAAGTTCTGAAGCGGTTGGCCCGCCCACATTCGGATCCTCAACCTCACGTGGAGTCAGGCCGTTTGCCGCAGCCTCGCTCCGAAGGATTGGCACCCATGAACCGATTGCGAGAAGGGTCGCGAACCACGTAGCCAGGCCGGTCGGCGATCTGTGGCTCAGCGGTTCTCTAGGCTCGGCTTGTGGTCTTTCCTTGCAGTGCGTGCGGATCCGAGGTGCCGGCTGGAGCCCGGTTCTGTCCAACCTGTGGTACCGCAGTCGCCAAGCACTGTCCGAACTGTGGAAACAAGACTCCCGAAGGGGCGGCTTTCTGCCCGACGTGCGGATTCGCCCTATCGGGTGAAGTCGCGGGGTCGCATGAATCGACTATATCGACCGAAGCGCGCAAGATCGTCTCGGTGTTGTTCGTCGACATGGTCGGATTCACCTCAGACACCGAGCGGTCCGACCCCGAGGACGTCCGGGTCCGACTCACTGAATACCACAACTCGGTGAGAGCCGATGTGGAGCGCTATGGCGGCACTGTTGAGAAGCTCATCGGCGACGGCGTATTTGCAGTGTTCGGGGTTCCGGTTGCTCACGAGGACGATCCGGAGCGAGCCGTTCGTGCAGCTCTCCGTATCCAGGAGTCGGTGGCTGCCATACGGGAGGGTGGCACCGACCTCAACGTGCGCGCCGCCGTCACGACCGGCGAGGCGGTCATCCAGCTGGGCGATGACGGTGGAGAAGGCATCATCGGCGACGTGGTCAACACGGCCTCGCGTCTCGAAGGTGTGGCACAGCCCGGCGGTGTGATCGTCGACACCCGGACCTTTACCGCTGCACGGCGAGTCATCTCTTTCGAACCCGCCGAGCCGGTCTTCGTCAAAGGCAAGGAGGAGCCGATCGCTATTTGGCGTGCGGTCGAGGCGCGGAGTCGGCTCGGGGGCGCGATGGAAGAGTTCGACGCCACCCCGTTTCTCGGACGGGACCGGGAACTGGCCGGAATGGTCGACGCACTCGCCCGCAGCTCCGCTGAACGTTCGATGCAGCTCGTGACTATCACAGGTGAGCCGGGCGTCGGGAAATCCAGGCTTATCAAGGAGTTCTTCCGGTATGTGGATGAGCGCCCGGAGCTCACGTTCTGGCGACAGGGTCGTTGCCTGCCGTACGGAGAGGGCATCACGTTCTGGGCCATCGGAGAAATCCTCAAGGCTCATGCCGGGATTCTCGACGGGGAGTCTGCCGAAGCCGCCGTCGACAAGTGGAGGACCGTCGTCGGCGATCTGTTTCCGGACTCGTCCGATGCCGTGTGGATCGAGCGGACGCTTGGCCCGCTGGTCGGGCTGAAAGTGGGCGCCGACATGGGCGGGCGTGAGGAGTTGTTCGCGGCCGGGCGTGCCTTCATTGAAGCCGTGGCCGAACGCGATCCTTTGATCCTCGTAATCGAGGACCTCCACTGGGCCGACCCCGCACTCATCGATTTCCTCGAACAGCTCCTGGATTGGGTGACCGGGAGCCCCGTGCTCCTTGTCACGACAGCCCGCCCTGAGCTGTTCGCCGGGTATCCGGCCTGGGGCGGCGGCAAACGCAATGCCGTGACGGTTGCGTTGTCACCGTTGAGCGACGCGTTAACCGCCGAACTCCTCGCCAGCCTCCTGCCAGAAGGTTTCAATTCGCCCCGCGACATGGAACTACTCGTCGAACGATGTAGCGGCAATCCGTTGTACGCAATCGAGTTCTCACGCCTGGCCGCCGAAGGGGGAAGCCCGGAGGAGCTTCCTGCGTCGATCGAAGCCGTCGTTGCCGCTCGTCTCGATCTCTTGTCCGACGAGGAAAAGCGGTTCGTGCAGGTGGCTTCGGTCATCGGGAAAGTGTTCTGGTCCGACGCCGTCGAGTTCTTGTCTCCGAGCGGTGCCCGCGACAACGCCCGCGTGCTTCGATCGCTGACCTCCCGCGAGATGATCCGCCCGATCCGCCGGTCGTCTATGCAAGGACAACATGAGTTCACCTTTTGGCACGTTCTGGTCAGAGATGTGGCCTACGGGCAACTGACCAAGGCTGAGCGCGCTCGCTTGCACGAGAACACTGCTGCCTGGCTGGAGGCATCAAACACGCAAAGGGCTGCTGACGCCGCCGAGCTCGTCCTTCACCACCTGGAGCAGGCGATCGAGCTGGGAAGGCTCGACTCGCAAGAGCGACCCGAGCTTTTCGCCAAGGCATACCAATTCTCCCGGGCGGCCGCATCCCGGTCGCGCCACATCGACGCCGAGCGAGCGTTGAAACAACTGCGACACGCCGTTACGTACGCCACCGACGCGGTTGAGCGGGGCGCAGCCCTGGTTGAGCTGGCGAGCACGGCCTATAACGCGGGCCAACTCGACGAAGCCGACGAGGCCGCGAATCGGGCGTATGTTGAGCTGGAGTCGGACGGAGACCGGCTTGGTCGGGCGAAGGCGTCAGTTGAAAAAGGCCGAGTCGCGTGGATGCGCGGAGATGGCGCTGCGGCCGAGGAGCATTCTCAACGTGCCGTGGATTTGGTTGAAGGAATGGAACCAAGCGTCGATGTGGCTGCCATTTACGTGGGCCGCGCCTCCCAACTGATGCTGCGTGGCCATTTGGACGAAGCCAGAGAACTGGCGGAGTTGACCGTTGACATGGCCCGTAAGACCGGGGCGACCCGCGAGGAGGCGGGCGCGCTTTCGATCATGGGCTCGGTGGCGCAATCACACGATCCTCGCGGCATCGAGTGGTTGCGCCAGGGTCTACAGATAAACCTCGATGGCGGCTTCACTGCCCGTGCGCTCGTCGGATACAACAACCTCACCTCGACCCTTCAGTGGATTGAGGGCCCGGCCGTGGCCCGGAAAGTGATCGAGGAAGCGATTGAGCTGGCCCACCAGCGTGGCCACGAAGGCGCCGGGATCTGGTCGCAGCTCACGCTGCTCGAGCATCTTGTACTCGAAGGGAACTTGCCGGCCATCGCACCGATTTGTGAAGGGTTGCTCGAACTGGACCGCGCCCGGGGTGGAAGTCAGATCACAGTGGGAGCCGAATACCATTTGGCGGTTCTCGCATTCCTCGAAGACCGGGTACCCGACTCTGTCCGGCGAGTCACTCCCATCATCGCCGGGGCTCAGAAGATCGGCGACGTTCAGGCGCTTGCTCCCGGATTCTCGTTTGGGTCGGCAGTGTTCTTCGAGGCCGGCGAAGTCGACAAGGGAGTGCAGCTGGCCCAGCAGTTTCACGACGTTGTCGGTAGTCGTGGCGTGTGGCGAGCAGGGTATACGCACTGGTTCGCAGAAAGCCTGGTGACCGCCGGAGGTGTTGACCTGCTCCGGTCCATCGTCGCCGGAGTTGATGTTCTGGGACCGGTGGACCGCAGCCTCTACTTGCATGCGGTGGCGTGCGTGGACGAATCCGACGGCGACCACGCGGCAGCGATCTCCAAGCTCGAAACCGCCGTCGAACTGTCAGACCAATACGGCCTCGTCGTATTCGGCGCCCGCCAGCGCCTCTCACTGGCGCGGTCCTTGATCACCACGAAACGTGAGGCAGAGGCCAGCCGTTTGCTCGAGCAGGCGCGGCAGGCAGCCGACGGTGTGGGAGCGAACCTCTGCGTGCGCAAGATCGACGAGCTTTCCCAGGACATCTACTGACAGCGTGACCCCGGGTCGGGTTGATGGTTGCGAATTGACCCGGAGAGTTACGATCTTCATCGCGGATTGGAGGTCAAAGATTGCGTCTCATAGGAAACGTTCTGTGGTTGGTTCTCGGTGGCCTCGGATTGGCGTTGGCTTACTTCGTTGCCGGGCTTGTTTCATTCATCCTGATCGTCACCATTCCCTTTGGCGTCCAGGCCTTCAAGCTTGCATCCTTCACACTCTGGCCGTTCGGACGGGTGATGGTTCGTCGTGAGGGTTCGAGCGCGCCGGCTTCGGCGATCGGCAACGTGATCTGGGTACTGGTCGTTGGAATCTGGTTGTCCCTGGGTCACCTTGTCGCTGCGTTTCTGAACGCCATCACGATTATCGGGATTCCCTTTGCCGTGGCTCACCTCAAGTTGGCTGGAGCAGCATTGACTCCATTCGGAAACACCGTCATGTCCATCGAAGACGCACGAAACCAGGGCTTAGCTGTCTCGCTAGGCGGCCAGCAGCTCGACTAACTCTCACGTACCGCACGAAACGAGCACTACTGATATCCGAGGAGGTGCAGGTGGTTGGCAACAGCTTCTGAACCAGGCCTTCCGTGCAGCGGTGGGGGCACGCTCTGATCTACCGGCGCTAATCGAAGCGAACTGGATGCCCGGACCGAACCAGGGTGAAGCAACTGATCAGGCGCCTACCCCGACGATGAGCCAGCGACCCGTGGTCCAGAACACGTGGACCCGGAGCTAGCGTGGCGTTTGTGGACGATACCCAGGGCCTTTCTGTGCTTGACCTACCCGATCGAGTCCGGGGATTAGTGATCGGCGCTGCTGTTGGTGATGCGCTCGGTGCCGGGGTGGAGTTTCAGTCTCGCGAGTCGATCCGAAGTGAACACGGCGAAGTCAGGGAGTACCTCGGCGGTGGGGCATTCGGCTGGGCACCCGGTCAAACCACCGATGACACGGATCTGGCGGTGGCGGTGTTCGACACGTACCTCGAAAACGATGGGAACTTCGATCTCGCATCCTTTGGCAGAAAGCTCGAGAATTGGTATCGCAGCGACCCTCCCGATATCGGGAACATGACCCGCGACGCCATTCAGCTCTTGACCGAGGGCGTGCCTCCCGAAGAGGCGGGGGCCATGGCATGGGACGCCAGCGGACGCAACAGCGCAGGCAATGGTTCGGTGATGCGCTGCTACCCGACCGCTCTGTTCGAGCCGCTCGACGCCAACCTCGTGTCCGATTCGATTGCGATCAGCCGGGTGACGCACGCAGATCCCCGGGCCGCGGACAGCTGCGTCGTTGTCAACACGATCATCAGCCAGTTGCTCGCCGGTGCCACCGCCACAGATGGTGTCTCGGTTGCATCGGGAGGGGAGATGGATCCGAGAATCAACGAAGCCCTGGCCCACCTCGACGATCCCGCGACCTTCGACGCCAGGGGCTACTGCCTCGGAACCATGCAGATCGGACTGTGGGCTCTCCTCAACTTTGACGACTTCGAAGAGGGTCTCGTGGCAACGGTTGGCCTCGGATACGACACCGACACCAACGCCACCGTGGCCGGAGCGCTCCTCGGTGCAAAACTCGGCTATCAATCGATTCCTGGCCGCTGGCGCTCGGGTCTCCTCGAACACGACTCTCTGCTCCAGAGGGCCGATCGCGCCCTGGCGATGCAGTAAATCCGGGACTTCTCGAGCTCGGATCGACTCGACTCCAAACGCCCCGGC
>JAHEJY010000150.1 GCA_024638625.1 Actinomycetes bacterium
GACTGGCGGGGCCTGGGCATCGCCGACACGCTCGGAAGGATGCTCATCGAAGAGGCAGGCAAGAATCAGGTCAGGCGCATCATCGCCTACTACCTGCCAACAAACGAAAGCGCTGCCCGGCTTCTGGAACGCCTCGGCCTCGTCGCAGACGAGCCGGAGCACGGCGTCACGACGGCGCGCCTCAGCCTGGTTTGACGTCGAGGGGATTCCGATCCCGGGCGAGCTGTACTTGCCGGTGGCGTTCGAGAAAGCGGTCCTTGCGGTCACGGGAAGTCGTGCGGTAACAAGCATTGCATGTCACGCCCTCCTGATAGCCGGCAAGGCCCCGATCCTCCGCACCGAGTACCCGGTTGCAACTGACGCAGACCTCCCGATCCGTTGCGTGCAGTGAGGTATCTACGGTGACCCTACGATCAAACACATAGCATTCGCCTTCCCAGCGGTTCGATTCGCGTGACACCGATGCTAGGTAATTGAGGATGCCACCATCGAGCTGATATACCTCTGCGAATCCCCGCTCCAGAAGATAAGCGCTGGCTTTTTCACACCGAATTCCCCCTGTGCAGAACATGGCGATCGGAGTGTCGCGTTCTAGGTCCGGATTGCGGTCGACCCACGCCGCAAACTCACGAAACGTATCGATTCCGGGATTGACGGCCCCGGGGAACGTACCGACCTGAACTTCGTAGTCGTTGCGGGTGTCGAGCACGACGATCCCGGGAGTGTCAAGGAGCCCATTCCATTCTTCCGGCCGGACACGGATGCCCGGTGCCGCCACATCAACCGGTGTTCCCAAAGGAATGATCTCGCGTTTTAGCCTCACCTTCAGCCGAACAAACGGCGCCTCGTCGCACCATGATTCCTTGGCCTCCATCTGGGCGAAGCGGTGGTCTGAACGCATGAAAGTAACGACCTCTCGAACGACATCTGGCCGACCGGCGATCGTGCCATTGATCCCTTCAGGCGCGAGCAGGATCGAACCGGTTACTCCGCCTGACTCGCAGATCGACTTCAAACGCGGTTGCCAGGCCGCGAAGTCCTCGAATACGACAAAGCGGTAAAAGGCGGCCACCAGCACACGCGCGTCGTTCACGATGGAACAGCTCCGACCCGAAACTGTGTCTCGAATAGATCCGCATACAGACCGCCTTCAGCAACGAGCTCCGAGTGCGTTCCCGATTCGACCAGCTGACCTTGTTCGAGGACCAGAATCCGATCGGCGGCGAGAACGGTTGACAGCCGGTGCGCAATCACGAGCGACGTTCTGCCGGCCATCACGCGATCGAGCGCCTCTTGGATGAGTGCCTCGTTGTGGGCATCGAGGTGGGACGTGGCCTCATCGAGAATGAGAATCCGGGGATCCTTGAGGATGACGCGAGCAATCGCCAAACGTTGCTTCTCGCCACCGGACAGCCGATAACCCCGTTCGCCTACCCGGGTCTCGTAGCCGTCTGCGAGGGACTCGATGAACTCGCGAATGTTGGCGATCTCGGCTGCGGCTCCCATCTCTTCAGCGGTGGCGTCGGGTTTGGCATATCTGAGATTCGCTGCCACCGAATCATGGAATAGGTGGCTTTCCTGGGTAACCACTCCGATCGAGCTGCTCAACGTGTCAAAGGACAGATCGCGAACATCGACGCCGTCGATGAGAACAGCGCCTCCGGTCACGTCATACAGCCTCGGGACGAGGTATGTGGCCGTCGTCTTGCCGGCCCCACTGCGGCCCACCAGAGCAACGAGCTCACCCGGTTGTATGTGAAAAGACACGTTCTGGAGGGCCGGCCCACGCGATTGCATTCGGACCGGATCCCCATCGAGGACTGCCGGCGTCCAAAACGACATGCGTTGCACCGACGCCAGGCCAGTATCGACCGCCGATTCATAGTCGAAGGACACGTCATCGAATGTCACCGCCCCGACCACCGGATCAAGCCTCACCGGGTCGGCCCGCTCCGTGATATCAGTCCTGATATCGATGACCTCAAAAACTCTCTCAAACGAGACCATCGACGTGGAGAACTCCACCTTGGCATTCGACAGCGAGGACAGAGGGCCGTAGAGGCTGCCGAGATACAACGAAAGTGCCACCACATCGCCGACATCCAGACCGCCGTTGATCACCAGCACCGCTCCGAACCAGAACACCAGCGCGGTGCCGATCGCGCTGACTATGCCGAGCGCCATGAAGAACCATCGACCCACGAGTGCCCGGCGTATGCCCAAACGCTTGACCTCCGAAGCGTGGTCCGTAAAACGATCGACCTCCGTTTGCCCGCGGCCAAACAGCTTCGCGAGCAGTGCTCCTGACACGTTGAGGGCCTCGGAAATGCTGTTGTTCATCTCCGCCTGCGAGACCATCTGGTCGCGAGCAATACCCCTGAGCAGCTTGCCAACGCGCCGGGAGGGAATCACGAATAGGGGCAGCACGACGATCGAGAGCAAGGTCAATCGCCATTCGATGCCCAGCATCACTGCGATGGTCACCACCGTGGAGAACGCATTCGAGACCAGTGAGACCAGGGTCCCCGTGATCGCCTGCTGGGCCCCGACGACATCATTGTTCAATCGAGAATTGAGCTCTCCGGTGCGTGTGTTGGTGAAGAATCCGAGGGACATCGAGCCGAGATGGGCGAAAAGCTGTCGCCGTAAGTCGAAGATGATTCCTTCCCCGGCAGTCGACGAGGCCCACCGCTGCACGAGCCCGATAGCTCCGTTCAGAAGCGGCACCACCACCATCCCGATCCCGAGCAGCGTGACCCGTCCGATATCTGCTGCCGGAATGGCAACGTCAATCAAATCGCGAATCAACAGTGGCGGGACAGCCGTAATGACCCCGATCAGAACAATCGAGACGAGCACGATGATCAGGTAGCGCAAATACGGCCGCGCATATTCGAAGACTCTCCGGAGTACGTCGCGATCGATATTGGGCGCAGCCTGGTTTTCGTCGTATCGCAGATAAGAGAACCAACCGCCATGCATGGGGCCACAGGCTATCGGGCGCCGCCGGGAAGCGGGCGCAGGACACGGGATCGGATCGGAGCCGGGCCGCCTGTGGACCCCGTACCATATGCGCATGGTCCGCACCATCACTGTGATCAGAGACGCCTACAGCGACGATCCCGGGCTGGACACATCACTGTCCGCGGCCATACTCAGACGCGTAGGGACCGGCGAGATGCAGGAGACACTTCGTATCTACACCCCGGGCCGGTATGTGGCATTTGGACGTCAGGACGCCAACGTGCCCGGCTATAGGGACGCAGTGGCGCTGACTCGCCAGCGTGGATTCGGTGCGGTCGAACGACTCGCGGGTGGAAGGGCTGCCCTGTTCCATGAAGAAACCCTCGCGTTCGCATGGTCGGTCCCGAGCGCAAACCCACGTTCCGATATCACGGAACGATTCGACGAGGTAGGGGCGATCTTGCTCAGAGCCATGCAGTCGCTCGGCGTGGATGCTCACGTTGGTGAGGTGCTTGGCGAGTATTGCCCAGGGGCACACAGCATCAACGCCCGCCACGAAAAGAAGATCATCGGCGTCGGCCAACGCATCTTCGGAGCCGCCACCCACATCGGAGGCGTGATCGTGGTCAACAACTCCTCGCTCGTGCGAGACACCCTCGTACCCGTCTATTCCGCGCTCGACATCCCATGGAAGCCCGATACGACCGGCAGCATCGCAGATGAGGTGGGAGCGCCCCGCGACGTGGATCGAGTTGCAGACAGCGTCATCGCATCCTTCGCCGAGTATGCGCGTCTCGAGCCGGGTTATGCGAAGTTGGACCTTGTCGCCGAGGCCCGCCAAGATGCCGCCAGCTTCCTGTCGCCTACCTGAGGATCAGACCTCGAACACGCCGGCAACCGGATGCCAGCGTTCTTCGCCGAAGTAGAGGATTTCATCTGCCGGACCCTGGTCATTGGTGAACCGCATGTAGAAGGCCTGGTCGACCGGTCGGTAGACGGCAACAGTGTCTGCCGCCCCATCTGTCCAGTTGCCGGCAACAAGTCGATCCCCGGGGTCGCCAAAGTAGAACTCGTTGTCAGCAAGTCCGGTCATGTGCTCGTGGCGAACGTACACATAGCCGGAGCTCGGCCGGTAGAGCCCGACGGTCTCAATGCCATCGCCATTGAAGTCACCGATGAAGGGCACATCGCCCGGTTCGCCGAAATGGTAGGACGTGGACACCCGGACGAGTTCCTGGCCTTCCCCCAACTCGTTCACCACAAACACCTCTCCCGTAGAGGGCCGGTAGATCGCAACCGTGTCACACCCGTCGTTGTCAAAGTCACCCGCCAGCGCGCTGTCCCCCGGTCGGCCAAGGAAGAAGTTATGCGTAGCGGGACCGACCACCAGGTCGTTGGTCAGGTGGACGCTGGCGTCGGATGGCCGGAACAGTCCAGGTGTGTCGAAACCGTCGCAGTCCCAATCGCCTACTAGCGGAATATCTCCTTGGCCACCGAAGTAGAACTCAACCACTTCGCCCGTCGGTCGCGGCACGAGCCATCGTCCCGTCTCGAGATCGATGAGACCAACTTGATCGATGGGAAGCGGCGGTATCGAATAGCCACGATTGCGGAGAGCCGACCTGCTTGCAATCTCAAAGCCGACCGGCTCGTCGGTGAACGCCCATTCCGCCCCACAGTCGGGTTCTGCCTCCAGGACGATGCCCGCCAAGCGCCCTGCCAGGGTCACCGCACCCCGGAATGTGGCCGGGGCGAACCCGACATCGGTCCACGCCATAGGGAAGACATACTCGACGCTGTCGGAACGACGCCATGCGTCAATATGCCCGGATCCGATTTCCCAATCCATGTCGGCCCCGACCTCGAACTTGTCCAGATCGAACCAGATCAGGCCGACCAGATTCGGGTCGGCTTCAACCACCTCAAATAGGTCGACGATCCAGGCGTTCTTGTTTCCGCCGATCTCTGAAGACCCCGTCTGAGCCAGGAGAAACGGCTTGTCCGCGGCTACGTTACGCAGCATATCCACAGCTGGACGAATCAGCTCATCCGGGGTTCGCCACCACCCACCGTCCGGGGCTTCTCCAAAGTTGAATGCAGAGATGCCGACCACGTCCACATAGTCCGATCCGGGGTAGAAATCGGTGAGCGTTCCACAGCCGGCGCTCGACTCGTTATTGGGCGCCCAGGAGATCTGGACCTTGGTGGGATCGAGGCTGGTTGCGATCAGGTCGTGCACTCTCCGGAAAGCCGCCCGGTAGCTCTCGTGCTCGGCGACAACCTGACCGTCGTTCACATAGCAACCGTAGGGTGTCCATACACCGTTCATCTCCTGCAGTGGCGCAATCGTCAATCGTCGACCTTCTCCCCGATCAAGCCAGGCGTCAACATGATCGAGCCACTCATTGATGGCCGCGTCATGCCGGCCGGAGGCGATCTCGGCGGCCGACACATCGACCTGCAGATTCGAGAATGGAGTCGCTCCCTGCTGCCACGAGCGCTCCAGGAGCCATCCGGTTCGATCTGACTGTTCGGGAACACGCGAAAACGTGTTGTTCTCGTCAACGTTATGGAACAACCCGCCG
>JAHEJY010000151.1 GCA_024638625.1 Actinomycetes bacterium
TCACGACCACATCAGCGTCCTCGGCAGCTTTGCTCAGGGTGCGCGCCACGATTTCACGATCGTCGGCGAGGATTCCGAAATCAAGAATCTCCACACCGAGATCTTCCAGAAGTGCCCTCATGACGGTCCGGTTGCTATCTCGAATCTGACCAGGTGCCAATTCACGGGTTTGCGGTGACATGACTTCGTTTCCCGTGGACATGATCGCGACGGACGGTCGCCGCGCGACTGCTAGCTCCGTATGTCCGATCGAGGCGAGCACGCCGAGGTGATAGGCCGTCAACACCACCCCGGGGTCGAGGACCGTCGTCCCTGCCGGCACATCACTCCCGGCCGGACGAACTGCGTTTCCGCTCGCTACGGAGTCATGAATGACCACCCGGCCCGCTTCAGCCGTCGTCAATTCGACCGGAACAACTGCATCGGCACCGGTGGGAATCGGCGCACCCGTCATGATCTTGATGGCGGCACCTGAGCGCAGTTCGAGCGAAGTCTGGGTACCCGCGGACAGCCCACCGGTAACGTCGAGAGTCACCGGTACCCGGGCGACATCGGTGGAAACCACGGCATAGCCGTCCATTGCTGAATTCGGAAATGGTGGAATCGGATCGGCCGCTACCACGGTCTCCGCAGAAACCCGGCCGCGGCCGTCCGCAAGCGCTATCGACTCTGAGTCGAGCCGGGGCAGTGACGACAACACCGTGTCCTGGGCCGTCTCGAGCGGTGTGAGTTGTTCTTCCATCGCGGAGGCGGACGGGAATCGAACCCGCCAAGGACTCATAGAACCCTTCATCGGTTTTGAAGACCGAGGAGCCCACCAGGCGCTCGGACGCCTCCAATGAACGCAGGCTAGACGAACGGCTTTGTGGTGCGGCTCGACCGAGGCGTTCATGCTCAGGTAGGAATATCACTTTTAGTGGCAGATCGACTACTCATTGTGTACACTCTCGCCGGCTGGCACCAGGGAACCAATTCATCAATGCTGAAACTCTCTTGGCGTTCTGCACTGGCGGGCGCTCTTATCGCCGTAATTGGCGTGTTACCCACGGCGGGAGCCGCGGCCGAGGCGAATCTCGGCTTCGGTTTTTTCGACGCGTCCACCGGTCGCTGGCTATTCGACAATGGCAGGGACTTCTACTTCGGCAATCCGGGTGACTCACCCATGCTCTGTGACTGGAATGGTGACGGCTTCGACACGGTCGGCCTCTATCGCCGCCAATCCGGATTCCTCTATCTGAGGAACACGAATACCCAGGGAGTCGCCGATCGGGAGATCTTCTTCGGCATCCCCGAAGACGCTCCGGTCTGCGGCGATTGGAACGGCGATGGCATCGACACGGTTGGGGTCTATCGCCCTTCACAAGGCCGCTTCTACTTGCGCAACTCGAACACGCAAGGTTTCGCCGATCTCTCGTTCACCATGAACAACGCGTCCGGTGTGCCGGTGGCCGGTGATTTCGACGGCGACGGCACTGACACGGTCGGGCTATGGAACCCGTCGAACGGAAAGGTAGCGCTCGCCGCAGGCACGAGCGACGCCCCTCCGGTCGTGACGAGGAATTTCGGGGAACCCGGGGACCAGCTCCTGGTTGGGGACTGGGACGGAGACGGCACCGACCAACTCGGCGTGTATCGGGCGTCGGGCACCATACACCTGGAGTTCTCGAACAGCACCGAGATTCGCACGACCAAGAACAACGGGAACGCAGTCGCGGGCATCATCTCAAAGAGCGAGACTTACGGCAATCCCGATCCAGCGGTTCCGCCTACCGAGCCAGACATTGCATGGATCGAACCGTACGTCGATCACGTGGCCGTCAAATGGGACGATCAGATCGACGCTCCTGGAGGATTCGTCATCGAGGTTCGGCAGGGAACTGAACTCATCAGCCGCGTGACTCCTGCCGGCGATCAGGAAGGTCCGTGGAACCTCTGGGGCCTCGCACCCGAGACGAACTACAGCCTCAGAATGTGGGCTATCGGAGATCGTGGCATCCAATCCGCAATCGTGATACGCAACTTCCGAACACCGGCTACATCGACCTGGCAGACGGTCATCCCGGTATACGACACGGCGTGGGAGTTGCCTTCCTTCGCCTCTCTCGACGACGCGGACGCCTACTTCCGGCATCTTTCCGAGCACGGGTTTGCGGGGGCCTGGCTCTCCTACTTCAACCACATCAACACCGGTATTGACGGGTACAACGTGAACGGCGACTGGGTTGCGACAGGCGGCTGGGGCCAGCAATTCTCGTTGGACCCGGACTACGCCGATCACATGCGCGGCATTCTCGATGCCGCCGAACGCCACAACCAGAAGGTCGGGTTCGTGATGATCTGGGCTCAGCGGTACGTGAACAACGGAGCCCTGACCAAGAACAACGCTTACACCCTCGGCCAGCAGCTGGGTGGGCTCTTCGGCGACCACCCCGCCATCGCCCACTGGGTAGCCGGCGGCGACAACTTCGGCAGCAAAGAGGACCCGGCGATCTGGGCGAACATGGTATCCGGACTCAGAGAAGCCGGGGCAACCCAGCAGGTGGGGTACCACCCACCTGCCATTCCGGGCCCCGATGGGCATCTCAGATTCGTCGACGAATGGTGGGTCGACTTCATTGCACCCCAGACCGGTCACTGTCAGGACTCCGACCGAACCTACGACCATCTATCGAACGTCGTCCAGGCGACTTCCAAGCCGGTCTATGCCGGGGAGCTCCGATACGAAAATATCAGCCCGAGCTGGTGCACACCCCCCGGGGGTTCACCGGTGCCGCCCAGCAGTGTGCTTGCCGATGTCCAGGCGGCACACAACGCAGGCGTCTCGGCGATCGTCTTTGGCAACAATGAGCGATGGCAATGGGGGGAGCATCTCAACGGAGGGTCCAATGGGGGAAGTCCCGCCGCACTGGACTCGCTCGGATCACCGGGCGAAGAGTTGATTCTCAATTATCTTCGGGATCAGGCGAGCTGACCCCGATCCCGTTCGGGACCGGCCCCGCTACATGGCTCGGGCCGGGGTCAGTCGTGGGCTGGAATCCGCAATACCTGCCCGGGATAGATCAAGTCGGGATCTTTGAGCATCGGGCGATTCGCGTCGAAGATTTCCGGGTACTTCATCGCATCCCCGTAATACGACTTGGCGATCTTTGACAGCGTGTCACCCTTCACAACGGTGTGGTATTGCGACTCCGCAGCCGGGTCGGCGACGGTCATACGATCGTCGACCGTCGCTATACCTTCATGGTTCCCCACGACCAGAACAGCCTTCTCGCGGTCGATCTGAGTGGCGGCCTCGCCCATCACGATGGCTACATCGTCATTGAGCTGAAGCCCGAAATTCTCGACATCGAAGTCGAACTTCTTGACATAGTCCATGATGTCCTTCTGCCTATCGAGTTGTTCCACTCGTTCGGCAGTTGCAGCCTTGTTGGCGGCATCCTCGGCGCGACCTGCAGCAGCCTCGCGCGCATTGGCCTCGGCCTGCCGCGCTCGCTGGGCAGCCGCAGCTTCAGCCCTGTTATCTTCGTCGTCGTCGCCGATGCCGATCTTGCGTCCAGCCGCTTTTACGAATTCAATGAGACCCATGTGAGTTCCTTTCTGACTGCCTGTCATGCTCAATGCCCCGAACTGTAGGCAGGCGAGGTGGTGCCCATAAAACCGCTTGGTGACCCAATTTCTGCTCTATGTGGGCACATCAACGGCCGATAACGGGGCAATGGGTCTCCCGGAACATGCACAGGATGTCCGGCCGGCATTCGCCACACCGGAATCGATGGCCGAACACATAGAGCTCTTGGAGCGCGCCATCGAAGAACAGGCAGAAGATGCCAATCGTCGAACGATGCTGCTCGCCCACCTCTCGCACGAGCTCCGCACGCCGATGTCGGCCATCCTCGGCATGATCGATTTGTTGCTCGACACCGACCCAAACGACATGCAGCGCGAAATGCTCGAAGTCTCGAAACAAGCCAGCGACGAGCTGCTGACGCTCATCAATGACATACTCGATCTCTCAAAATTAGATGCCGATGGCATGCGTCTGGAGGAGGTTCCGTTCGACATCACCGACGCAGTCGGACAGGTGCTGTCCATCCTCCGTCCGCTTGCCACCGACAAGGACATCTCCCTGGCCTCCGACATCAAGATCGGGGTACCTGACCGGGTCATCGGCGACCCCGGCCGGCTGCGTCAGATCCTCATCAACCTCGTCGGCAACGCCATCAAATTCACCGATCAAGGATCGGTGGTCGTCGGCGTAGGCATCGTATCCACTTCACCCGATCGCGCCACCATTCGCATTGATGTCGTGGACACGGGTGCCGGCATTCCCGCCGACCGGCTCGAAGCGATATTCGATCCCTACGAACAAGCGGCCGACTCGACGACGCGGACCCACGGTGGAACGGGGCTGGGTCTCGCCATCTGTCGCCAGCTGGCCGACCTCATGGGCGGGCGGCTGACGGTGACGTCGGCGGTGGGACGGGGATCGACGTTCACCATCGTGGTGGGGTTCGCCACTCGAGCCGACACCGACGTCGAGATGTCCGACGTGTCCGCTGCAACTCAGGCCGTGGCAATGCCGGACACTGCCGGTCCCGGCAGCATCGCGGATCTGATTGCGGCAATGGGTCTCGCGGTGATAGAAACACCGGTGGTCGACGACGATGTCATCATCGTCGATCTCGACCACATCGGCTTCATCGAGATAGAGAGCATACGCGCCAGGTATCCAGACAACCCCTTGATCATCGTCACCACGACGGGCCAGAGAGGAGACGCCGCAAGAAGCACAGAATTGGGCATATCCGGGTATCTCACGCGACCGGTGACAGCCGATGAAATGGCGCTGGCCGTCGATGCAGCGCGCAGCGGGGTCGGTCAACTCATCACAAGACACTGGCTACGAGAACAGCAACCTCGCCGGGCAGTCCTGGTCGTGGAAGATGATGAAGTCAACAGGCGGGTAACTGTTCACATGTTGGAGCAACTCGACTACTCCGTGATCGCCGTTGCGAGCGCAACCGAGGCCCTCGACGCGCTGTCGGTCCGCACGTTCGACCTCATCGTTTCAGACCTCGGTCTCCCCGACATGGACGGAACCGATTTCATCCGACAGGTAAAGGCCCAATCGGACACACCGGCGTTGGCAGCCACGGGACGGGTGGATCAGCTTTCTATCGACGAATGTCGGGATGCCGGATTCGTCGCAGTGCTGGCCAAACCCTTCACCATCGACGAACTCGCCGACAGCATACGACCGCTTCTCCAGTAGCTCTCCGACCACTGAACGCGGTGTCCGAGCATCGGGGTAGAATGGCCGCAGTAAGGGAGGGGCTCTCGTAAGGGGAAGGAACCCAGTGGGCGAGGAACTCAGGCTGCATGGTGTCGGCCCGAGCAAACGGCGGAGCGCGGAAGCCGCAAAACCCGGCGGGGGCGCGCGTCCGCCTGAAAAGACAACTGGCACTTCAACGGACGGGTCCGGTGTCACAGCCAGGGAGTCGACCGATCGCATTTACGCCGATCGAGACGCCCATCGAGAGGCGC
>JAHEJY010000152.1 GCA_024638625.1 Actinomycetes bacterium
GCCTACTACGCCCCCGGCAACCTTGGGATAGATGTCACGTTTGCCAGCCTGTTCGAGTGCGTCGAGTCGGCAGTCGCCGGCCGGGTCGTGCGCGACCCGGACATATGGGGTGGGCTGTGAATGCCAGGATCCTGGTCGATGGGAACGCCTCAGGTCCGACATTCGCGCTCGAAGAGCCGCTGAGTTTCTGGGGAGGAGTTGACCCAAGGACGGGAATCATCATCGACGTGCACCATCCCCAGCATGGCCAGAGCATGGCAGGAAAGGTCCTCGTCATGGGCCACGGTCGTGGTTCGAGCGGTGCCAGCAGCGTCCTCAGCGAAGCCATCCGCCTCGGAACGGCGCCGATCGGCATTGTGCTCGATACAGCGGACCCCCTCATCGCACTGGGATCAGTCGTGGCCCATGAGCTCTACAACAAGAGCATCCCGGTGGTAGTGGTCGACGACTTCGAGACCGCGAGTAAGAGTACGAGCCTCGCGATCGAAGGCGACCACATACTGCTGGGGCATTGAACACCGGGGCATTGAACAAGGGCGCTGGATCCGGCGGTGAGCGTAAACCTCGACAAACCAGCATCCTCGTCCGGGCAAGTCGATCTCAGCCGGGAGGTCCCCGCCCGGTGGTGATGCGACCATTGTCGCGCTCTCTCGTCATCGTCCACCTGCCTTCGTGAACCATGGAGTGATGGCGTCTGCACAACAGAACGAGGTTCTCCAGATCGGTTCTCGGGTCATCTTCGTAGAACGTGAGATGATGGGCGTCGCACCAGCGGTGATCGCGTGTACATGAAGGAAACACGCAGGTTCCGTCACGGGCTATAAGCGCCAAACGTTGTGGCTCGGAAACGAAGCGGGTGGATCGTCCGACATCGAGCACCTGAGACGGTCCAGCGGTGATGACCCGGGTGAGGTAGGAGTCGCACAACAATCGGGCGACGGTTTCCCTCGCCACCGGCCCGATACCCACCAGGTCGGCTCGCGATCGAGGCGTCCACTCATCTCCTTGTAGCGCCGGAAGGTCAACTATTACGTTCACCGAGGTGCGGACCCGCGACGACCGCGCGCTTGCAGTTCCAGTTTCCACCTCTTCGACCAGGTCGATCAGCGCATCGGCGCGCAACTGCGCAGCCGAACGAGGCTCCGGGTCATCAGCCGGATCAGGCGTGATTCGCGTTTCAAGAGCCGCCTGCAGCTTGGCCCCGGCTTCCGGGTCCAGCATGCCATCGACTGCTACCGCACCCGCAAAGGTCGTTGAGAGGTGCAAGTAGCGGTTCTCGAATATGTGGCGAGCATTGGCCCGACCTAGCTGGTCATCTGCCATCGACTGCCACCGCTTCACCACTACGCCAAAGTCGTCCTCGCTCATCAGCGAAGCCGCATCTAAAAGCGTCTCCTCGTGTTCCCGGAACAACTCCGATCGACCCCTCCCTTCGGCGCAGGCCAGCTGCCCGACCTGGGCCACCGACACCACACCCTCTGACAATGCCTCGGCCGTCGACTCATGCTTGCGAACCAACCGGGCGGTGCGCACCGATTGCTTTGCATCCGCGCTGGTAACAGGCGTATGGTGCGCCAACCAGGCCGACGGGCCGAGCGATCCGTCCACCGCCCAGGCTTGCCAGCGATCCCAGTCACTGATCAGCCGCGCGTATTCGGCTTCCAGCCGCTCCCGTGCCACCGCCAACTCTCGTAGTCGGGCTGAAAGCGCCTGCGGGAGCCACTGCCGCCGATCTTCGCCTCGCAATCTCGCTACACCGACCTTGATCTGCTCAACTGGATCGACGACGAGATCGACGCCCGCCGGTGCGTCATCCGCCAGCCGCTCGTCCCCGACAGCGACCATGATCGATCCCGTTTCCCAATCCCTATGAGCCATACGAAAAAGGTATCAGCCAGGTGTGACAAGAAACCACTCACTGCGCATCCCCGGCGACGAATTTCGAGACGGGCCGCGGTTCACACCGTTACCGAAAAACCCCGTTCGGTCGCGGGATGTTGCAGCACACCTGGTCCTGGGTAGCTCTCGGCAGGATCGAGGTCGACGGCTCTCGTACATCCCGCGAGAACCCTGCTGAGTCGGTATTTGGCGTTCGGAATAAGCGCTTGAAGAAGGCACGAGCATGGCGCGACGATTCTGGCTGTGGCAATTCCGTTATTGCCAGCGTGTTCAGATGACCCGGTTTCCACGCATCAGTTTGGCGTGCTCGACCAGCTGATGGCACTCAATCCCACCCGATGCAGTGCCACAGAAGGCGCCACGTCATCGAAATATCGGTTTTTGCTGTGCGGTGTCACCCATCGAAGGTTGCCTTTCGTCTACTTAGTGAATGTATAAGGAGGCGAAGTGACGGATTTTTCCGAACGCACGAGAGTTTTTGCCCAGATCGCGGCGGCCGCGTGGTTGATTGGCTCTGTCATCTGGTCGATTGATGTGGGTTTCGACCGCTTTGGTGACGACGGCAACGTGATGAATCTGATCGGCTGGGTGGCTCTGGTCGTCGCGGGGGTGTTCACGCTGTTGGCCATTCTTGGCGTTGCACCCGCGCACCATCGAGGCCCGATGGTCAAGACAGGGATCGCGTTTCACGCCCTCGGCTTGACCGCAACCGTCGTTGTGTTCTGGGCTGTCCCGCTATGGGCCGCGCTGTACTCGATCGCGATGGTCCTATATGCAATTGGACTGCCCCAGGTGCGGAGAGCGACTCTGATCGTGGCTGGAGCGATGGTGGCCGCTGTGGCAGCTTTCATCGTGCTGACGGCCCTTCAGGTCGGCACACCCGACTCATATGGCGATTATCCCATTGCGTGGGCGACGTCGTTCTTCCTCGCCACGATCGGCGGTGCGCTTGGGAGTCTCGTGCTGTCACGGCGCGAGACGGATTCGAAGAGCAACATCCCGGCAGCCGTTTGAGCCGTTTCGACAGACCGATAGTGTCGTCGCCCGCCCGAATGTGGGGGGCGACACACACCGTATGCGAATGGCGGTACCTGCTCAGAAGTTGCCCAACCGGCTGATTCATCTGTCAGGATGACATGGAGAGAGGCGTGATATGGACTGGTGGATACTCGAGTTGATCACGGTTGGTGTGCTGATCGCGGCTCTCCTGCTCCTCGGACCGCTCATCAAACGGTTCGGTCGCAGCTACGCAGCCGACGTTTTTCGCGCCAACCCGAGGACGGGCAAGAGCTACATCGTGTTGATGGATATTGCGTACTACCTCATCTTCACGGCGTTCATCCTCTTCACCACGCACTTCGAACCCGACACGGGTTGGGCCAATACGGTCGGCGCCGACCAACTCCGGGGCGAGACGGTACGCCTCGGCGGAATGCTCCTGTTGATGGGGATCCTGCACGGTGCCAACGTGCTCAGCCTCCCCATCGTTGGCCGGTTACTCGGGTTGTCACGTCGCATGGAGGACGACACAGGTCAGCCAGAGATCGCATGACCGCAACGTCGCTCGCCGACGGCCGAAGCAGAGTTCAGATCCGACGACTTCTCATGGCGGCGAAGCGGGCACGGGAGGTCGCGACAGCCGTTGTCCGAGTCGACCGCGATGCGCTCGTTGTTCGCTTGTTCGACCAGGAGGGTGCTGCACTCGTGCGATTGGCTCGTCTCTTCACCGACGATCGGAATGCCGCCGAAGACCTCGTCCAGGAAGCCTTCATTCGCTTGCACAGGTCGGCTCACCGTATTCGTAGTGAGGACAAAGCTGCACCCTATCTCAGATCGATTGTGATCAACCTCGCCCGTGACCACAACCGACGAGGCTTGATGTCGTTGCGCCATCAAGAAGCGACGCCCTCGGGGACAACGCCTGAGGCACCCGACGATCGCCTCGTCCTCAATGAGCAGCAGACGTTGTTACTCAACGAGGTACGGGCGTTATCTCCCCGCCAGCGCGACTGCATCCTCCTGCGTTTCTATCTCGAGCTTTCGGAGAGAGAGATCGCCGAGGCGTTGGGCATCTCACCAAACTCTGTGAAGACACACTGCCGTCGAGGCCTGGCATCACTCCGTGAAACAATCGGGGGAGAGCAATGAGTGTCGAAGAGCAGCTGACCACGGCGTTCCGTACGGCTGATCTATATGAGCCGAGTTCCGATCTTTTTGCAAAGGTTAAGAGATCGATCGAAGAAGATACAGCTCACCGCCGAAGAGTGCGGCGCATCGCCATGGCGGCGGTGGCATCACTCTCTTTCATAGCCGTCTACCTTTACATCGCGATCGACCGCGTCGATGGTTCATTCGAAATGCCGTTCTGGTCGCTCGAAGTGCTGGCGACCGGAGCCATGGTTGGCACAGTGCTCGTGCTTGGGCCAACCATCCGGCGATTTGGGACCAGCTTTGAAAGCGATGTCTTCCGTTCGAACCCGGCGACTGGCCGTAGCTTCCTCACGCTGATGGACATGGCCTACTACCTGATCTTCGGTGCCTTTACCTTCATGACACTCCAATATTCGCCGCCGGCCGAGGTCGCCGGAACCGAGCATCTCGCGAGTTGGATCGAATTCGAGGTAGGCAGGATTGGTGGTTTGCTCCTGCTGATGGGCGTGTTACACGCCGTGACGCTCGTCGTGTTGCCGGCTACGGGTTTGGTGTTCTCTGCAAACATGCGCCGGGCACGAAGAGCGCTTCTCGGCAGCGCCGCTCCGCCTGCGGATCCCCGAAACGATCAGATAGATCGATGGATCACGATTGTGATCTGGGTGATCGTCGGTTTCGTACTCCTCAATCTTGTGGTGTCACTCCTGTTGGCCGTCGTCGGCCTCGCCGGCTGACTGATGCAGGCTGAATCCCTGACTGGCTGGCCGAGGCCCGGTCACTGACCTGAGAAGTTCCGCCTAGGCCAGCGCCACCAGATCCAACAGCGACTCGTCGAAATATGACGTGGTGCCTTCTGGCATGAGGATGGCCCGGTCCACGCCCAGTTCGGCAACAAACTCGGTGTCGTGGCTGACAAGGATCAGCGAGCCCGGGTAGAGACGCAACGCCTCGAGCAACGCTCGCTTGGCCTGCGGATCCAGATTATTGGTCGGCTCATCCAGCATCATCAGATTGGGCCCGGACAACACGAGCTGGGCCAGAGCCAATTTCGTCTTTTCGCCCCCTGACAAGGTGCCTGCGTCCTGATCGACTTTGTCAGCCAGGAGAAAATGGCCGAGCAACGATCGCAAGACCAGAT
Organism: Actinomycetes bacterium; assembly: GCA_024638625.1. GTDB lineage: Bacteria > Actinomycetota > Acidimicrobiia > Spongiisociales > SHLN01 > JABDOU01. The sequence continues at coordinate 5,189 of JAHEJY010000152.1, forward strand.
CGGGCTCAACGGAAACTTCGCGGGCGTGATCGAACACGGTGACTCCCGCCTTGATCTGCTCATGCTCTTGCGCGTAGTAACCGAGATGAACGTTGTGGCCGGTCTCGACTGTTCCGACGTCAGCGGTCTCGACCCCCGCCAGGATGCGAAGCAGCGTCGTCTTGCCTGCGCCGTTCAGACCGAGGATCAGCAGCCGTTCGCCCCGTTCGATTACCACGTCGACATCCAGGAACACGACGTTGTCGCCAAAGGCCTTGCCCACCTGGATGGCCTCGAGCGGTATCCGACCGGATTGTTCTGGC
>JAHEJY010000153.1:0-1715 GCA_024638625.1 Actinomycetes bacterium
GGGGGCGGACGAGCAACCGGAATCGAGAATGTCGGATCGAATCTTCGGCCGGCACCCGCTGATCCCGTCGGCGCGATTCGCGTTCTGACCTCGACGATCACGGCGGCGACGCACATGGTCCTCAACCTGCCGGGCGTAGAAACCGTGCTCGAATCATCCACCCTTGCTGGAGGCAACATCACGGATCCGCATTCGCAGGTCTTCTGCACCAACGTCACCGACGAGAACGGTGTGTTCTACCCGACGTCGTGCCCACCCAATGACTGAGCAGAGTTGCTTCAGTCGATCGTGACCCCGTCCGGCGAATAGCGCAGAGCCCGTTCTGAACTCCGGGCGAAGCTGGTCTGCAGCGCAGCATCGAGATTCGCATCTGCCCCGCCCAGAAAATCGGAGACGGGCAGGATCCGATGCCCGTCGGCTTGTACGTAGAGCGGTGTCGCAACAACGGACCCCGCAACGAAGCGGCCGCTGTCGGTTTCGACGACTGAGATCTCGACCAGCAGTCCGTCGTCAACACCGACCCTGGTACTGCTGGTGCGCTGATTGGATATCAGATTCCCCATGCCGAAGATCACGTACTCGTCGCCGATTCTGTCGATCGGCTGAACGACGTGAGCATGATGGCCGAGGATCAGGTCGACGTTGACGTCGGCAAGGAGCGCCTCGGCCAGTGAACGCTGGAACCCAGACTCAACAGCCTGATACTCATTGCCCCAGTGCATGGACAGGATGATGAACTCGGCGCCCTGCTCGCGAGCAAAAGCGGCGTCAGCCAGTATCTCAGCCTCGTCGATGACGTTGACGGTGTATTCCTTTCCACCCGGAACTCGTAGGCCGTTGAGGCCATACGTGTATGAGATATGTCCGATGGTCACGCCATTGACCTCATACAACGTCGGCCGATCTTCTTCCGGCCCACGTGCACTACCTGCGTGGCTCAAGCCTGCGCTATCGAGTACGCCGAGCGTGTCGACGGCGCCTTGTACCCCCTTATCGATCGTGTGATTCGAGGCGGTACTGCAGGTATCGAAGCCGACATCCGCCACGGCGTCGGCGACTTCGCGCGGTGCACGGAAGGACGGATATGACGAGATTCCCCGATTGTCCTTCGAGAGAGGTACCTCCATGTGACATATGGCGAGATCAGCCGACTCGACTCGCGACCGGAGTGGTTCGAACATCGGCAGGAAATCGTACCCGTTGCCTCCGGCGTAGGACACGGCCGATTCCCATACCGCCGAGTGAATGAGTATGTCACCGGTGGCGACGACCGTGAACATGCGAGGTTGCGGCTCGGGAGGTGTTTGGGGCTGTCCGAAAGTCCCCGCCACGGGGATGTAATCGGGGGCAGCGACCGTGAACTGTTCATCTGCAAACCCGAGGCTGTTCTCATTACGAATATAGAAGGTCCCATCGCCCGGACGCATAACTGCAACAGTGTCGGTCCCGTCGCCGTTCCAGTCCCCCGCCACGAGCCGATCCTCGGGTATCCCGTAGAAAAACTCTGCGTCCGCGAATCCAATATCGTGCGTGAAGCGCATATAGACGAACCCGGACGATTCGCGATGGAGTCCCAGCTCGTCAACGCCGTCTTCATCGAAATCGCCTACGAACGGCTTATCACCCGGGATGCCGAAGTAATACTCGAACTCGGGTTCCGCGCCTAGCTCATTCGATATATGAACGAGCCCCGAGACCTTCTGATACGTCGCCAA
>JAHEJY010000153.1:1815-5402 GCA_024638625.1 Actinomycetes bacterium
GGGTTGCACCGGGATAGGCTCTTGCGATGAGTGGAGCACCAATACCTGCGGCGGTAGTAGTTGCCAGCGATGGTGTGATAGCGGGGACCCGGCAGGATGTGTCGGGGGATGTCGCAGAGCAGACGTTGGTCGAAGCCGGATTTGAAGTTGCCCAGCGCATAGCCGTACCCGACGAAACAGACGTCATTGCGGCCACATTGGAAGATCTCATCGGCTCCGTGCGTCTGATCGTTACGAGCGGCGGTACCGGCTTCGGGCCACGAGATGTGACACCCGAAGCGACCTTATCGGTCATAGACCGGCGGGCCGCAGGACTCGAGCATCTCATGCTCACCGCCGGAATCAGCACGACCAGGAGTGCCGCACTCTCGCGGGCCGTGGCCGGCTCGGCGGGTACGACGTTGATCATCAACACACCGGGTAGTGCCAAGGCCGTCGCCGAGAGTCTCGGCGCGGTCCTGGATCTGGTTCCGCACATCCTCGATCTCCTCGAAGGCAAGACTGCTCACTGACGCCCGCGGAGCGGATGAACACCCGGGAGGCCTGGCCGGACTGATAGATTCCAGGCGTGGATCCACTCGTCATCCAGAACGCGGGAATCGGCGCGGACGATGTCGTAGACGTCGCCCGCCACGGTCGCTCCGTCTCCTTGGGCGACGACGCTCTCCTTGCCCTGGACCTCGGAGCCGGCCGGGTAGCAAGGCTGTTTGAGTCACCAGAGCCTGTTTACGGCGTGTCAACCGGGTTCGGGGCGCTCGCCAACACGGTGATTCCACCCGAACGCAGCGCCGAGCTTCAGGTGAACCTTCTGCGTTCTCATGCCGCCGGCATGGGTGACGAAGTCGAAACCGAGGTGATCCGGGCGATGATGTTGCTGCGCGCCAGGAGCCTCGCCATGGGCTTCTCCGGGGCGAGAGCTCTCGTCGCTCAAGCCATTGTCGACCTCCTCAATGCAAATCTCACCCCGGTCGTCCGAGAACACGGTTCGCTGGGAGCAAGCGGCGACCTGGCGCCGTTGGCGGCTGCTGCGTTGCCTCTGATCGGCGAGGGCTCCGTGCGCGACGCCGGCGGAACACTGCAGTCTTCCCTCGACGCCTTACACGAGGCCGGCCTCGCACCGATCGAACTCGGAGCCAAAGAAGGACTTGCTCTGATCAACGGAACCGACGGCATGCTCGGGATGCTCGTGCTCGCCCTCGAGGACCTGGGTCATCTGACAAAAGTCGCCGACATCGCGGGCGCCATGACGACCGAAGCCCTGATGGGCACCGATCGCGCGTTTGCCGAGGACCTCATTGCTATGCGACCTCAGGTCGGCCAGGCTGCCAGCGCAACCAATCTGCGTGCGCTCCTCGCCGAATCGCCCGTGATTGCAAGCCACCGTCACGGCGACGACCGCGTCCAGGACCCCTATTCGATCCGCTGCACACCACAGGTACACGGCGCAGTTCGAGACGCAATGTCCTATGTCACGGCTGTATCCGATCGCGAGCTCATCGCCTTCATCGACAACCCGGTCGTCCTGTCCGACGGCAGAGTCGAATCGTGCGGGAACTTTCATGGCGCGCCCCTCGCACACGCTGCCGATTTCCTGGCCATCGTCGTCGCCGACCTCGGCGCATTGTGCGAACGTCGCACAGACAGAATGTTGGACCCCAAGCGCTCATACGGTTTGCCGCCGTTTCTCACGGAGGATGCGGGGGTCAATTCCGGCTTCATGATCGCTCACTACACGCAGGCAGCCATGGTCGCGGAGAACCGTCGGCTCGCTTCACCGGCGGGAGCCGACACGATCCCGACGAGTGCAATGCAGGAAGATCATGTCTCGATGGGTTGGGCGGCCTGTCGGAAACTACGGTCCGCAATCGATAACCTGCGACGCATTCTCGCCATCGAGTTGACGTGCGCGGCACGGGCGCTGGAATACCGTGCTCCGCTCTCTCCAGCAGGACCAACCGGGTCTGTCGCATCGCGAGTCCAGGCATCGATCGGCCCCGCTGGCTCTGATGTCTGGCTCACTCCGCGCCTCGAGGCGGTGTCCGAAGATATCAGGGGCGGCCATATTTTGGCCGCGGCAGAAACCGAGACAGGAGCTCTTCTATGAGTGGTCCCCGTACCGTCAGGGCGCCCAGAGGCGTCGGATTATCGTGCAAAGGCTGGCCACAGGAGGCCGCCATGAGAATGTTGATGAACAATCTCGACCCGGATGTCGCCGAGCGTCCTGATGATCTCGTCGTCTATGGGGGGACGGGGCGGGCAGCCCGATCCTGGGATGCGTTCGACGCCATCATCGCAACGCTGCAGGATCTCGAAGCCGATGAGACGCTTCTCATCCAGTCCGGAAAGCCAGTCGGGGTGTTCCGGACGCACGAATGGGCGCCCCGGGTGCTGATTGCCAACTCCAACCTGGTTCCCGAATGGGGGACGTGGGAAGAGTTTCGCAGGCTGGAGGCAATGGGTTTGACCATGTACGGCCAGATGACGGCCGGTTCGTGGATCTATATCGGAACTCAGGGAATCCTGCAGGGCACCTACGAATGCTTCGCAGAGATTGCCCGCCGCCGCTTCTCCGAGAGCCTGGCCGGCACCATCACATTGACCGCCGGACTCGGCGGTATGGGCGGGGCCCAGCCCCTGGCCGTCACCATGAACGACGGGGTTGCGCTCTGCATCGAGGTCGACCCGGATCGAGTCGAACGGCGGCTCGAGACCCGGTACCTCGATGAGGTGGCTGATGACATCGAGGATGCGGTTGCCCGCTGCATCGCCGCCCGTGACGAAAAGCGCGCGCTGTCGGTCGGCCTGGTGGGCAACGCGGCTGATCTCTTGCCGCAATTGCTGGATCGGCAATTCCCTGCCGATATCGTCACGGACCAAACCAGTGCCCACGATCCCATGAGTTATGTCCCGGCCGACCTGACCCCGGCGGCGATCGAAGAACTCGCCCGCACCGACAGCGAGGAGCTGATCCGGAGGGCGAGAGCTTCGATGGCCAGGCACTGTGCGGCGATGGTTGGTTTCATGGACGGCGGTGCCGAGGTGTTTGATTACGGCAACAGCTTGCGCACGGAGGCACGACTCGGCGGCTATGAGCGAGCGTTCGACTATCCCGGTTTTCTGCCGGCCTATATCCGTCCCTTGTTCTGCGAGGGCAAGGGTCCTTTCCGGTGGGTGGCATTGTCTGGTGATCCGGCCGACATCGCAGCGACGGATCGCGCCGTTCTCGAAGAGTTTCCCGATGACGTGGCGCTGGCAAGGTGGATCCATCTCGCCAATGAACGGGTCGCTTTTCAGGGACTTCCTGCCCGCATATGCTGGCTTGGCTACGGCGAACGTGCCCGCCTCGGTCTCCGCTTCAACGAGATGGTGCGATCGGGTGAATTAAGCGCACCGGTGGTGATCGGACGCGACCATCTCGATTCCGGATCGGTGGCGTCTCCCTACCGGGAAACCGAAGACATGGCAGACGGATCGGATGCAATCGCTGATTGGCCCCTGTTGAACGCCCTCGTGAATACGAGCAGCGGGGCGTCGTGGATCTCCATCCATCATGGCGGCGGCGTCGGCATCGGCCGTTCGATTCACGC
>JAHEJY010000031.1 GCA_024638625.1 Actinomycetes bacterium
ATCCCGGAACACCTCGGGACGGGTGTAACTGTGCAGGCCATGGTGTTTGGCAACACCGGTCCGGCATCGGGAACCGGCGTCGCGTTCACGCGAGATCCGGCCACCGGTGCCCCGGGAATCTATGGCGAGTATCTGCCCGACGCGCAAGGCGAGGATGTGGTGGCCGGTATTCGCACGCCGCATCCGATTTCGATGCTCCAGAACGAGATGCCTGAGGCCTACGACGAGCTGGTTGCCATTGCCGACCGGCTCGAGAAGCACTATCGCGACATGCAGGACATGGAGTTCACGGTCGAGAACGGACGATTCTGGATGCTGCAAACCCGGACGGGCAAGCGAACCGGCCGGGCTGCAGTTCACATCGCCGTGGATCTCGTTGCCGATGGCCTCATCTCGGTGGAAGAGGCCCTGGGTCGGGTGGATGGCTCACAAATCGAACAGCTCCTCCATCCAGTGGTTGCCCCCGAAGCAGCCGCGCCCGTGCTGGTCAGCGGTCTTCCGGCATCCCCCGGAGCCGCTGCTGGAGTCGTCGTGTTGGACGCCGATGAAGCAGTGGCCTTGAGCGAACTGGGCAAGCCGGTCGTGCTCGTTCGACACGAAACCAGTCCCGACGATTTCGCCGGCATGGTGGCCTCCCGCGCCATTGTCACAGCCAGGGGCGGGGTGACGTCGCACGCCGCGGTTGTCGCGCGCGGTATCGGAAAGTGTTGTGTGGTGGGATGCGCAGACCTCAGCATCGACGAGACCAGCCAGGTGATCCGGGCCAACGGAGTTCAGGTGGCCGTCGGCGAGTGGATAACGGTCGATGGCACGACCGGTCAGATCCTGGTCGGGCAGGTCGACACGATCGAGCCCGAACTGGATGACGCCTATTACTCCTTGATGCAATGGGCGGACGAGAAGAGACGTCTGGGCGTCAGGGCGAACGCAGACACGCCGGACGATGCGAGCAAGGCTCGCGAACTCGGAGCTGAGGGCATCGGCCTGTGCCGAACCGAGCACATGTTTTTTGCGGGCGACCGGATCGACACGGTCCGGCAGATGATCATGGCCCCCAACAACGTCGCTCGCGCCGAAGCACTCGCCAAGCTCGAACCCCATCAGATACAAGATTTCGTCGGGATCTTCGAAGCGATGGACGGGTTTCCTGTCACGATTCGGCTGCTCGATCCCCCGCTTCACGAATTCTTGCCTCGTCACAACGACACAGCGTTGAAGATCACCGATTTGAAGCTACAGCTCAGCCGGGCAGAGAACTTGCAGAGCGTCGATGCGATGCTCGAGGAGATTCACGAGCTGGAAGCGATGCTCAAACAGGTCAACCGGTTGACGGAGCAGAATCCGATGCTCGGACACCGGGGCGTGAGATTGGGTATCGCCTACCCCCAAATCACCGAGATGCAGTCGAGGGCGATTTTCACGGCTGCTGCCAGGTGCGCAGAGCGGGGAATCACGGTGCTGCCCGAAATCATGATCCCCCTGGTCGCATTCTCTCCGGAATTCGATCACCAGGCGGAGATTGTCCGCCGCGTCGGCGAACAGGTGTTGGGCCAGCACGGCATCAAAGTCGACTATCTGGTCGGCACGATGATCGAGTTGCCCCGCGCGGCTCTCACGGCTGACGAGATCGCTTCGAGCGCTGATTTCTTCTCATTCGGAACCAACGACCTCACCCAATCAACCTGCGGTCTCAGTCGCGATGATGCCCCGCGTTTCCTCGGCGAATACGTCCAGGCTGGCGTCATCGCCGCTGACCCGTTCCAGACGATCGACGTCGACGGCGTCGGCCAGCTGGTTCGCATCGGAACCGAACGAGGCCGGGCCACCAAGCCCGATCTCAAGGTCGGGGTCTGTGGAGAACATGGTGGAGATCCGGCGAGTATTCGTTTTTTCGAGTCGCTTGGACTGCAGTACGTGAGCTGCTCGCCGTACCGGGTTCCTGTTGCGCGACTGGCTGCAGCCAGGGCCAGCCTCGAGCCCAAGGCGTAGATGACGCCACCGCCATGACCGGAGACCGGGAACTGAAGCCGGCACCGGAAGCGGCTCCGCGCTGTTCGGACTGGTCCCGATCTATCTCCCTCGATCCGCGAGGAACAGCATTCTCGGCCGAAACGGTCACGTTCATTGCGACCCCGGGCGCCTGGCCGAAGCCGGTCTTCGAACACTCGCTCCTGCGCGAGCTGTCTTCCCAAATGGAAACGACCTCTGGCCCGACCAGGGTTTTGGCCTTCAAACCGGAAACTGAAGACGAAGACGACGTCAACGACGTGCTCGTCTATGTCTATGCCGGCAGGCCCATGCGGGGGCGCGCCTATCGGGTGCGACCCCAGGATCTTGCCAGGATGGTCGCTGCCCCAAACGATCGATGGCGCGCCGACCGACCCGCCCCCGAACGGGTTCTGGCCGTTTGCACCCAGGGGAGCCACGACGTGTGCTGCGGAACAGACGGAACCCGGTTCGCGACCGACGCCGAAACCCGTGAGGTGACGGTTTTTCGGGTTTCGCACACAGGTGGCCACCGTTTTGCTCCAACCGCCCTCTTCCTTCCAGACGGCCGCATGTGGGCACACATGGACATGGACCTCCTCGATCGGATCATGCGGCGAAGCGGCGACCCCGCCGACCTGGTGCACCGGTGTCGCGGTTCGATTTTCGCGCCGCGGGGCCCCGGTCAGATCGCTGAGTGTGCCGTTTTCGCCCGGCACGGCTGGAACTGGCAATCCGAGATCATCGAGGTCGATGACAACGAAGTCGTTCTTACCGGGGGCGGACGCTCCTACCGGGTGACTCTCGATGAGAACCGAACGGTCCCCACCATTGCTTGTCGCGCACAAGGCGGGGAACCGGCCAAGAGCGCGACCGAGTTCGTTGTCTCATCGATCATCGAGCTGTAGCACGACAGCAACAGACCGCCAAGCCGTTATTGTCATATTGTTGACTCAAGAAGTATATAATTCAAGACACATGAGACTGGAACTCACGACCCGAACGGATCTCGCCATCAGGGCCCTCCAAACCCTGGACGAGGAGGGTCGTCGATTCAGTCGATCGGAACTCGCGGAACGGCTGGGCACCACGCCCCATTTTCTGGCTCGCATCATGGCTCCCCTGGTCCACAGTGGCTGGGTCCGTTCCGGCACGGGTCCGGGAGGGGGATACGATATCGATCACCCGGCCCGCTCTCTCTCGGTATTCGACCTCATTGCCGCGGTGGAGGGGGTACCTGAAGAAGGCAGGTGCGTGCTACGCGATGGAGGCTGTCAACCCGGTCGCAATTGCGCGCTCCATGATGCGTGGACCCGGGCGAGGTCGGCCCTCATCTCGGAATTGAAATCATCGAACGTGCTGTTACAAAGGAGCAGAACTTGAAGAACGAACGAACGTGGCGCTGGGAGCATTTCCTCATCGGCGGACTGGCCGGCGTCGTGATCGCTCTGGGGTTGTGGACATTGGGCAATCTCGGAGCATCCGAATCAAGCGCACAAGCGGCAACACCGGCACCGGTGGCTGCCTCAACGGTTGCATGGGAGGACAGGATCACGCCCGACCTCGTCTCCAAATCGGGGCTGAGCGTTGCTGACGAGGTCAACGTCGCAAATGCCCCCGACATGCCGCCTCCGATCACACGGTCAGAACAGCGTATTGTCGAAGTGCATTTCGATGTCGTCGAGAATGTGGCAGCCATCGACCCGGCCACCGGCGTCGAGTTCGAGACGTGGGGTTACAAGATCGCAGGCGACGACACTCCCGTCATCGGCACTCCGGGTCCGGTCATTCGGGCGCGAGTCGGTGATGTTTTCCGCTTCACCGTCACGAACCCGGCGTCGAACACCCACCCCCACAATGTCGATTTCCATGCGGTGACGGGACAGGGCGGCGGCGCGGAGGCCACTGTTGTTGCGCCAGGCGAAACCGCGACCATCGAAGCCAGGTTGCTCTATCCGGGCGTATTCATGTACCACTGCGCGTTCGGCGATGTACCTGAGCACATCGCCCATGGTATGTATGGAGGCATCGTGGTGGATCCCGAGGAGCCGCTCCCTCCTGCGGACAAGGAGTTCTACGTGGTGCAATCCGAGTACTACACCGACTCGGTGGAGGAAGGCCTCACGGAGCTCGATCGAGATGCGTTGCTCAACGAACACCCATCGATGGTTGTCTTCAACGGATACAAGGGTGCCCTGACCGAGAATCCACTTGCGATGAATGTCGGCGAGCGGGCACGGTTCTACTTTGTCAATGCCGGCATCGATCTCGACTCAAACTTCCATCCGATCGGATCTCATTGGGACGCGGTGTGGCAGGAGGGCGCCACGTATTCACCTCCGATCCGAGGCTCCCAGACGACGCTGGTACCGGCCGGCGGCGGTGTGGTGGCTGATATCGTCGGATATGTTCCCTCTCGCATCATTCTGGTAGACCATGCGCTCACAAGGGCTTTCTACAAGGGCGCGATCGGCTTCCTCGACGTGGCCGGCAACCCGAATCCTGAGATATTCGAAGCGATCGAGGCTCCGTAGCCGGCTACAACCCGAGGACCGCTTCGAGCCCAACGGTCACGCCCGGCAAGTCCGGAATCTTGCGGATAGCGGCTAGGACACCGGGTACGTATGCCTCGCGGCCAAAGGCCGTGTGGCGAATGCTCAACATTTCGCCGTGAGATGACAGGCGGGTTTCCTGATCGGCGATCTCGATTGGCTGACGGATGGAGTGAATGCCTACACCGAAGTGATCGGCACCGAGGACACCGTCGAGGAGTGGTTCTGATGTCGGCGGGCTGAAGCTGCCTGCCTCTGCCAACTGGCCTGCCGTGGCGAGGGCAGTTCCGGACGGGGCATCTGCTTTGGCGGATTGGTGCATCTCGATCACGTCTGCTCCATGGAAGAAGGGCGCTGCCATCTCCGAGAACCTCATTGCCATGACCGCTCCGATGGAGAAATTGGGCACGACCAGGCAGTTGGGAGGGCCGGTTCCCCACATATCTCGCAGGCGTCCGATCCGCTCCTCGGTGAACCCGGAGGTGCCTATGACGGCGTGCACCTCCAGGGTGCGCCAGGCCTCGGCGTTCTTGAACACGACGTCGGGCCGGGTGAACTCGACGACGACATCGGCTGCTGCCACGATCGAAGGATCGCTGAAAGCCTCGAATCGGGCGATGACCTCCATGTCCGGGGCCGCCTGCACGGCGTCCACTGTGATCGAGCCCATCCGTCCCCGTGCCCCCGAAACCGCGACCTTGATCATGTAGCCCCGCGCTCTTCCGACACGTGGTGCTCGAGATCCGAAGCCTCAAACGGACCGACGGCCCCGATGACTCGGGGCCTTCGATACAGGTCCGCTGCGACTTCCGAGATCTCTTCGAGCGTGACGGCCTCATAACGAGCAAGCATCTCGTCAACGGACAGGTGCTCCTGGCCGTTTATCTCCCGCCGCCCGAGCCGATTCATACGCCCATTGGGATCTTCCGACGAGAGCGCCAGCGCACCCTGGACATGGCCCTTGGATCGGTCCAATTCTTCAGGCGTGATGCCGTGCGCCGCGACCTTGTCCAATTCGTCCTTGACGAGATCGATGACGGTATGGGTATTGGTTGGCGTGGTACCGACGTAGACGCCGTATGCCCCGGTATCGGCGTGGGGATAGCTGAATGCGTATACCGCATACGCCAATCCCCGTTCTTCGCGGATTTCGCGAAACAGCCGGGAGGACATCCCGCCGCCCACGACATGATTCAGAAGTCCGAGAGCGAAGCGGCGATCATCACCTCTCGGAATACCCTCGCACCCCAGCACTAAATGTGTTTGCTCGGTATCGCGACGACGCATGTTGACCCGCGAGGAGATCTCGGCCGGCTGATGGTTGTGGGTCGGCTCGTCCTGGTGCCAATCACCAAAGTGCTCCTGCGTGAGAGCCACAATATCGTCGTGTGTTGCGTTGCCGGCAACCGCGACCACCAGATTCTTCGCGTGATATCGGCGACCCCAGTAGCCGCGTAAATCATCCGGCGTCATGGCCGCGATCGATTCTCTGGTTCCGAGAACGGGGCGTTCGAGATCATGCCCGTGCCAGACCGCAGCCATGAACTCCTCGTATGCAACATCGGTCGGGTCGTCCTCGTTCATGTTGATTTCCTCGAGCACAACATGCTTTTCCGAGTCGACCTCGTGCGGTCGAAATGCCGGGCGCTGCAGCATCTCTCCTAGCAGCTCCATGCCGAGCGGAAGGTCGTCGTCTCGCATGCGAGCCCAATAGCACGTCTCTTCCTTGGACGTAAACGCATTGGATCTGGCCCCGACAGCGTCGAAAGCTTCGGCAATCTCGCGTGCCGACAAGCGCTCGCTGCCTTTGAACAACTGGTGTTCCAGGAAATGGGCGGCCCCCGCCTCATTCGGCAATTCATCTCGCGTGCCGGTATCGACCCAGCACCCGACCGCCAGCGATCTGACCTCGGGCATGGTTTCGGAGATGACGCGTACACCATTGTCGAGTGTTGTGAGCGAGTAGTGCATAAGCCACCACTGTAGAGGTGATCGTGATGATCAGCATTTAGTGTCTGGATATGGGTTTCGGCGAAACGGGACGAAATGTTGTCGGGCTGCTCGCGCGGGCTCACGGATTGGCGAAGTCCAGCGCCACCGGGCTGACATGGTTTGCGAGAACGACACTCTTCAGCGGTGCACTGCTTTGGGTCCTGCTGGTGGTCCGATTGAAGACAGATGGCAGCGGGTGGCTCTTGCCGACTGTGGGCCTGGCGATCTTGCTCGCCCCCGGAGCCGTGTTGTGGTGGTTCGCCGGAATGGTCAGGTCGATGGCGAATCTCGAGATGGCTGACGATCTCAGGGACATCGTCAGCCAGACCAGAGGGGAACTCTCAGCCCTCCGCCAAACCGGGTTGATCGCAAGCCTATTCCACGGGCTATGGACACTCGCTCGCCGCCGGGGCGAACTCATGGAAGTCGCCGGCAAAACCATGGTGTCGTTCAAGCTCGTCACACCCGCAGGACTCCTGATCGCAGTATTCGCAGCCCTGGCAGGAACCGTGATCATCATCGCGACGCTGCTGGCCGTAATGACCGTGGCGGCTTAGCCCGTGGCTGTCACCGTTCGGCCTCTCCAAGCCGACGACCACGAAGCATGGGTGCCGCTTTGGCTCGGGTATCTCGATTTCTACAACGTCAGCGAGAGTGATCGTCATCCTTTGGACACGTGGGTCAGGCTGATGGGTGATGGTGGCATCGCAGGTCTTGGCGCGTTCTTGGATGGCAGCGAACTCGCCGGTATCGCCCACTTCCTTCTCCATCCGGACACCTGGGCCCCCCAACCGGCCTGCTACCTGCAGGATCTTTTCACTCGTTCCGATGTTCGGGGACGGGGAATAGGTAGGGCCCTCATCTCCGCGGTGGCCGATTCGGCCGCGGCCTTTGGCTGCAGCCGGGTGTATTGGCTGACTGCGACCGACAATCAACCGGCGCGACGGCTCTACGATGCCGTCGCGGATGTGATTCCGTTTGCGGTCTACGAATTGGATCTGGGTGCCCCCGTCACTACGACATAGCCCGGTCCAGCTACCGACTCAGCGCCTATCAGCAACGTTGTGCGGAGGCATTCGCTCGTAGACAGCCCAAGGCCTGATGATGGCCCGCTCCGCGCCAGCCTCCGATCGCCTCGGACGGGATCCTCCTAGATCCCGGGCGGTGACACCGTACCTGGATACGATTTCCCAGGCAGGGCGCCGGGATAAGCTGTTCGTTTATGCGCGCCCGAAACGAGTCACTCCTCACCGACATTTTGCCCGCCGAGGAGCGGGCCATCGAAGCCGTCATCGCGCGTTATCAGCGGGTTGCACCGGCTGTGACGAGGTTTGCAAGGTCGGTTTCGGGAAACGAGAACCTCCGCGTGCGCCTCGGCTCCAGATCCTCATCGCGCCACGACGAAGTCGTCCTCGATCCCGGGCTCTTTCAAGCGGCCTATTTGCGCCGCGCTCCCGTCACCCCTTCGGAGGTCGCGCTGGCCTCGGCGCTGCACGAGGTCATCCACCTTGCGGTTACGGACTTCGAAGAACCGCGGGTCATCCCGGGCGAGTGGCTCGCCGAAGACCAGGAGCAGCCGGTCGAACCGGTCCCGCTGCTGAAGGCCATCAACTACGCAGGTGGGCCTGCAGCGGATGCGTTGTTCCTATCCCTCGAAGACGCCCGGCAGGAATCGGTGCACCTCGATACCTACAAGGGCGCCCGATCGGTGTTGGGCGACATGTACCGGGCCGCCGTTCCAGATGCCATGACATCCATCCGGCCGCTCGGACAGTACGCCCTCGCCTGCTTCCTGATGGTGGGCGACTACCTCGATCGTGAATACCTCGAAAAGGTCGTAGAGCCTCACGTGGCGATGGCCCTCGATGACGCCACCGCCTTCATCACCGATGTCCGCCGCTCCCGCGATCCGTGGGAGGTCGGATACCTTGCGCTCCAGCTCCTGGCCGTTGCCAGACTCCACGGTCTCGTGACGGACGCAACCGAGACGGCCGCCGTTGGCGACTCGGAGAAACAAGAAGGCGACAAGGACGCGATCAACGATGGCGTTGATTCGGTGCGGCTCGCTTCCCCGATTCTGGCAGATGCCAGTTCGTACGAAGACACCAAAGAAGCGTCGCAATCGGCGGCGGGCGAGTCGGATAAGGCCGGAGACTCGGATCTGGCGGGTGACCCGACGACCGATCACCTCATTCGCGTCTCAGAGGCCCCCACCGTCTATCCGCCCGTTGGTACAGGCGGAAAGCTGGTCGTGACGCCATTTCCGAAAGAGTTCACCGGCTTCGCCGACCAGGGACGCGAATCCCTCGAACAAGCGGCACGGAACTGGCAGGTGGCCCAAAGGCGCGTATCCGGCGAATTGTGGCCGTTGTTCGTCGCAAACCAACGACGAGGTCTTCGATCGGGCTACGACGCCGGTGACCTGTCGCCCTACGCCGCGCTCCTCCTCGGAGGCGGTCTGTATCAACGCATGTTTGAGCGCCGTGCCCTGTCCTCTCGTCGAAGTTACGCCGTGAGCCTCCTCATCGACGGCTCGGCCAGCATGCTCCAGCCACGGGAGCTACCGGGCGGTTCACGGGCCCCCTGGGGTATGGCTGCGGCCACGCTGGGAGCATGGAGTCTCGCCCGGCTGGCCGACGAGCTGCAGGTGGAATTCGAGGTCGGGCTTTTCAATCGCGCTTTTGCTGCCGGGCCCGACGACACCGAGACGTCATACCGAAAACGAATGCACGCCGCAACAGCCGGCTTGAAGCGGACGCAACAAGGCTCTGCCGAGCGATTGACGAGGACGGTCAATCACTATCTCGTGAAATCATTCGCAGAACGATGGCGTTCGAGCGAAGAGCTTCTGGCCGGTCTGTTCTGGACAGCGGCCGAGCCCCGCAAAGCCGCTGCCGAAGCGGGGCTACGAGGCGACACCAGCCCTCCGGTCTCGATGTTCGACAAAGCAGCCAACGTCGACGAATACAACGTCAGCCACGCGGTGGAGCGTCTCAATGCGCGCCGGGCAGAGGTTCGTATTCTCGTCGTGCTGGCGGACGGCATGACACGGGGATCCATCGAGAGTCTGGCGGCAACCGTCGAGGATGCAGAGCGCGGCGGCACCAACGTCCTCGGGATCGGCATCGGAGACGGAACCGTGCAAACCGCGTACAGCCAACATGAGGTCGTCGAACGCCCCGATGCCCTCACCCGGGCGATGGTAGAAGGCGTCCGTACTGCGCTGCGAGGAGCGCTGAGCTTGTCGGGCGGCGAGGAGTGGTGGCATAGATCGCAATGGACAGCAAGCAACCAATGGAGCAACCATGGCTAAGAGTGTGAAGTTTGAAGACCCGACAGGCGAACGCAAGCCCATCAGCTTGAAGACGTTCGAGTTGCCAAAGGATCTGCCGGACTACGAACAGCGCATGTCGAAGATCCCGGAAGCCGATCCGTACTACCTCGATCTCGGCATGCTTTACAAGCTGGCGCGCCTCGAGGAGGTGCGTCGCTCCATCGATGACAAGACACCGCTCCACATGGCGTTGCGCGGGCACATGGGCACCGGGAAGGACCACGACCTCGAGCAGTTTGCTGCTGCGCTCCAGCTCCCCTACTACCGGATTCCCCTGACCGGTGAAGTGCGAGATATCACACTGATCGGATCGGTCACCTTGCACGGTGACGGAAAAGGCGGCACCGAATCGCGCTGGCAGGATGGCGATATCACCCGGGCGCTACGCGGCCCGGCGCTCATCAACCTCTCAGAGCTCAATGCCGCTGGAGCCGAGACCTTATTCGCATTACACGGGCTACTGGACCGCCACCAGGCACTCGATCTGCCGAACGGCGAGACCGTGAAGCTGCGGAATGACACTCGCCTGTTCGGCACCATGAACCCCACCGATCTTCGCGATTACGCAGGCACCCAGACGCTCAACAAGGCATTTGCCGACCGCTGGGTGATCTGGGAAAAAGACTTCCCTACCGATCTCCAGCTTGCAGCCATGTTGAAACGCCGGTATCCAACGATGCACGACGACTATGTAGACGCGATTACCCGCCTGTCGGTCGAGGTCAACGACTCATTCACAGCGACCGACAGCCGGACCCGCGTCGAAACACCCATGAGCTTGCGCTCGGTGCTGGACCGTCTTCCTGCCGGCCTGATGATGTATGCCGGCTCGGAAGATCCGTTGCGCAATGCGTGGGCAGAGTTCGTGCTGCCCCATGTCGACGCGTTCGATCGTGACCACTACGAGACGGTTTGGAACGCGGTTCTCCGGACCGGTCCGACAGCCAACCCGTTCCAGTGAGGCGCTCAACCGCGCCGCAACAAATATCTTTGGAAGCTTGTCGCGAATGCCGATTCAGTCGGGATGGAACAAGCTCCGGTAACTCTCAAGTATCAGTTTCGCCAGCGGTTCTCCGCGGCCAGCGGCGGTCTCATCGTCGTGTTCTTCGGCATCCTCATGTTGACGTGGTCGGTCACCCGCGCACTATTCACGGAGATGGGCACAGTCTCGGCAATGCTGGTGGTCGGCGCCGGCCTTGTCGGGTTTGAGCTGGTTGCCAGCGGGTTCAAGCATGTGACAACGTCGGCTGCCGCCCCGCAACTCCTGGTGGATAACGACCGTGTGATCATCGACGACACGCGAGTGATGACGGGTATGCAATCGATCAGTCTCGATCGGATCCATACCGTTTATGTGGGACCCGGCGTCGGAGACTGGCTGGTCGGCGCTTATGCGGAGGGGATCCCCACCGCACAGACCCAGTTGGCCCGGTACCCGCAACTGCCGAATACGCTGGTGGTTCTCGACGAGCCCGTCTTTATGACCAGAGCCCGAACCCGACTGCTGAGACTCTGGCATCTGTCGTGCCCTCCAAGCCCGACGCGGCCGACGGCTGCGATTTGGTTGACCACCGATGAGGCCGACACATTCACCGTGCTGATGGGAAACAAGGGCGTGAAAACCCATTGGGTTCCTGCCGGAGCATTCTTTCCCGGTCCATCCATCCTGGATGCCCACAGTTGACGGCCAGCTAGATTTCGTCCATGACCATTGACGACAGTCGCATCGAAGATCAGATCCGCGCGCTGATCTCCGCTGCCGGCGACGGATCGAACGCCGATCTCGTCGAGGAAATGATCGTCACGATCCTCAAGCTGTACAGGGATGACGCCGACCGGGGCGATGTCAAACTCGTGAACACCGCTCTGAAAGAGCTGCGCTATCCGATGCGTGTATTTGCTGCGTATAAGGATCGACATAAGGTCTCGATATTCGGTTCTGCGCGCACACCTCCTGACGATCCGAACTATCTCCTGGCAGCCGAGTTTGCCCGGTTGATGACAGAAAAACGCGACTGGATGGTGATCACCGGCGCAGGGCCGGGCATCATGCAGGCAGGAAACGAGGGCGCTCAGGGCGACTCGTTCGGAGTCAACATCCGACTGCCGTTCGAGGCAGCAGCCAACGAGCATGTGCCGCAGAACAAACTGCTCAACTTCAAATACTTCTTCACCCGCAAACTCATGTTCGTAAAGGAATCGCACGCGTTCGCCCTCTTCCCTGGCGGATTCGGCACGATGGACGAGGCGTACGAGGCTCTGACACTCATCCAGACCGGCAAGTCGATGATGGTCCCCGTGATCCTCATGGATACCAAGGAAACCGGCTATTGGGACCTCTGGTTGGAATTTGCCCAGGAGACCCTGTTGAAACAAGGCATGATCTCAGCCGACGACCTTCATTTGTTTGACCGCTGCCACGACGCGACCCAGGCGGCCGACATCATTTGCGATTTTTACTCCAACTACCAATCGCAACGCTTCGTCGATGGTGACATGGTTCTGCGCATGCACCGGGCACCTGACGAGGCCGAACTCGCCCACCTCAACGCGACGTTCTCCGACATCGTGGTCAAGGGCACGATTCATCGCATCGGACCTACGCCGGCCGAAATCGCCGACGAAGATGCGCTCGGTCTCGATCGCATCCGGTTTACGTTCAATCGGCGCAGTCTGGGCCGATTGCGAAATCTCATCGACGCCCTCAACGAGCTTCCCGCCGACTAGCCCCCGGGCCATCACCGGCGTAAACCACCTGCTCGGCCCGCTAGATTGGGGATGTGCGTGAGATCCTCTCCGACCTTGTGGCGGAACAGCAAACCATCGATCAGTTTCTACAGACAATCGATTTCCGAAAGTGGAACACCCATACCAGCGCCGTCGGGTGGGATATTCGCGACCTCGTCAGCCACCTGGCCCACCTCGAAGATTACGCATACAACGCCCTGGCCGAAGATGGTTCAAAACTCGGTGACGCCGCCAAGTATCCGACCATCGATCATTTCAATCAGGTCGGCGTCGAGCACGGCCGGACGATGCGGGTACAGGACACGCTCGAATGGTGGCGCAACAGCCGGGCACGGGTGGTTGAACAGCTGTCGAAGCTCAGTGGGGACGAGCGAATACCGTGGTTTGCGGGCCCTATGTCAGCCCGGAGTTTCGCGTCGGCTCGCCTCATGGAGACCTGGGCCCACGGCCTCGACGCCCACCGGGCGGTAGGTTCCGAACCCGAGGACACGCTCCGTCTCTACCACATCGCCAAGCTCGCGTACAACTCCCTCCCCTATTCATTCAAGCTCGTCGGCGAGGAGTACACGGGAGATCTCCGCATAGAGCTGAAGGCGCCGGAGTACAAGAGATGGACATTCGGCCCTGAGGATGCGGCCAATGTGATCAGCGGTACCGCCGGAGAATTCTGCAGGGTCGCAGTCCAACGCGAGAAAGCGGCAAACACCAGCCTCGAGGCCGAAGGCGAACTCGCCCAGACAGCTCTGAGGGTCATCCGCTGCTACGTCTGACATGTCGATCATCGGCGTCATCCACCTGCCCCCTCTGCCGGGGGCACCTGCTCATTCAACTCCGATGTTGTCGATCATTGATGCAGCCCGACGAGATGCGTCCACGCTGGCCGAAGCCGGCTTCGACGCCTTCATTGTGGAGAACTATGGGGATGCACCGTTTTTTGCGGACCAGGTCCCGCCCGTAACCGTTGCCGCCATGACGAGCGTGATCGCGAACCTGGCGAGTGAGACCGATATGGATATCGGCGTCAATGTCCTTCGCAACGATGGGTTGGCAGCTTTGGCGATTGCCGCCGCGACGACGGCCGACTTCGTCCGCATCAACGTCTTGTCCGGTTCGATGTTCACCGACCAGGGCTTGATCACGGGACGCGCAGCGGAGGTGGTTCGGCTTCGCGATCAGATCTGCCCGGACGTGGTCATCTGTGCCGATGTGATGGTGAAGCACGCCACGCCCCCGGCCGGGTTGACGTTACGGGATGCTGCCGCCGACCTCATCGAACGGTCCGGCGCCGACGCCGTGATCGTGAGTGGACCCGGCACGGGCAAACCAACGGCTCTCGATGACCTGAAGGCCGTTGCCAAACTCGCAGGCGAGATGCCGGTCATGGTCGGCTCGGGAGTAACCAATCGGACTATCGCAAAGATGCTGGAGGTAGCCGAAGCGGTTATCGTCGGCACCGCTTCGAAAGTCGACGGAATCACAACCAACCCGGTCGATCCCAAACGAGCGACAGCTCTGGTCAAAGCTGCCGGAAAGGAGCGTTGATGCAAGCCCACGTTTTTGAGACTGGACGGGAGTTCCTGCTCCGATTGCCAACCGGCTCCGACCTGGTTACGTCCCTCACCGACTTTGCCAAACACCACGGTGTGCAAGCCGGCTGGATCAATTACCTCGGTGCGATCTCACACGCTTCGTTGCGCTACTACAACCAGGACGAACAGCGCTACGAAGATTTCGAGATCGCACAGCATCTCGAAGTGCTTGCGGGCATTGGCAACATCTCCCTTCTCGACGGCGAGCCTTTCATCCACACCCACATGGCACTGGCCGATCGGGACGGCAAAGCAATAGGGGGCCACGTGAATTCGGGCACCATCGTCTTCGCCATCGAGGTGAGGGTTGAAGAAATCCTCGGCGATCCCCCCGAACGTCTCTTCGACGAGATCACGGGGCTGTCGCTGTGGGGTGGCGTCCCCTAGAGCTCATCCAACTTCTTGACCGAGAAGCCGGTCTTGACGAGAAGCCGCACCAGCGCGGCTGAGGGGGCTTTGATCTGAGCCGGCTTGAGGACATCGTCGAAGCGCTCGAAGTAGTCGACCAGGAACTCGAACACGTGGGTCAGAGAAATGGTGTTCAGGTCGTTGAGCGGACTGCGGCCGAAGGCAACCAAACGGGTCCGGATGGAACCACCGCCGCGGGCCTTGGAGAAACACACTGGCTTGTTTGAAAGCTTCTTGACGACGTCGTGGGTTGGATCGGCATATAGCCACTGGATGCGGCTGATGACAGCATGAAGCGTGTGGTGACTCGTGAGACCGGTATTCCATACCGCCTTTCCTTGCTTGACCTCGCCAATGATCACGTCGACGTCCTCGAGGTTGAGCCCGAGCACCTCGTCTTCGACAAGCAACTGGTCGCGGCGGGTCGGGTCGTGGTTGTCGGCAGCCAGAAGGTGCCCCGGATACCTGATTCCCATCACGTCGACGTCGGTCACCGTTTCGTATCCACCACCGTCCACCTGGCGCTGAACCTCGAATTCCGTGAGGGTGAAATACCCATTGATTCGGAGGTAGGACTCGATCAGGTCGACGCCGATATCCACTAAGCGACTCTCATCCCGCGCCCGTCATCGCCCGCAGAGAATCAAACGAGTAGATCCCCGTGTGGTGGTTGTCAGGGGCGAAACCGAAATTGATGGCGTAGGCACCCACCAGCGTGGCGCCCGTGATCTCGATCTGTGCAGGATGCTCGAGGACGGCGGCCGTGGCTCTCGCTCCGGTCGCTTCCCGGCACGTTGCGCACATGCAGGCGGATCGCAGTTCAGAAGCACTGATGTCCTGCGTGCTGCCATCGCCCCAGGTCAGAGAGAGGATTTTGCCGCCCTTGATTTCAATCTTTTCCGGGGTCTCCACCGGGCAAGGGTACCGAGACAAGACAACTACCTAACCTCGTCTCATGGAAGACACGATCACGATCACGACCCGCCCCGGGCACCCCGATTTCGTCGACCTGCCCTGGGAGCAGCCGCTGCTCGATTGGGACATCGCTCGCCTGGTGGAGCTCCCCAAAGGCATTTCGCGACACACCGTGCGATTCGTCGAATACCCAAGCGGCATCTATGTGATCAAACAGCTTCCGGTTCGTCCGGCCGATCGCGACTACACCATGCTGCGCAAACTGGAGGAAGAGGAAGGACCCGCCGTCGAACCGGTGGGATTGGTCAAAAACGCGGCCATCGACCCCGGCGCAGAGGAATCGGCTGCCCTCATCACCCGTTACCTCGATTACTCCTTCTCGTATCGAGAATTGCTGAGCGGAGCCGGATTCGGCAAGAGAAGGAACCAGATGCTCGATGCATTCGCGGTCCTACTCGTAGAGCTGCACCTGATCGGCTTCTTCTGGGGTGACTGTTCACTGTCGAACGTCCTCTATCGATTCGACGCCGAAGAGATCCAGACGGTCCTCGTGGATGCAGAGACGTCCGAATACCGGGAAACCGGATTGTCCGACGGGCAGAGGGAAGAGGACCTCGACATCATGATCCAGAACGTCGCAGGCGGGATGCTCGACATTGCTGCTGCGGCGGGCCGTGACCTCGATCAGGCGGACTTGCGCTTAGGAGAGGACATCGCCGAACGCTATCAAGGACTCTGGGCTGAGATCAACCGCACCACCATCCTCGGTGTTGACGAGCGATATCGGATCCAGGAGCGCGTCCACGCTCTCAACGAACTGGGTTTCGACGTCGACGATTTCACCCTCATTCCGCACGCACAGGGCTCGCGACTCCGGTTGAACGTCACGGCCACCGGCCGCAGGCATCATCGCAACCGGTTACGCGACCTCACGGGATTGCGCACCAGCGAGGCCCAGGCCCGACAGATCCTTTCGGATCTGCGATATTTCGAAGCACATCATCCGAACAGCTCTGACAAGGCTGTCAACGCCGTGCGCTGGAGGGTCGGTGAATTCGAACCGTGGATCGAACGGGTCCGCCAGACCGTAGGAGAAGACACCGATCCCATTCAGGCCTTCTGCGACATTCTCCACCATCGCTATGCGATCTCGGTTCAGCAACAAACCGACGTCGGTACCGAAGCCGCCTTTGAAGACTGGCTGGCAACCGGGCGACCAGGCTACGAGATCTAGCCCCTACGGGACCGCGATCGGCTCGGTCACGCCGTAGACCGTGGGACTGATCTCGTACGCGTGGGCTTCGAGTTCGAGAGCAGCCGCAATCACCTCGGCCATCTCAGCCGACGATAGCCTTTCCACCGAGATCAACTCGAGCTCTTCCCTGGTCGTATCGGTTCCCGCCCAGTCGACGCGCACATTACCAACCCCCTGCGCGAAGTACTTCAGTTGGAACGCTCCGGGCTCTTCAACGTTGAACTCCTCAATCAGCAGGACATCGGAGTAGCAGTCGGCCGGGGTACATGTCTCGAGACCCAGCTCACTGACCAGTGCTCGATCGATGAATTCAACCGACGGCGCAAGACCCTGCGAGTAGCTCGACGTATTCGGCTCAGGGTTGGCCCGCATGGCGACCCCGGCATACGATCCGCCGATACCGGCCAGCCAGGTCGGGGCATCGAGCAACACGCCGTCTTCGTACTCTTCGGGGTGCTCACCCATGCGCCACACATTGCCGTCGTCGTCCTGAGCGAAGAAGGCCAACTCGGTTTCTGCCAGGTTGCCGTCACTGAAGTCCCGATCCCACAGCACCACGGTATTGACGCCATCGATCACTTTCGTGAGTGGGGTGATGATCGTGATGATCTCGTGGAAGATCTCCTCGCCTTCTTCATTGGTTACGCCTTCGTAGACCAGTTTCGTGCCGGGCGTCATCGGCATCCAAGGGTTGTCGATACGGGTCGGATTGCTGAAGACCGACGGATCCCATTCCTCGAACTCGCTTCGTGCCGGCGGAACCTCCGGCAGCGGAGGGACTGCGGTCGTCGTCGGAGTCTGCGCCGCCACCAGCACGGCTTCCGCCGGCGGCATGGTGGTGAGCGCGGTTGATTCGCCCCCGCACGACGAGAGTACGAGGGCCACTGCCGCCAGAAGTGTGAGATGGGAACGTCGGCGCATGTCAGTCCTTTCGTTATCCGGTCACCGGGCTGACCTGCCCGCCTGACGGTTCTTTGGGCTTGGCCTTGGCGAATCTGAGGTACAGGCTCGGGACCACGAACAGATTGAGCAGGGTCGCCGAGATCAAACCACCGAGAATCACAATTGCCATCGGATATTCGATTTCCTGGCCCGGGATCTCGCCGGTCAGGATCAAAGGAATCAGGGCGAGTCCGGTCGTCAGTACGGTCATGAGAATCGGCACGACTCGTTCTTTCGCACCGCGCAACACCAGTTCCGGCCCGAACTCCATACCCTCTTCGTTCTCGAGGTGCTGATAGTGGCTGATGAGCATGATCCCATTACGAGCAACAATGCCGAGCACCGTGAAGAACCCCACCAGTGATCCGAGCGACAACACACCCCCGGATAGGTAGGCGGCGATGATCCCTCCGATCAGAGCAATAGGGAGCGTCAGGAAGGACAACCAGGCCAGCCGGGTATTCGAGTATGAGGCCTGCAGCAGCAGGAAGACCCCGACGGCAGCGACGATCGAAAATGTATAGAGCCTCGTCGAGGCCGCCTCCCGCTCTGTGAATTCTCCTAGCAGCTCCGGGTTGTAGCCGACCGGCCACTCGATGCCCGCCAGCAGGTCCTCGACATCGTCCACCACCGCACCCAGGTCGCGCGTGTGATCGATATCGGCGCCGACGTCGATACTCCGGAACAAGTCCTGGTGCTCAATGATGTTGGGCACCGGCGCAATGGCCACGTTCGCGATGTCCGAGAGCTTCACCCATTGACCGCTTGGCGTGTCGATGAGCAGGTTCTGCACATCAGTGAAGCTGCGACGCGTTTCCGGGATGCTCCAGACCTGGACGTCATATGCCTTGCCTTCGTGAAAGATATCACCCGCCTCCTCCCCGGCGATGAGCCGGGCGGCCGCCCGCCGTACATCGCCCGGCTTGATCCCCACCTCCTGGGCTGCCTCGAGATCTACCTCGACCCGGATTTGGGCAATATCTTCCTGAAAGGCCGAATGGGCGGCGGTCGTCCCCGGAATCGCCGCCAATCCCTCTTCCACCTCGGCAGCCTTCTCTCTCAAGATTTCGAGGTCCTGGCCGTAGATGCGAACCTGGATCGGTTCACTCGACCCGGTCAAGACTTCCCTGATGCGTTCTTTCAGGTATGTCTGCACATCACGGAACAAGCCGGGATATCCGTCGACCACCTCCTGGATCTTGTCTCTCGTGTCGTCGTAGTCCACCGCCGGGTCGACGCTGACCCAGTTTTCCCCGAAATCGATTCCGACCACCTCATCCATCAGCAACGCCTGCCCGATGTGGGATCCGGCGTTTCTCACCCCCGGAATCGTGAGAAGCTCCCGATTGACCTCTTCGGTGATGCGGACCATCTCAACTTGCCCCGTGCCGGGCTTGGTCAGCCAGTGCATCAAGAAATCGCGCTCCTTGAACTCGGGCAGCAGTGACTGTCCGAGCAGCGGCACGAGTAGCACCCCTGCCACCGTAACCGCCCCCACTGTGCGATACGCCCCCTGCGGTCGGTTGATGATGCGGCTCAGCACCTTGCCATACGCGGCCTTGAGCGGCGGCACCGCAGGCGACTCGCGATGACGGAGGGAATTCGGATTTCGGAAGAACACCAAACTCAGTGCCGGAGTAACGGTGAGTGCGACCACCATGGAGGCAAGCAATGCCAGTGCGTACGACGTGGCCAACGGCCGGAAAAAGGCCCCCGAGAGACCGGTGAGCAAGAAGATCGGCGCAATCGCGACCACCTCGATGAGCGTTGCGTAGACGATGGCACTGCGGACTTCCAACGACGCGTCGAGGATCACCCGAGCGGTAGAAGTCGTGCTGTTGGCGGCGCGATGCTGGCGCAAGCGTCTGACCACGTTTTCGATGTCGATGATCGCGTCGTCGACGATATCGCCGAGCGCGATCACCATCCCGGCCAGGATCATGGTATTGATCGTTGCGCCTCTCCAATGCAGCACGAGACCGGCTGCCACCAATGACAAGGGGATGGCGACCACGCTGATGAGGGCCGTGCGCCACTCGAACAGGAAAATGCTCAGCATCCCGATCATCAAGACGGCACCGATCAAGATGGCCTTGGACAGATTGCTGATGGACTCCTCGATGAACGTGGCGGGCCGGAAGATCTCGGAATCGACTTCGAACCCTGGCAATCCCGGCTTGAGGTCCTCGAGAGCTTCCTCGACCCCGCGGGTGACATCCAGCGTGTTGGCCCACGGGAGCTTTTCCACGATCAGCATCAGGCCCGGGCCATCATTGATGACCGCATCGCCGTTGAGAAGTTGGTGATCACGCACCAGTTCGGCCACGTCGCCGAGACGGCGGAACTCACCGGTCGTGGTCTGCACCGGAATATCGGCCAGGTCCTCGGGATTGATGATCGGCGACACGTGGCGGACCGACAGGCGCCCGTCGGCGTCATCGACAAAACCCCCGGTCCCGATGATGTGGCCCTCTGAGTACTGGTACAAACCGGCTTCGAGTGCATCAGCCGTTGATGTCGCCACCCGCTCGAGGGTCACGCCGTCGTTGCGCAGTCGCTCCGGTTCGACCTGGACCTGGAGCATCTCCAGCCGCTCACCCCAGATGGGCACATTCGCCACCCCCGGCACCTGCAGGAGCCGGGTCCGGATCGTCCAATAGCTCACCATCGACATATCGATAAGGTCGAGTTCCGGGTCAGCGGAGGTCAGCCCGACTTTCAAGACCCGGCTGGTGGACGACAATGGCTGAATCATCACCGGCGGGCTGGCCCAGGTAGGGAGACTCGGCGATATGCGGGCGATTCGCTCGTTGACCAGCTGGCGGGCATCCAGGAGATCAGTGCCTCGATCGAAGATCAACAGAATCGACGACAGCTGCTCAACCGATTTCGAACGGATCTCGGCAAGTCCCGGAATCCCCGCCAGCGATTGTTCCAGCGGAACGGTAACGAGCGATTCGACCTCGGAGGCCGACAGCCCGAGCGATGGTGTCTGGATTTCGACGCGGGGCGGAGCAAACTCCGGGAACACGTCGATCTGACTGTTGCTGAGCTGCCCTACGCCAAAGAACATCAACCCGGCTGCGAGCGCCATGACGATATACCGATACTTGAGGCTGGAACCGATTACCCACTTCAGCATGCGCGCCCTCTACTTTCCTATACCGAACTCGGTGCCGTACAACTCAGGGACTCCGACCGTCACCACCTTGCTGCCGATCGAAGGGCCGTCCTCGAAGAAGGCCATGAGATCCTCTTCGTAGACGGAGATGAGTTCTTCTCTCACAAAGGTGAGCGGCGAAGGATTCGTGTATACCCAATACGTGCCGTCGGGGATGATGATCACCGCCGCACTCGGCACAACGAGGCCATTCTCTGCGGCCTCCACCACGGTGGTCTGAATATCGAGACGCTCCGCTGCGGATTCGCTCAGCTCGACCTGATACAGATCGGTGCCTTCCACCGCTGTCAGTGTGGCGGGTGCTTCCTTCTCGATCGTATCGGCGGAAGAGCCGCAGGAAACGGCCACCAGCGCCAACCCCGTGAGGAGTAAGGAGGCCCTGGCCAGCCGAGATGTGCGTTGCATGGTCTCCGGCATCAGTCCACCGCCATGGGGACTTCGCGCAGATCGATCTCGAACAGATCGGCCGCTGACGTATCGGGTTTCTCCACGAACCCCCATCTCGCATAGAGCGCAGGCAGCACCACGAGCGTCATCACAGCTGTGCCGACGAGGCCGCCCAGCACCGCCACGGCCATGGGTTGAACAATCTCGAGCCCCGCTCTCTGGCCCGTGATCGCCAGAGGCAGGAACACCA